>JAFQMA010000044.1 GCA_017414535.1 Clostridia bacterium | reverse complement strand
TGGCAGCCACATATTCTCTATGCTTGGAATTGAAACGCAAGAAACACAGCTTGGGTTATATAACGGTGAAAATGTTGTTATAATAAAAGACTTCCTCGGTGAGGATGAGGTGTTCGTTCCTTTCAATGGTGTTGGCGATAGCTCGCTTGAACAAGATAAAGAAAAATATCAATATTCCTATGAAGATATTATTGAGATGCTTAACGACAACGTGAAACTGACTGATGTTGAACAAACGATACAACTGTTTTGGGATATGTTTATTGTTGATGCGTTGATCGCCAATTTTGACCGTCACGGAAGCAATTGGGGCTTTATAAAGAAGGATAATAAATACCGTCTTTCTCCCATATTCGATAACGGTTCCAGCCTTTTCCCTCAGTTGAATACCGACGAAAAAATTAAAGCGGTGTTAAATGACCAAACCGAAATCGATCAAAGAATATATAAATTTCCAACATCACAGGTAAAGTATCAGGGCAAGAAAAGTTCTTACTATGAAATTATATCAAGTCTTGCGTTTGATGAGTGCAATAATGCACTTGTAAGAATCACTGAAAGAGTTGACTTAAATAAAATCAATAAACTGATTGATTCGATTGAAGGCATCAGCGATACGCGCAGAGAATTTTATAAAACTATTTTGAAACAAAGATTTGAAAAAATATTGCTTGAATCTTATAACAAGCTAAAACTTAAATAAGGAGGTTAGGATATGCAAGCGATAAGACATGATTTTCAACCGATAAACAGAATAACAACGCCGCTTGCAGGAACCCCTTCGTATATTAATTCCGGCATTATCAAGGCGGTAATGAAGAACGGCGACAAGGTGAGCGTTGCACAGATTGATTATCAGGAGTTTGATGAAGAAAACTTCCAGTATGTAATCAGTCCTTATTGGGAGATTGTCGATGGACTCCCTGCAAGTGTATTCCAAGGGATTCCCGGTATTGATATGGATCTTAGACTCAAGGACTACTACAGAGTGAATTATATTCCGACATTTATTTCTGAAAGAACTCCTTCCGAAAGCCGCGAAGACCTTTGGGAGCTGCTTGAAAGTGTTGGACTTGATTACTACGATCGATTTGAATGGCTTCTTCGTACGAATATGAGAGCAGCTAACGACAACTTGATTGTAGAACGTAGACGTATGGAGAAAACGGTTAAGCAATTTGCGTCGGGCGTAATATCCGGTCTTCAATACGGAGATAAGGTTATTGTAGAATCCTTAGAAACTATCGCCGATACAACGGCAGGTCTCGCAGATGGAATGTTTAGCATTGTTGCAGGCGGAGTAGATGTGGTTACTCAAAGTGGTCAAGTATTAGTTGATGCTATGACACGTGCCGCAATGGTTCCGTATATGATAACGCAAAGAATTATATCTCGTCGGGAGCGAGCAACCAACCGACAAGAAGGTATTGAGCAAGCCAAGAAGAAGGGTAAGTACACCGGCAGAAAGCCGATAGAAGTAGATGAAAACGCACTGCGCCAAGTTGCCAGGGAACTTGATGAAGGCCTAATCACTGTCGAAGAGGCAATGAAGAGAGTAAAGATCAATTCCAGATCTACATTCTACAGAAAACTGAGAGGACTGCAATAAACTAGGAGGTTATGGTTTGAGTAAAAATTCATGGGGATTTGAACTGCCCGACTCTATTTGGGAAACGCAAAGAATTATTCGAAATATGACATCCGCATTTGAAACATGGAATAGGATCAGCCGTGATTTTTCATATATGCAAAATATGGCAGGTGCTGTTGCAGCAGTTGAATCCTATCAATCTGTTTTGAAAAGTATCGTTCCAATGGATACGGCTGCGAGTTTATTAGCAAGTGCGTCATCCATGCAATCAGTGCTTGCCGGCATCCAAATTCCTAAAACGATAGACTTAATTCCTACGATGGAAAAGATCTTGCCTATAATAGATGACGCATGGAAAATGCCCACTATAGATTGGAATTGGATGTCTGAAACACTATCCACATATGGTGATGATTTCAATCAAGACGAAACCAGCGATTTGCTAACCGAGGATATTCGTGAAGAACTCGACGAGAGTATTCATGAAATTATGGTTTCAGGCGATTCCGAAGAAGTAGTAAAATCAAAGTTCCTAGAATGGCAGAATCGTCATCCAGTTCTTGCATTCATACTTATACAAATATTGTTGGCAATTATAATTAACATAGCATCAGGTGTGATAGGCGATTGGGTGAGTGGGGTGTTGACTAAGAAATCAAACATGTATGAAGAAGCAACAGCCACTTCCAATGTTGTAATTAATATTGATGTCGATCAAAATATAACTATTGTAAACGAAGTTCCGTACTATTATGAGATTTTATATACAGATCCCGAAACCGGAGAGGAAATAAAAGGATATGTATATAAGGCAAATGTTGCTATCGAACCAGAAGAACCCGTAGGGGAAGAAACGGAATGTTCAAATATTGATCCGCAGTAAACAAAGAAAAGATTAGGAATAGGTTTTAGCAATGAGTCACAATGTAGATTTTTATAGAGAATATGCAAAGGGTTTTTGGACTGAAATTAACGAGGTTTTCTCAATGAGAATTCCTAAGCATAATTATTTACCAATCGTTTTTGAAGAACTTACAAAACGAGCAGAAAAGGAATCAATATATGGATTTACCCATACTCACCAAAATGAAAGAACAAAATTGAATTCTCTCTATCCGGTAGTTTATCTGAGGGATGACCGAAGCGACGAAGAACTAAAAGAAACAATTAGACATGAGATTATTCATTACTATTTGGGCTTGCATTACTTTAAGTATCAAGATAATACAGCAATGTTTTGGTTGATAAGTGATTTGTTTAGTGGTGGTGCATATGTAGAGTTAGGCGAAAGAGAAAGGCAGATATATAATATTGTTAAAGGCACTTTAAACAATTTGTTTCAGAGATACAATACGACCGATGACAAAAACAAAATCACAACAAAACTCAGTTTGATATTATGTGCGGTAGATGATTATGAAGTAAATTCGGATAAGAAGTTGAGTGGTTTAGAATTGGTTTGCAGGGCGTGTTCAACTATTCTTTAATATGGTGGTCTATATGGATAAATTATATGAGTTATCTAAAAAATTCCGACGAGCAATTGATTCTGCAAAATCAAATAGAGAATTTACTGTCCGTTCGTGCCTTTTTACATTTCCCAATGAATGTTGTGACATCACATGTGATTTGTTAGGTGAATATTTGTTTGAAAATGGTATAGATACATACCAAATTAATGCTCAAAGCAAATATGATTATCAAAGACGTCATGTTTGGCTTGTAACAAAAAATAAAGGAGTAGTTATTGATATTACTGGAGATCAGTTTGTAGGAAAAAAGCAATTTCCGAATAATATTGAATCAGTTTATGTTGGCGAAGAAAATGAAATACATCAAATTTTTTCGCTTGATAGAAAAACTGAACCTAATACAATATTTACAAATCCGTCATTCTACAATGGGTTTGGGGGAACACCAGATTTTCGTCAGCAAAGATTAATTGATGCCTATAAGATCATAAAAAGATACATATAAAAAACCTCTGGAATCAAGCGATTCCAGAGGTTTTTTGGTCCGAGTGACAGGGATCGAACCTGCGGCCTGATGGTCCCAAACCACCCGCGCTCCCAGCTGCGCCACACCCGGATATCTATTCAATTTTTTGAGTTTTTACGTGGAAGTGGGATAAACTGTGGTCAAAACGATTTTTGACCGATTTTTTATTTTTTACAAATACCCGAAAACCCGCATAAATAAAGGCTTTTTTGCACTTTTGATTTTTCGAAGCGGTGAGAGTTATGCACGCTCCCAAAGCAGGCGCGCTACCAACTGCGCTACATCCCGATATGGTATTAAATTTTAAGGTTGCGATGGAGAAAAGGGGAAAGGTGAATCTGCTTTGGTCGCCCGGCTCGCGGTGCCCAAAATTCTTGGCTTGCTATGTGCTACACCTGGGGTCTAAAAGCTTTTCAGCTTTTCCAGACAGGCCTTGCAGAGAAAGCGGCCCTCGTATTCGGTAAGGCCCTCTTCGCTTCCGCAGAAGGTACAGGCGTTTTGCGCCTTGCGGATCACGACCTCGTTTTCGCGCAGAGAAATGGCAAGCTCGTCCCATTCTTGAATTTCCAAGGCCTTGCGAAAGTCCATCGGGATCACGATCCTACCCAAATTGTCGATCTTGCGAATGCTGTAAATCTTTTTCATGGGGAGCTCCTCCTTTCCTTGCGGTGTGAATATTTTACCAAGGAATACCATTTTTGTCAATATGAATGCGCGTCTTTTGTCGTTTTGTGCCAAAATATCAGGGCTTGTCAAAGCTGCCTCTCTGTGGTACAATAGCCCTTGTATTTTATAAAGGAATCAAAGATAATATGCAGTTGGATTTCAAGCCTGTAACCTTGGCGGAGATTCCGCTTTTACAATCCTATTTTATCCGTGGAAGATCTCGTTTATGCGACCAGACTCTGGGCGGTGCCATGATGTGGCGAGGTCATTTTCACACCCGCTATGCTCTGCGGGAGGGGTATCTGTTCCTGCAAAGCGAGCATATCCCCGGAGAATTTGCCTTCATGCCTCCTATGGGAGAGGGCGATCGCGGCCTTGCCCTTTTGGAGGAGCATATTGCCGAGAGCGGAGCTGTGCGCGTTTTTTGCGGTGTTGGTGAGGAGGAAAAGGAGCGCATCCTTTCCTTTTATCCCCATCTGACCGCTACCCCTACTCGTGAATGGTTTGATTATTTGTATCACACTGAGTCTCTTGCCACCTTCCGCGGTAAGAAGCTTTCCGGCCAGCGCAATCACCGCAATTCCTTTTTAAAGCAGCATGCCGATTGGTGCTTTGAAGAGCTTTGCGAAAAAAATCTCCCCGATGCCCGCGCCTTCTTCTTTTCCTACGGTGAGCAGGTGCAAAAGGATTCTACCTATTTTGAAACGGAACAGAGCATCGTTCGCGAGGTGCTGGAGCACTTTGAGGAATACGGCTTTTTCGGCGGTCTCATCCGTGCCGAGGGGCAGGTAGTGGCCATGTCCGTGGGTGAGATCGTGGGCGATACGCTGTTTGTTCACATTGAAAAGGCCTCACGTAACGTGCGAGGCGCCTATCCCATGATGGTGTCCGAATTTTTGCGTCGCTTCGGGGAGGGTGTGCCCTTCGTCAACCGCGAGGAGGACATGGGCGATACGGGCCTTCGTTATTCCAAGGAATCCTATCACCCCTGCCGCTTGCTTGAAAAATACGTGCTTCGCTGATAATAAGGAGCAAACCGATATGAAACAGTTCATTCAAAGCTTATGGAGTCAGAGACCGTGGCGCATCTGCATCGCGGTTTTTATCCCGTGCCTTGCGGCGGCACTGATCCTGACCGTCATTCTCCTTCTTCTGCCTCCCGCCACCGAGGAGGTAGGGCAGAGTCCCACGGAGGACACGCAATCCGTTACTGCTCAAGGAGAGGAGCCCTTGCCCACCGTTCCCCAAACCGCGGAGACCGCAGAGCCTCCCGAAACGGGAAAGAAGGAGCCCTCCAAAACCGTGTTGGCCCATGGTATTGACGTTTCCAAATGGCAGGGACGCATCGATTGGGCGAAGGTGCAGGCGGACGGGGTGGAATTTGCCATGATCCGTCTCGGCTTTGCCGATGACGACGGCTGCGGAGAGGATCCCAACGCCTATTACAATCTGCAGGAGGCCGAAAAATACGGTGTTCCCGTGGGTGTCTACTTCTATTCCGAGGCGGAAAGCCCCGCCGCCGCCCGCGCAGAGGCACAGTGGGTGCTGGAGCGCATCGGAGGCTACGCTATTTCTCTTCCCGTGGTGTTGGACTGGGAAAGCCCCGGAAAGGACCTTACCATTTCCGCAGCCGTTCGTACCGATACAGCCCTGAGCTTTCTGCGAGAGGTCTCACGCGCAGGCTATGACGCTATGCTCTACGCTCCCATTTCCGAGCTGGAGGATGAGAATATGTGGCAGGCCGACCGCATTGTCGCAGAATTTCATCTGTGGGGCGCCGCCTATACCGCCCCCGTATATCCCGACGTCTCCTTTCCCTCCACCGATCTGCCCCTTTCCATGTGGCAGTACAGTGATAAGGGCAAGGTGAAGGGCATTTCGGGTAACGTGGATCGCAACGTCAGCTACGTTCTTTGGGAGAAAAAAGAGCCCAAGGATCCCACGGCCCGCCCGAAGGACCCTTCAGCGCCCGATGGCTTCAAGCAGGTCTTTGCCACAGTCTCCAAATCCGTCACCGCGAAGATCGAAGTCAATCTCCGCGCCCTTCCCTCCATGGATGGAGAAGTGGTGGGCAAGCTTTCCCGCGGCACCTTTCTTACCTGCACGGGAGAAAGCGATATGGGCTGGAGCCGCCTTCTTTTGAACGGTCAGCCCGTCTATGCGGTCACCTCTTATCTGACGGAGCAGCTGCAGGAGGAACCGCACGATCCTGCCGCAGGACACAGCTTTGAAAAGACCTCCGAGCTTGTTACCGCCAAGGTGGAGGTCAATCTTCGTGCCGCTCCCACCACCGACAGTGAGGTGGTGGTCCTGCTCAAAAACGGAGAATACGTGGAGCGCATCGGTATCGGAGACCGTGGCTGGGATAAGCTTTTGTATCAAGGGCGCGAGGTCTTTGCGGTGGCAAGCTATCTTGAGGTGAAGAGGTGAAGCTGCACCGTCTTTTTCCTCGCCTGACTCCGCAGGATCTGATTTTCTGGTCCCTGTCCTCCGGCGCCATCGTGATGTCTTATTTTCTTTATCCCGCCGGGGATTTCGTCAGCGTCATCGGCTCCGTGGTGGGAGTCACCGCCCTGATCTATATTGCCAAGGGCGTGGTGATGGGGCAATTTCTGTCCCTTGCCTTTTGCCTTTTTTACGGCATTTATTCGTTGTTTTTTGCCTATTACGGAGAAAGCGTCACCTACCTCGGTATGTCCGCCCCCGCCGCGATCTTCAGTATTATCTCATGGCTTCGCAACCCTTATCGGGATTCGGGCAGGGTGAAGGTGTCAAGGCTCAGCCTCGGGCGTGTCATGCTGACGGTGATGGTGTGCGTTCCCGTAACGGTGTTGTTCTATTTTATTCTGCGTGTGCTTGGCACGGCACAGCTGGCGGTCTCTACCTTTTCCATCGCCACCAGCTTTCTTGCAGCGGCCCTATCCTTCCAGCGGAGCTCCTTTTTTGCCTTGGCCTATGCGGTCAACGACGTGGTACTGATCCTTCTGTGGGGCGGGGAATACCTTCGCGATCCTTCGGTCCTTCCCGTGATCGTTTGCTTTGCTTCCTTTTTGTTTAACGATATTCGAACCTTCCTTTCCTGGCAGCGCCTGCATCGCGAGCAGGAGGACTGAAAAAACGGCCTTCGGGCCGTTTTTTTGAAATATTCGGCGTATTCTTAAATTTTTTTCGGCAGTTATGCAAAAAAATTTCATTTAATAGTTGAATGTTTCCTTTATCCGTGTTAGAATGTCTATATAAAAATATATATAATGCCATACTTCTATAAGCATGGAATATGGCAGAGTAGGAGAAACTATGGATTACGCAAAGGAATCACTGAAAAAGCATTACGAATGGAACGGTAAGATCGAAGTGGTCACCAGAATGGAGCTGAACACTCGTGACGACCTTTCCCTGGCTTATACTCCCGGTGTTGCTCAGCCCTGTTTGGAGATCCAGAAGGATTATTCCAAGAGCTTTGAGCTGACCCGCAGAGGCAACATCGTTGCCGTTATTACCGACGGTACCGCCGTTCTCGGTCTTGGTGACATCGGCCCCGAGGCAGGTATGCCCGTTATGGAAGGCAAATGTGCTCTCTTTAAAGCCTTTGGTGACGTGGACGCCATCCCCCTCTGCATCCGCTCCAAGGACGTTGACGAGATTGTGAAGGCCGTCAGCCTCTTCTCCGGCTCCTTCGGCGGTATCAACCTGGAGGATATCGGTGCTCCCAGATGCTTCGAGATCGAGAAGAAGCTCAAGGAGCTCTGTGATATTCCGATTTTCCACGATGACCAGCACGGCACCGCTATCGTTGTTCTCGCCGCTGTATTCAATGCTCTGAAGGTAGTCGGTAAGAAGATCGACGAGATCCACGCCGTCATCAACGGTGCAGGCGCCGCAGGCATCGCCATTGCTAAGCTGCTGATGCTTTCCGGCCTGAAGAATCTGATCATCTGTGACAGCAAGGGCATCGTTTACGAGGGTCGCGAGGACCTTCGCGAGGCTAAGCTTGAGATGGCTAAGGTTACCAATCGCGAGAAGCTCACCGGCAAGCTGGCTGACGCTATGAAGGGCGCAGATCTGTTCATCGGTGTTTCCGGCCCCGGCCTTGTCAATGAGGAAATGGTTGCCTCCATGGCAAAGGACCCCATCCTCCTGCCCATGGCGAACCCCACTCCCGAGATCATGCCCGACCTTGCCAAGAAGGCAGGTGCCGCCGTTGTGGGTACCGGCAGAAGCGACTTCCCCAACCAGATCAACAACGTACTGGTATTCCCCGGTGTATTCCGCGGAGCTCTGGATGTTCGTGCTGCTGACATCAATACCGAGATGGAGCTGGCCGCCGCTCGCGCCATTGCTGATTACATCAAGCCCGAGGAGCTCAATGCAGAGTACATTGTTCCCTCCGCTCTCAATAAGGAAGTGGCAAAGGCTGTTGCCGCCGCTGTGGCAGAAGCCGCTCGCAAGACCGGCGTAGCCCGCATCTAAATGATAAAATAAAAAACGCCGCGGTTCCTCGGAAGCGCGGTGTTTATTATTTAAAAAGGCCCGAAATTTCGGGCCTTTTACTTTATTTCAGGCAGGGGATTGAATTTCGGGATCTTTCTGACGCTGACTTTGATCTTTAAGGGGTCAAAGCAGAATTTGCCACAGTAATCCGTAGGGGAGACAACACCCTTTTTTTTGCAAATGCACCAGTCACCGCCGTAAACCTCACAGCCATGCTCGCACAGTGCGCAGGAGCGTTCAAAATCCTTTTTTTTCATGGCGTCCTCCCTTCTTTTTTCTTATTCTACACGATTCTTCTTTTTTTTACAAGCCCCTTTGCAAAAAATAGCCTGCCGCTCCCATGGCAAGCCCCAAAAAGCATTTGCCCAAAAGGTGGCTTTTGCAAGAGAGCCTTGCGTCGGAAAGAAGTCCCGCCGTTTGCAAATGAACGCTCATTCCCCCGAAGCCGACCCCCGCCGCCAGTAAGGGGAGAGTGATCCCCGTTTGCGCTGTCACACCGCCCGTCAGCTCCAAGAATAGACGCAATCCGCTCTCCCAGGCTCCGGTGGGGCGCAGTACCGTGCAGAGCCAGCATCGCCAAAAGGTAAAAAAGACGATACACGTGCATACGTAAACCAGTGTCTCACCTGCTTTTCGAAGACTTCCCGTCAGTGCGGCAGAAAGAGAAAGGGGAGAGGTTTCGCGGCGCGGAAGATCCTTCCTTTTAAGTACAGTGCAGATCAGAAAAGGGAGGGTCAGTATCAACTGCAGGAAAAAGAGAAGCAGCCCCCTTCTCCCGAGTAAGGCAAAAAGAAAGGGCAGAGAGCAGTTGTTTGAGAAAAACAATAGCCGCTCTGCCTGCTTTTTTTCGATCCTGCCTGCACTATATAGCTCCGCCACCTGTTGTGCCCCCGCAGGAAAGCCGCACAGCAGTCCCAAGCAATAGGGAAGGCAGACAGTCAGATCGCCTAACGCGGGGAAAAGGCGAAGTACTGTGCCTCCCAGTACCATGGGAACGGTCAGTGCCTTCACTGCCGAAAGGGCAATGGCCAGCCCCTCCTCCACTCCTTCGGTGGCTGTTCCGGGAACGGCCAACGCCGCAACCAAAAGAGCGAGCGGGATCAGAAAATAAAGCCCGCGAAAGCTTCGTCCTGTCATATTTTTTTCTCCTCTGTGTATATTTTACTATCTGTTTTTTATATGCAACGAAAGGGAACAATATGGTAGAACGCAAAAAAAGAAAATTCAGCCTTCCCACCTTTTCCTCCACGAGAATTACCGTGTGCGACGGTCGCCGCGTTATTATGGAAGGCGTCAGGGACATCCTCTCCTACAGTACGGAAAAAATGATCCTGCAGGGCCCCTGCCGTCTGGAGGTCTCGGGGAAGGGCTTGGAACTGATGGAGCTGGGCGGTGACGTCGTGGAGATCTGCGGCGCGCTGTCCGACCTTTCCTTCGGAGCGTGGCAGGAATGAACCGAAGCTTTCATGCCGTCGTTGGCTTTTGGCAGGTGCATTTCGTTTCAGAAAAGGCCGAGCGAATTTTGAATTTTGCTCTGAGGAGAAACCTGCCCGTGTGGGGGCTGTGTCGGGAAAAGGATGGCGTCAGCTTTTTTATCTCTTCACTTCGTTACCGTCACCTGCGTGCCTTTTTTGAAAGCCTTGAGGAAGGAGAGTCCCTCTCGGTCCGGCGGCGGGGATTGGCAGGTCTTCTGTATCTTTTTCGCTACCGCGTGGGCTTTTTTGCAGGCCTGGCTCTTTTCTTTCTGTGCCTGTATCTGTCGGGGCTCGTGGTATGGAGCGTGGACGTGTCCGGACATACGGTGGAATCGGAGCAGGCCGTTCGGGAAAAGCTTGCCACCCTCGGTCTGAGGGCGGGCGTTCCCATCTCAGGCATCGACACGGCGGAGCTTTCTCTGCGCCTGCCGGTGGAATTTCCCGAATTTGCCTATGCTTCCGTCAACGTCATCGGCACCCGTGCTAAGGTGGAAGTGCGCCATCGGGAAAGTCTGCCGCCCGAGGAGAGTCACAAGGGATATGTCAATCTTGTGGCAAAGCATCCTGCCTCCATCGTGCGCTATGAGGTGCTGGAGGGCACGTGCGTGGTCACTCGCGCCGAGGCGGTAAGAGAGGGTCAGCTTTTGATCTCCGGCATCAGAGAACAGAAAAACGGCTCTTTTTCGCCTGTTCACGCTCGCGGCAGGGTCTTTGGAGAAACGGAGCGCTTCTTTACCGTAAGCGTTCCCTTGGAGGAAAAAAGCTTTTCCTTTACCGGTCGGGAAGAAACGGAAAAGACCCTTTCCTTTTTGGGGATCACCCTTCCCTTGACGGGAAAAAGCCGCTCCTTTGAAGCAGGGGAGGAGGTGCTTGTAAGCTTTGAGGATGCGGAGCTTTTCGGCTTGGAGCTTCCCTTTACCGTAAAGACCCTCGTGAGGGCGGAGCATATTGAAAAAACACGGCGAATTACGGTTGACAGAGCCGAAAAAATTGCGTATGATAAGTATAATGAGTATAAAAGGGGTACTTTGTCTCCCGATTACCAGATCCTTTCGGAGGAGATGAGTTTTTCCTACGGAGAGGATGCTGTAACGTTGCAGGTCACCCTACGGGCCGTAGAGGATATTGCGGTGGAGGTGCCCTTTACTTTTTACGAAAAATAAGGTTTTTACAATGAAAGGAAGCAAATGACGGAAAAGATCATTGAAATGGCGGATCTGGATACTGCTGCCGACGTGTTTGGTCCCTTTGATGCCCACGCCATCCGCGTGGAAAAGGAATTCTCCGTGACTTGCTCTCTGCGGGATGGGGTCATCCGCATCACGGGAGAGCGGGAAAACGTGGAAAGGGCCGCTTCCGTATTTTCGTATCTGGCGGGCCTTTCAGCGCTCAGCGGGACCGTGACCGAGCAGAATCTGGATTATGCGTTGTCCATGGCGCGGGACGGAGAGGATCTGGACGCGGCAAAGCTTTTGGGCGATACGGTGTGTATCACTGCCAAGGGACGTCCCATCAAGCCAAAGACTATGGGCCAGAAGAAATTCGTGGAATGCATCAAGCGGGAGACCATTACCTTCGGTGTGGGTCCCGCAGGCACGGGAAAGACCTTCCTTGCGGTGGCCATGGCCACCGTGGCACTGCGCAAAAAGGAGGTTTCCCGCATCGTCATTACCCGTCCCGCTGTGGAGGCGGGCGAGCGATTGGGCTTTCTGCCGGGCGATCTGCAAAGCAAGATCGATCCTTATTTAAGACCTCTTTACGACGCCCTCTTTGAAATGCTGGGGGCGGAGACCTATCAGCGTCTCATGGAAAAGGGAGTCATTGAGGTGGCACCGCTGGCCTATATGCGCGGTCGCACGCTGGACGATTCCTTCATCATTTTGGATGAAGCGCAAAACACCACCCCCGAGCAGATGAAAATGTTCCTCACCCGTCTCGGTCAGGGCTCCAAGGCTGTTGTCAACGGCGACGTTACTCAGATCGACCTGCCCCACGGTACTCCGTCGGGCCTTTCGCAGGCCATGGAGATCGTGCGGGGCATTGAGGGGATCGGGATCCATCGACTCACCAGCCGTGACGTGGTGCGAAACAGCATCGTCTCCCGCATCGTGGAGGCCTACGACAAGCACGGAAAGGGGAACACATGAAAAATCAAGTTATCGTAGAGAATGCGCAGGAGGAGATTCGCCCCTTCCGCGGATATAAAGGACTCACCCGCCGTGCCGTGGATCTGGTGCTGGAGGAGCGAGGCTTTTCCTATCGGGCAGAGGTGTCCGTTACGCTGGTATCGGGCGAGGTCATCCGTCGGGAAAATAAAGCCCATCGCGGGGTGGATCGGGAAACGGACGTGCTGTCCTTCCCCCTGCTGGAAAACGGCACCCCCGAGGCGGAGGATCTCATTGGCGGAAGAGTGATGCTGGGAGACGTGTTGGTCTGCCCGAGGGTCATTGCCGCTCAGGCGGAGGGCTACGGCACCTCGTTCCGTCAGGAATACGCTCTTATGATCCTTCATTCGGTCCTGCATCTTTTGGGAATGGATCACATGGAGGAAGAGGAAAAGAAGGAAATGTTCGCATTACAGGAGCTTCTCCTTTCCCGTTTGGGAGAGGGAAGCGTGAAAACGGAAGAATAAATAAAGAAGGACAATAGGATGAAAGAAATACAGGATCTTACGCAAAAAACGGGCTTTATTGCCCTGGTCGGTCGCCCCAACGTGGGGAAAAGCACCCTGCTCAATCACATTTTGGGGGAAAAGATCGCCGCAGTCTCCCGCAAGCCTCAGACCACCCGCACCTCCATTACGGGTATTTTGACCCGCGGCAGTCGCCAGTACGTTTTTCTGGATACCCCCGGTGTACATAAGCCCAAGACAAAGCTTGGCGATATGATGATGAAATCCGTGGGCACCGCCACCACCGACGTGGCGTTGGTGCTGCTGGTGGTGGAGCCGCTGGCTCAGATCCATCCCATTGAGCGGGAGCTGATGGAAAAATTCGGAAAAATGCACCTTCCCGTGGTGCTCCTCATCAATAAGACCGATATTTTTACCCCCGCAGACATCATCCGCACCATCGAGGTATTCTCCAAGGAATTTAAGTTCGAGGCCGTGATCCCTCTGTCCGGTAAAACGGGCGACGGCGTGGAGATCATCTTCGACGAGGCCGAGCCCTTCCTGGAGGAGGCGGAGTGGTTCTTCCCCTCGGATATGATCACCGATCAGCCCGAGCGTACCATTGCAGGAGAGATCATCCGCGAAAAGCTCTTAAAGCTTTTGGATCAGGAGATCCCCCACGGCATCGCCGTGGTCATTGAGGACTTCAAGGAGTCGGATAAGCGCATCGATATCCGTGCGGAGATCTTCTGCGAAAAGGCGGGACATAAAAAGATCGTTATCGGAAAGGACGGCGCCATGCTGAAAAAGGTGGGCTCCTTTGCCCGTGAGGATCTGGAGGCCTTCTTCGGTGTTCACGTCAACATCAATCTTTGGGTCAAGGTCAAGGAAAACTGGAGAGATAACGATTATCTTCTCCATTCCTTCGGCTTTGATCGGGAGGATTCATGATCCTGACCGTCAAGGGACTGGTCCTTCGAAGCACAAAATACGGTGAAAGCGATAAGCTCATCACCGTTTTGACCGAAAACGGCAAGATGTTTTTTAAAGCGCGCGGCATTCGCAGTATTACCAGCAAAAACGCCGCGGGCTGTGCCTCTTTCGTCTATTCGGAATTTATTTTGGAAAAAAGAGGGGACCGTTGCTTTCTTAGGAAGGCACAGCCCCTTTACGCCACCGTGCGTCAGGGCGCGGATATCGTCAGTCTGTCCTTGGCCTCCTATCTTGCCTCACTGGCGGAGGAAACGGCGCTGGATGCGGAAACGGGCCGTGCCGTTTTGCGTCTTTTGATGAATGCGCTGTACCTGATCGCCAAGGAGGACAGGCCCTGCGATCTCATTAAGGCCGTGTTCGAGATGCGCCTGATGGCCGCCTTGGGACAGACCCCCAACCTCTACGAATGCGCAGGCTGTGAAAAGGAGGCGGATGCGTTTCCCTTCGTCTTTTTTCGTCCCGCACAAGGCGATTTTCTGTGCAGTGATTGCGCGGATCTGAAGGAGGAGGGACTGGTGCGCGTCTCCCGCGAGGTGCTGGCGCTTTGCCGTCACAGCGTGGAGTGCGACGAGAGCCACGCCTATGCCTTGAAGCTCCCCGACAGTCTCCTGCGGGATTTTTCCCGCTTTGCGGAGCGGTATTTGACCGATCAGCTGGAGAGGGGCTTTAAGACCTTGGATTTTTATCGAGAAGTCAGCGCCCTGCCTGCGGCGCCTGCGAAAACAAAGGAAGAAAAGAATGAAACCGTTTGAAAAAGCCGTCAGCGTGTTGGAATATGACAAGATCCTGCAGATGCTTGCCTCCCGTTGCACTGTGGAAGCGGGCAGGGAAAAGATCCTGACCCTCCGTCCCGATGCCGATCGGGATCGGGTAAAGCACCTGCAAAGAGAGACCGCCGCTGCCAAAAGAGTGTCTGCCCTGAAGGGCGCGCCCTCACTGTCTGCCCACCCTGCCGTGCCCGACGCCATCGAGCGGGCAGGGAAGGGAGCCGTTTTGAATTTTCAAGAGCTTTTGCGCGTGGGGGCTCTGCTTCATTCCGTGGGACAGGCCCGCCGCTACGGCGAATCTATCACGGGGGAGGATGGTGTGCTGGGCGAGATCTTTCGCCGTCTGATCCCCTTGGGAAGCATTGAAAAGGAGATCTCCCGCTGCATCGTCAGCGAGGAGACCATGGCGGACGATGCTTCGCCCGCACTGCTTTCCATTCGACGTCAGATGACCCGCTGTGCCGCTCAGATCCGCGAGACTCTACAGCATTACATTTCCGGTGCCTACGGCAATTTTTTGCAGGAAAATATCATTACCTTCCGTAATTCCCGCTACGTGATCCCCGTCAAGAGTGAATATAAAAACGAGATCCGCGGTCTCATCCACGATACCAGCGCCAGCGGAGCTACCGTCTTTATCGAGCCTCTTTCCGTGGTGGAGCAGAACAATAAGATCAAGCTCCTGGAGGGAGAGGAAAAGGATGAGATCGAGCGTGTTTTGGCACATCTTTCTTCTCTCATCCGCGCCGAAGCCGATGCCCTTCGTCTGGATTTCTACAATATCGTTGAGCTTTCCGTGATCTTTGCCCGTGCGGATCTTGCGGAGAAAATGGATGCCGTTGAGCCGAAGATCTCTGTGAACAGTCTGTATTCCTTAAAATCTGCCCGCCATCCGCTGTTGCCCCGTGCCACCTGTGTGCCTATTACCGTAGCGCTGGGCGGAAGCTACCGTACTCTGCTGATCACGGGTCCCAATACGGGCGGCAAGACCGTCACACTCAAGACCCTCGGGCTTTTTGCCATGATGGCGCAAACGGGTCTGCAGCTCCCCTGTGAGGAGGCCTGTGTCCCCGTCTATCCCGACGTTCTGGCAGACATCGGTGACGAGCAGAGCATCGAGCAGTCTCTCTCTACCTTTTCTGCCCACATCGGCAATATCATTACCATGCTGGATGCCTTAAAGCCGGGCTGTCTCATGCTCTTCGATGAGTTGGGCAGCGGAACGGACCCCGTGGAGGGCGCCGCCCTGGCAGAGGCCATTCTGGAGACCGCGCGGGAGCGCGGAGCCTTTCTGGCCGCCACTACCCACTATGCGGAGCTGAAAAGCTACGCTTTGGAAACGGAGGGGGTGGAGAATGCTTCCTGTGAATTTGACATCCAGACTCTCCGTCCCACCTATCGCCTGATCCTGGGTGCCCCCGGCCGCTCCAATGCCTTCCTTATTTCCGCGCGTCTCGGCCTGGAGGAGGAGATCATCTCCCGTGCCCGCCGTCTTGTTACGGCGGAGGACCGTCGCTTTGAGGATGTGGTAGGAAAGCTGGAGGCACGCCGCGTTGCCATGGAAAAGGATCGCGAGGAGGCCGAGCGCCTGCTCAGTGAGGCCAAGACCATGCGAGAGGAGACCCTGAAGGACCGTGAGAGCCTTTTGGCAGGAGCCGAAAAGGAACTGGAAAGGGCAAAAAAAGAGGCTCTGCGCCTGATCAAATCCGCCCGTGCCCTGTCCGATTCCACCTTTGAAAAGCTGGAGGAGCTGCAGAAAAAGGCGCTGAAGGATCAATCTCAGAAGAATCTGGAAGAGGAGCGCAGAAAGCTCCGTCTTACTTTGCGCAGTGCCGAGGATGATGCCGCGCTTCGTTCCGTTCGGGTGGAGGAAAAGGAAGAAAACTACACCCTGCCTCGCCCCTTAAAGATTGGCGATCGAGTGCTTCTCAGTCACATCGGAAAAGAGGGCGAGCTGCAGAAGCTCCAGGGAAACGAGGCTACCGTTCTGGTGGGCAATATCGCCATGAAGGTGCATCTCAAGACCTTGCGCCTCATCACGGGCATGAAGACCTCGGGAGAGAAAAAGAAGAAGGGCGGCGTATCCACCTCGCCCCGCAATATGATCGGAAGCAGTGTGGACGTGCGCGGTCTGATCGGTGAGGATGCATGGTTCGTTGTGGATAAGTATCTGGACGACGTGATGATGAGTGGGCTGAGCACCGTGACCGTCATTCACGGCAAGGGAACGGGCGCCTTAAAGGCCGCTCTGTGGCGCTTTTTCCGTGGAGATCCCCGCATTCGATCCTTCCGCCTTGGCCTGTACGGGGAAGGGGACGGCGGTGTCACCGTGATAGAAATGAAAAAGTGAACAAATTGTAAACATTTTTGCCGACGGAAGGAAAGTTCCGTCGGCTTTTTTTATGGCTTGCATATAATATAAAAAGGAAGACTTGTCAAAATGACCCTTCGATTTTTGCGGAAAAACCGCGAAAACCCAAAAAATGAACAAAAAATTTCATAATTTTTAAAAAACTGGGAATAATATTGACAAGGAATTGCTTTCTGCTATAATCCAAAGCGGTTTTGAAAGATCCCCAAAAATCCCTTCAGGAGTTATTATGACATCGATCTTGGCCAAGAAAAACGGCGTTATTGCCGTTCTTGCCCTGAGCCTGATCCTGATCACGGCGATCCTCTTTACCTCCGGTTTTGTTTCTGAGGTCGATCTTCCCGTTTTGTCCGTCCATGCGGCGGAGTACGGGGAAAAGGCTCTCTCCGTGAATATCGATTCGGCCGATGCCTTCGGCCTGGCCAGGGCTTCCTATTCCGCCACACTGCTGGATACCGATGCAGTGCTTGTGGCGAGAGATGCAGAACAAAAGAATAATGAGCCCCTTGCAGGCACAGCCGCCCTTCCGGCGGCAGGTCTGTTTGAGATCACCTATTCCGTCACCCCCGAGGAGTACGAGATGCTCCTTTACTGTGTGGATCACGAGACGCGCAGCGGCTCTCTCCGTCACCGCGTGCTCATCACGCAGGTGATACTCAACCGTGTGCAGGGCGAAAAGTTTCCCTTTACCATTGCCGAGGTGCTGATGGCACCCGCTCAGTTTGATGTGATGCCCTTCTATCCCGAGCGCGGCGACTGGACTCCCTCCGAGGCCGCACGGCAGGCCGTGGATCTGGTTCTTTCCGGTGAAAGCCCCGATATCGCCCGTGGCGCACGCTATTTCTGTAACCCCTATATCGTAGGGGAGGGCAACTGGTTTGATGCGTCTCTGACTCTCGTTTGCGAGATCGAGGGCCACCGCTTCTACCGCTAATTGAAAACAAAGTTTGAACTTTGATCCGCCTCTTGACAAGGGGCGGATTTTTGTGTATAATTCCTTGATGTGTCACGGTAAATTTTTATCATGCCGTGCTTCTTGCTTCCCCGTAAGGGGAGGTCTTATGTCCAAAAGGAGGTAAACATTATGGCAAAGCTGAATGGCAAGTACGAAACGGTTTTCATCGTGAATACCGAGCTTGGCGAGGAGAAGGTTCAGGAGCTCGTCGCTAAATTCAAGGGTATGATCGAGAAGAATGCCACCGTGGAGAACGTTGACGAGTGGGGCAAGAGAAGACTTGCTTACCCCATTCAGGACGTGAATGACGGTTACTACGTATTGATCCAGTACACTGCAGAGAGAGAATTTCCTGCCGAGCTGGAAAGAGTCTTCAACATCACCGAAGGCATCCTGCGCTCCATGACGATCCGTCTGGATGCATAAGGAGGAGACGGTTCTATGGCATCGTTCAACAAAGTCATTCTGATCGGTAACCTGGTTGTCGATCCCGAACTGAAGCAGACCCAGAACGGCGTATCCGTAACTTCCTTCCGTCTTGCGGTAGGAAGAAGATACTCCTCTAAGGCTGCGGACGGCGCTCCCCAGACCGACTTCATCAACGTGGTTGCATGGCGCAACACAGCTGAATTTATCGCAAAGTATTTTCAGAAGGGCAGAAGCATTCTGATCACCGGCTCTCTTCAAACCAGAGATTGGACCGACCAAAACGGCCAGAAGAGATATATCACCGAGGTAGTTGCCGACGAGGCGCAGTTCGTGGATAAGAAGCCGGACGGCTCTGCTCCCGTGGCAGGTGCAGCCCCCGCTCCCTACGGAGCAGGCCCCAAGGACGTCGCCTTTGAGGAAATGAGCACTGACGACGACCTTCCCTTTTAATTTTTAGAATACGGAGGAAACTATAATGGATAAAGAACAAAAGGCATTCAGACCCAAGAGAAAGAAGAAAGTTTGCGCTTTCTGCGCTGAAAAGGTTGAAATGATCGACTACAAGGACGCCGCAAAGCTTCGCAAGTTCGTTTCCGAGCGTTCCAAGATCCTTCCCAGAAGAATTACCGGCACCTGTGCCAAGCATCAGAGAGAGCTTACCACCGCAATCAAGCGCGCCCGCGAAATCGCTATCCTTCCCTACATCAGCGACTAATTCCGTAAAGGAGTATTAAAATGGGTGTAGTTATTACGATCTTTTGCATCTTAATGATCCTGTTGGCCATCTTTTTGGTAATCGCAGTTTTGATGCAGAGCGGAAAAGACAGCCGTATGTCCGGTACTATTGCCGGCGGAGCGGAGACCTTTTTCGGTAAAACCAAGGGTAAGACCATTGACCGTGTCCTTTCCAAGGCTACCACGGTGGTATCCATCATCTTCGCAGCCCTTGTTCTGGCCGTGTATATCATGCAGGGCATTCAGAGCAATCAGGACATTTCTTCCGGCAGCGGCTCCTCCACCGGTTCTACCCAGAACCAGGCTCAGGAGACTGTGACTGAGGAAGAAACTGCTACCGAAGAGGAGGCAACCGAGGAAAAGACTACCGGTGAAACCGTTACTGCGGAAACTGCAACCGCAGAATAAACTCAAGAATCATAGACGTACAGGCATTGTACATTTGGAGGTATTAAAATGGCAAAGTGTGAAATTTGCGGAAAGGGCGTCACTTTCGGTCAGAGAGTATCCCACTCCCACAGAAGAACCAACCATGCTTGGAAGCCCAACGTAAAGAAGGTTAGAGCCGTTGTGAACGGTACTCATACCCGCGTTTTCGTTTGCGCTCACTGCTTGAGAAGCGGCAAGGTTGAACGCGCATAAGCAAAAAAAGAAGAAACGCTCTTTGTGTTTTTCACAAAGAGCGTTTTTTGTTATTCCCGCAGGCTTCCCGCAAGGCATGCCGCCCCCAAAGGGAAGAGGAGAAGGCCTGTAAAGCCAAAGGTGAAAAGGCCGAGAAACATGAGAAAAAGGGAGAGAAGAGGATGAATGCCGATGGAGCTTCCCACCAGCTTCGGCTCTGCAAATTGCCGTGTGATCAGGGTGATCAGATACAGTGCCAAAAGCCCCCAGCCAAGGCCTGGGCTTCCGGAAAGGAAGGCGATGACACACCAGGGGATCAACACCGTTCCGCATCCCAAAACAGGCAAGATATCTACCAGCGCGATGAGCAGTGCCTTGGAAAAGGCACCCGACTGCCTCAAAAGCAAAAGACCGAGAAAAAGCTGAGTCAGAGAGAGGAGAAAAAGTAGTCCCCAGGCTTTGATCCAGCGCCACAGTGTAGGCAAGAAGCGCCTGCGGATCCGAGAAAGGATCTCCTGCCCCCGGGGCGGAAGCACTCGCCCTAACCCGTTGTGTATGCTCTCCCAGTCGCAAGAAAAATAATAGGTGCTCACAATGAAAACGAAAAGGGAGATAAAAAAGCGGGGGACCTTTTGCAGCATGCCGTAAACGAGCTGGGGTAGCGCGGTAAGAATGCCGTTCAGTGCTTTCTCCAAAAGCTCGGGCCAGCGGGAAGCCACGCTGTTTTCCATATTTCTTCCCAGAAGCTGTCCCATCAACGTTTCCGCGCGCCGTGTCAGATCGGAGAAAAAGGCGGCTACGTCATCCGTGTGCTCCGAGATCAGGCGACGCAAAGCATCCGCTCCTCGCAGAAGGCGGTCTGCACAAAGGAGGATCCCGAGGGATAGCAGGGCGAAAAAGATCAGCAGCACCAGCACGATGAGAATGCGCTTGGCACTGCCCTTCATGGGGTTGAGTCTGCGAAAGCTTTTACGGATGGCCGCACTGAAAATAAGGGCGGGGAAGAGGGGGAAGATCAAAAAGAAGAGCCTGCGCAGTAAAAAAAGAAGAACTGCTCCCGCCGCAAACAGTCCCAAATACCACCAAAGCCTTTTCAGCTTGTTTTCGTCCAAGGCACACCTCCGGTACGTCTTTTTTATATTATTTGCGCGGTGCGGTCAAGATATGCAAAAAATACGGCAGGTTATTTAACCTGCCGTATTTTTATCGGATAAAATTGGTACGCTTTGCGGTTTCCTTCTCGGGAAAGAGAATGCCCGCTCTTTTTCCTGCTTCAATGCATCGGAGAAGCCAAGCCATGTTCCGTCCCAGAGAACGCATGACCTGCAGGCCCTCCTCGTCCCGCTCTACCTCCTGTGCACTCGTTCCGTGCACAGAGTTCCAATACTGTCCCGAAACGATGGGCATGGATGAAATGGTAAAGTACTTGTTCAGCTGATCAAAAGCTGCAGAAGCACCGCCCCGACGGCAGGCTACCACCGCACAGGCGGGCTTTCCCGCCATAGCACCGCCGAAGGCGTAAAACAGGCGGTCCATAAAGCTTGTGATCGTGCCGCCTGGTGCGGCGTAGTGCACGGGGGAGCCGAATACCAGTCCGTCTGCTTCCAAAAGCTTGGGTGCGAGGCGGTTTACCGCGTCCTCCGTAACGCATTTTCCCAGCTTGCGGCAGGCACTGCATCCGCGACAGCCCGCAACGGCGTCGCTTCCGAGCCAAAGGATCTCGGCCTCAATGCCCTCTGCCTGCAGCGTGGCGGCAATTTTACCCAGCGCGCGATTGGTAGAGCCCTTTTCGTGGGGGCTTCCGTTCACTAAAATGACCTTCATATCATCACCTCGTTTTATTCTATGCTGAAAGTCTAACAGAAAGCAAAGATTTTTTCAAGAAAACCTGCCGATTTTTTTCAATTCTTCTTGTTCTTTTTTCAGCTTTGTGGTATAATCTATTCTAAATTAGTATGCAGTAGTATATCCAAATGGCGAAAGGAAGAGAAAAATGGGCAAGTTGATCGTGATCGACGGACTGGACGGAAGCGGAAAAAATACGCAGGCCACTCTGCTTTATAAGACCCTTTGCGAGGAGGGTGTGCGCTGTCGCCTGGTTTCATTCCCCGATTATGAAAGCCCCGCCTGCCAGCCCGTAAAGATGTATCTTTCCGGTGCCTTTGGCTCCAATCCCGAGTCGGTCAATTCCTATGCCTCTTCTACCTTTTTTGCCGTGGACCGTTTTGCCTCCTTCCGTCTGGATTGGAAGAAGGACTACGATGAGGGAGCCGTGATTATTGCCAACCGCTATACCACGGCCAACGCCATCCATCAGCTGACAAAGCTCCCCGTGGAGGAGCATGAGGCATTTCTGGATTGGCTTTACGATTTTGAGTTCCAAAAGCTCGGCCTTCCCGTGCCTGATCTGACCCTGCTTCTCCGCGTTCCCGTGGAAAAAAGTCTGGAGCTGATCGACGTGCGCGGTGAGGATAAGGACATCCACGAAAACCGCGAGCACTTGCAAAAGGCCGCCCTTGCCGCCTCGACCTGTGCGAAAAAGTGGCAGTGGCAGGTGCTGGACTGTGTCGAGAACGGCGCCATGAAAACCATTGAAGAGATCGGTCGGAGCGTGAGAGAGATCGCCTCCGCCGTAGTAGGAGAAAAGAAATGACCGTTACCGTTATGCTGGCCGACGGCTTTGAGGAGATCGAGGCCCTGACCCCCGTGGACGTGCTTCGTCGGGGCGGCGTTACCGTCCGCACCTGCAGTATTACCGAGGAGCGTACCGTAACGGGAGCCCACGGCATTCCCGTTCTGGCCGACACCACCCTGTCCGCCCTTGCCGACGGGGAGGAGATGATCCTTTTGCCCGGCGGCATGCCCGGCACCTTAAATCTGAAAAATTGCCGTCCTCTTCGGGAGCGCATTCTGGCGCATCACGCCCGTGGCGGACTTCTGGCTGCCATCTGTGCCGCTCCCACTGTTCTGGGTGAGATGGGGCTTCTCCGCGATAAGGAGGCCGTTTGCTTCCCCGGCATGGAGGAGGGTCTCTTTTGCGCCCGCATCTCCAAGGAGGGTGTGGTGACCGACGGGCAGATCACCACCTCACGCGGAGCAGGCACCGCTTTCGATTTTGCTCTGCGCCTGCTCTCTCTCCTGAAGGACAAAGAGACCGCAAGAGAGCTGGGCCGTACCATGTGCTATGAGAGGACAATGCCTTGAAACAAAAGACCCATCTGTACGCGCCGATCCTGGCAGGTGTGATCCTGACCCTGATCGCCGTTTCGTCCTTGGCCGTGCCCTTTGCCAAGGGGCTCACGGGCGAGCTCTTTCTGGTGGAGACCATTCTACGTCTGCTGGTGTTCCTTTTACCCTTGGCCTTTTATTGCAGAGTGCGCTCTGTCAATCCCGTCAGCAGTCTGCAGCTGCGCTCCTTCTCTCTGAAGAAGCTTCCGTTTCTGGCGGTGCTGTGTGCCATCTTGTTTGTGGGCATCCTGCTGCTTCGCTACGCAGGCCTCTTTCTTTTTGAGGAAAACGCCTTTTTGAATACTCCCTCCGCCATGTCGTTTTTCTCCGACGGCTCCGCCTCTCTGCTTTCCGTTTTATCCGGAGCGGTGTTGCCCGCCGTGCTGGAGGAGCTGCTTTTCCGTGGCATTCTGCTGGAGGAATACCGCCCCTACGGTCCCCTGCAGGCCGTGGTGATGACGTCTCTGCTATATGCTCTGATCCATCTGTCCTTTGCCAATTTTGTCTATTATCTGTTCGTGGGTGCAGTGCTGGGCGTGATCTGCATTTCTGCGGGCTCGGTGATTCCGGGACTTGTGATCCACGTTTTGATCAACCTTTCGGGACTGTATGTATCTCCCTCGGTGATCGAGTATTTGCGACAGGCGGGAAAAAGCATGCTGTTACCGTATCTTTTGGTGGCGCTGTTTCTGTTTCTCTTTGTTTTGCTGTTTGCCCGTCTGGAGAATATCTATCGCGACCGTGCTTATGACGAAATGCTGCAAAGCCGAAAAGAGCTGCTCCGTGAGGAGCTGGAGCGAGCCCGTGAGCTGGACGGTGAAAAGGAAAAAAGTAAGAAGATCTCGTTTTTGGAGACTGTGAAGGAGATGTACCTGTCACCCACGTTTCTTTTGACCTGCGCCCTCTTCGTTGCGTTGACGCTGGGACTGTTTTGATGAAAGGAAACCCAATGACTGACGAAAAAATGCAAGAGACCCCTAAGAATAAAGAAAATACCATCGACATCCTCGTCTCTTCAAAAAAGAAGGAGACCGAGGCGGAAAAGCCGACCCCCGCTCCCGTAAAGCAGAAGGAAGAGGGGGGGAAGAGTGCGCCTACTCCCGGAAAGAAAAAAGCGCCGGCTCCCGCTGATCGCACCCGTGCCGTGCGTCCCCCTCGCCCTACGGGAAGCACCGTGAAGAATCACGCGGCCGAAACGCGCATCGGCAGTGCCCCTGTGCCTGCCGCTGAAAAGAGCACCCCTGCCAAGGCTCCCATCCCCAAGAAGGAGAAAAAGGCCAAAAAGGCCCCTGATGAAAAGGAGCGCAAGCTCGTTCGTCGCTCCTTGCGCAACACTGCTATTATCGCCGCCATCTATATCGCGGTGGTGGTGGGTGTTTCTGCCGTTCTGGCTTATTTCGGCATCAACTGGGCCAACGACGTGTTTGCACTGGTCAAGGATGAGGTCACCGCTACGGTCACCATCCCCGAGGATGCCACCCTTTCCGAGGTGTCGGAGATCCTGGAATCCCACGGACTCATTGAATACCCTACCATTTTTCGTATGTACATCGGCTTTAAAAACCGTGACGCCGATCCGCCTCTGGCCTTCAAGGCAGGGGATTACGAGATCAAGAGCACCCTCAATTACGACCAGATCGTCAGCATGATCAAGAACCGTCGTACCAGAAGCATCGTGACCATTACCATCCCCGAGGGCTATACCGTCAACGATATCATCCATCTGTTTACCTCGCAGGGAATCGGCACGGCTGAGGGCTTCGTGGATGCCATCAACAATTACCCCTATGAGTATACCTTCATGGAAAAGCTCAACGAGATCCCCCTGTCCGCCGACCGTATTTACCGTCTGGAGGGATATCTCTTCCCCGACACCTATGAGTTCTATACGGATTCCAAGGAGGTCGCCATCGTAGATAAGATGCTGGCCGCCTTCGAGGCTCATTTTGAAAAGGGCTATTACGATCGACTGGCGGAAATGGGCATGGATCTGGATGAGATCGTTACCCTGGCCTCCATCGTGCAGAAGGAGGGTAAATTCAGCACCGACTTCTACCCCATTTCGGGCGTGTTTCATAACCGTTTGAATTCCAAATCCATGAAAAAGCTTCAGTCCAACGCCACTCTGCTTTACGTTTTGCCGGAGCATAAGGAGGAGCTGCTTTTTGCCGATCTGGAGATCGATAGCCCCTATAACAGCTATAAATACGCGGGCCTGCCCCCCTCTGCCATCTGTAACCCCGGCTGGGAGGCCATCCAGGCAGCCATGTACCCTGAAAGCCACAAGAATTACTACTTCATTTCCGATATTGACGGCTCCACCATCTTCGCCGCTACCGAAACGCAGCATCTGAAAAACAGAGCTGCCTTGGATAAGGCCAAGGAGACGGGGGTGCCCATCGACTAAATCCAGAGAAAGGAGATTCCGGTGGAAACCATTCTTCTTATCATCACCCTGATCTGTTCTGCGGCAAGCCTTGTGTTTTCCGCCCTGTGCCTGTTCCGACGGGATAAGGGAAGCACCGTGGAGCGCAGTGATCTGGACCGCGCCACGGAGCGTTTGGAGCGCGCCCTTTCCGCCGCAAGAGGGGAGATCGGGCAGGATTCCGCCCGCTCCATGGAGGCCTTTTCCCGCTCTCTGCGTGCCTCTCAAGCAGAGGTTGCCTCTCTGCAGGATAAGCGCATGGAGGAGCTGACCCGCGCCCTGACCGAAACGGTCAAGGCCCTGGACGAGCGCATCGCCGCTTTGACCTCTCAGCAGGAGGCTCAGGCTCAGGCATTGCGCACCACCGTGGACGGAAAGCTCTCCGAGCTTCGTCAGGGCAACGAAAAGAGCCTTGCGGAGATCCGACAAAGCGTGGATGAAAAGCTGCAAAAGACCCTGGAGGATCGCATCAGCCGTTCCTTCAAGGAGGTCAGCCAGCGCCTGCAGGAGGTCTATCAGGGACTGGGTGAAATGCAGACCCTCGCCAGCGGTGTTGGCGATCTTAAACGCGTCCTTTCTAACGTTAAGACTCGCGGCATTCTGGGCGAGATCCAGCTTGGCGCCATTTTGGAGGAGATCCTTTCTCCCGAGCAGTACGAGGTCAACGTGGCCACCGTGCCGGGCTCTGCCAATCGGGTGGAGTTTGCCGTTCGCCTGCCCGGTGACGGGGAGGGCTTCGTTTATCTGCCCATCGATTCCAAATTCCCCGCCGATGCCTACGTCCAGCTTCAGGAGGCCTACGATGCCTCTGACGCCGAGGCGGTCAAGGCACAAAAGGCCCTTTTGGAAGGTCGCATCAAAAGCTTTGCCAAGGATATCCGTACCAAGTACGTTTCTCCTCCTCACACCACCGATTTTGCCATTCTGTTTCTGCCTACGGAGGGACTGTATGCCGAGGTGGTGAAAATGGGGCTCGTGGAAACGCTCCAGCGTAACTACAAGATCAATATTGCAGGTCCCACCACCATGGCGGCTCTGCTCAATTCTCTGCAAACGGGCTTCCGCACCCTTGCCATTCAGAAGCGCTCCTCCGAGGTTTGGGAGGTGCTGGGTGCCGTCCGTACCGAGTTTGACAAATTTGAAAGCGCCCTGCGCGATGCACAGGCGAAATTGGACCAGGCAGGCCGCGGACTGGATGCCCTCGTGGGCGTTCGTACCCGCCAGATCCAGAGGAAGCTGAAAAACGTATCTACCCTTCCGCAGGAACGGGCGGAGCTGCTGTTAAAGGACGTGTCCGATGGGGAAGAGTGAAGGAATAAAGACCGCCGCCTCCAACCGAAAGGCCTTTCACGATTATTTCGTGGAGGAACGCTTTGAGGCAGGCATAGAGCTTTACGGCACCGAGGTAAAGAGCATCCGTGCCGGCACCGTGAACCTGAAGGATTCCTACCTTGTGATCAGCGACGGTGAGCTGTTCTGCAAGGGCGTTCACATCAGCCCTTATGAAAAGGGAAATATCTTTAACCGCGATCCCCTGCGGGAGCGTCGGCTTCTTATGCATAAAAAGGAGATCCTGAAGCTGCGCGCTCTGTCCGAGCGGGACGGCTACACCCTCGTCCCTCTGTCACTGTATTTCAAAAACGGCAGAGTGAAGGTGGAGGTAGGCGTCTGCCGCGGTAAAAAACTGTATGACAAGAGAGAAAGTGCCCTGAAGCGGGATCTGGAACGGGAAAACCGTCGCGGGATCAAATTATCCGATCGGGACTGAGAATTTATGGAAAAGAACATTCGCAATTTTTGTATCATTGCTCATATCGACCACGGTAAATCCACCTTGGCCGACCGTATTCTGGAAGCTACGGGCTCCGTGGAAAAAAGAGAGATCGAGGCGCAGATGCTGGACGATATGGAGCTGGAAAAGGAAAGAGGCATCACCATCAAGGCCCGTGCCGTCACGCTGGAATATCGGGCGGATGACGGCAAGAAGTATGAGTTCAACCTCATCGATACCCCCGGCCACGTGGACTTTAACTACGAGGTGTCTCGCTCCTTGCGCGCTTGCGAGGGAGCGCTCCTTGTGGTGGATGCCACTCAGGGCATTCAGGCGCAGACCTTGGCCAATGCCTATCTTGCGGTGGATCAGGATCTGGAGCTGGTGCCCGTCATCAACAAGATCGATCTGCCCGCCGCCGATCCCGATAAGGTGCAGGCAGAAATTGAAGACGTGGTGGGCATTCCTGCCGATATGGCGCCCCGCGTTTCTGCCAAAACAGGCCTGAATATCAAGGACGTTTTAGAGGCCGTGGTCAAATACATCCCCGCCCCCGAGACTCATCCCGATAAGCCCTGCAAGGCGCTGATCTTTGACTCCTTCTATGATGCCTATAAGGGCATCGTGGTGTATTTTCGCGTATACGAGGGCTCTTTGTCCCGTGGTGACCGCATCCGCATGATGAATACGGGCGCGGAGTTTGAGATCACCGAGATCGGCACCATGAAGACCTTCGGCTTTGCCCCCTGCGAAAAACTGGTCTCCGGTCAGGTAGGGTATCTGACCGCCTCCATCAAGACTCTGGAGGATACCCGTGTGGGCGATACCATCACTCTGGCGGACAATCCCACCGAGGCGCCCTTCGAGGGCTTCCAGAAGGCCCTTCCCGTAGTATTTTCCGGCATTTATCCTGCCGACGGCGCCCGCTATAACGACCTGCGCGAGGCCCTGGAGAAGCTCCGCCTGAACGATGCCGCCCTGTCCTTTGAGCCCGAGACCTCTGCGGCGCTGGGCTTCGGCTTCCGTTGCGGCTTTTTGGGACTTTTGCACATGGAGGTCATCCAGGAGAGACTGGAGCGCGAATTTAATTTGGATCTCATTACCACCGCTCCCAGTGTAATTTACAAGCTGGAGCTCACGAGCGGTGAGACCATTTTTATCGATAATCCCACCAATTATCCCGCCGTGGAGCAAATCGCCACCGCCTACGAGCCCGTGGTCTCTGCCAGCATCATCACCCCCGTGGAATTCGTGGGCGGCATTATGGAGCTCTGTCAGGATCGCCGCGGCGAATTTACGGATATGAAGTACATTACCCCCACTCGCACGGAGCTGCATTACAAGCTCCCCTTAAACGAGATCGTTTACGACTTCTTCGATGCCCTTAAATCCCGTAGCAAGGGCTACGCCTCCTTCGACTACAGCGAAACGGAGTACGTACCCTCCAAGCTCGTAAAGCTCGATATCCTTTTGAACGGTGATATCGTGGACGCACTGTCCTTCATTGTCCACAGTGATAAGGCATATCCCCGTGCCCGCCGCATTGCGGAGAAGCTGAAGGAAAATATTCCCCGCCAGCTCTTTGAGATCCCCGTGCAGGCCGCCGTAGGCGGCAAGGTCATTGCTCGCGAAACGGTCAAGGCCATGCGCAAGGACGTTTTGGCTAAGTGCTACGGCGGTGACATTACCCGCAAGAAAAAGCTTCTGGAAAAACAGAAGGAGGGCAAAAAGAAGATGCGCTCCTTGGGCAGCGTAGAGGTGCCGCAGGAGGCCTTTATGGCCGTCTTGAAGCTGGATGAATAAGCTCGGCCTTTATCTTCACGTTCCCTTTTGCCGCAGAAAATGCGCCTATTGCGATTTCTACTCAGGGGAGGAGCTGTCCCATGTGCCAGCCTATGAGGAGGCCCTTTGCCGCCAGCTTTTATCACTGACGCCCCGCCTCCGCGATTACGAGGTGGATACGGTCTATTTCGGCGGCGGTACACCGAGCCTTTTGTCCCCTGCGGGCATCGGAAGAATCTTTGTCGCTCTGCGCGAGTGTGCCTGCCTTACTCCCGATTGTGAGATCAGCTTCGAGGCCAATCCGGACTCTCTGACAGACCGTGTGCTGGCGGCCTTTCGCGAGGCGGGCGCCAACCGCGTCAGCCTCGGCATGCAGTCTGCCCACGATGAGGAGCTCACCCTTCTGGGACGCCTTCACCGTGCCGAGCAGACGGATCGGGCGGTGGCGCTTTCCCGCAGAGAGGGCTTTGATAACCTGAGCCTCGATCTGATGTACGGTCTGCCGGGTCAGGATAAGGCATCCTTTGAAGCATCTCTCCGCCACGGAGCGGAGCTTGGAGCGGATCACCTTTCCTTTTACCTTTTGACCCTGTCTGAGGACGTGCCCCTCTATCAAAAAAGCGCCCTTCTGCCCGATGACGAGTCAGTGCGCGAAATGTACCTTTTCGCCTCGGATTATCTGAAAGGGGAGGGCTTTGATCATTACGAGATCTCCAACGCCGCCCGTCATGGCAGGATCTCCCGTCACAACGAGCGCTATTGGCGACGCAGTCCCTATCTGGGACTTGGCCCGGGCGCCCATTCCTTCTTCGAAAACGAGCGCTTCTCTCAGCCCTGTGACCTGAGGCGTTTTCTGTCTGCGGAGGATCCCTTCCTGCTGCGGGAGGACGTGCAGATCTTGTCGGAAAATGACGCTTGGGAGGAGACTCTGATGCTCTCCCTTCGCCTTGCCGCAGGTGTGGATCTTTCCCTGCTTTCCCGCATTGGAGGAGAGGAACGTACCGCGCGCGTTGGTGAGAAGCTTCGTTCTTTTGAGTCCTTGGGACTTTGCCATTCCACCCCGCAGGGCTATGCTCTGACGGCGGAAGGCTTTTTCGTATCCAATACCATTTTGTCGGAATTGATTTAAAGGAGTTATTATGAAACAGTTCTGTCGTATTCTCGCCCTTCTTTTGACCCTGCCCATGCTACTGGCCTTTGCCGCCTGCTCCGCCGCGGAGACAGACGTGCCCGCAGGCTTCATTTTGGCAGAAAATCAGGGAGCGGATTACAGCTTCTATTATCCCGAGACCTGGCTCATCGACCGTTCTGATGCCGGCATGACCAGTGTGTACGTATCGGAAAACGACTTTACCAATCTCAGCGTCACCGCCTTTACCGCCGATACCCGCTACAGCGATCTTCCCACCTATGCCGATCAGTATTATTTCAAGCAGATGGAGGGTAATCTTAACGAATTTCAGGTGGAAAGAAATCAGGACGGAAGCCTGAAGCGTACCGTCCTGAAGGTGGACGGCCTGGATGCCATTGCCGTCAATTACAGTGCCGTTTTGGGTGGCGAGCATTTCAGCTACCGCATCTGGTTCATCTCCTATAACGGCTATATCTACCACGTGCAGTACTGCGGCAAGGTCACCGGTGAGCGCGATCTGTATCAGGATCATCTGGACGAGGCGGAGGCCATCGTTTCCAATCTTCGCTTTAACTGAATGGAGAAAACAGGAGAACCATGAAAGAAAAGAATCAAAAGCTGGGTAAGGTGGGCGGCCAGGCCGTTCTGGAGGGCATCATGATGCGCGGCCCCCAAAGCTATACCACCGCCGTGCGCCGTGCCGACGGCAGCATCGTCCTTGACAGCCATCCCAATGAGATCAAGAAGAAAAACTTCTTTTTCCGTTTGCCCGTCGTGCGCGGCGTGGTGGCCTTTGTGGACAGTATGATCCTGTCCTTTTCTACCTTGAATTTTGCCGCTGAGGCACTGGAGATCGAGGAGGAAGAGACCAAATTTGAAAAATGGCTCACCCGTACCTTCGGAAAGAGCCTGACGAGCATCGTCATGGCCATCGGTACGGTGCTGGGCCTGCTTCTCGGTGCAGGTCTTTTCCTGTTCCTGCCTGCCTTCCTTTCCGGCTTTCTGGAAAACGACGTGCTTCGCCGTATCGTGGAGGGGGTGCTCCGCATTGCCATTTTTTTAGGCTACGTATCGCTTGTCTCCCTCATGAAGGATATCAAGCGCACCTTCATGTATCACGGTGCCGAGCATAAGAGCATCTTCTGCTACGAAAAGGGGCTTCCCCTGACCGTGGAGAACGTGCGCGCGCAGAAGCGCTTTCATCCCCGTTGCGGCACAAGCTTTATGATCCTGATGATGCTGGTTGGCGTCATTATCGGTCTTTTGATCAGCGTGGTTTTCCCCGCAACGCGGGAAAACAACTGGCTTTATATGCTGATAAAGCTTATCCTTCTCCCCTTGACTATGGGGCTGGGCTACGAGATGATCCGCTTTGCAGGCCGCCACGACAACGCCTTTATCCGCGCCGTCACCTCTCCCGGTCTGCTCATCCAGCGCATCACCACCAAGGAGCCTACCGATGATATGATCGAGGTAGCGCTTGTGGCCTTGCGCTCCGCCCTTCCCGAGGAGTTTTCCTCCGATGAGGTCTTTGAGGGCATCACTCTGCCCACTCCCGCCGAGGAAACTGCGCCTGCGGCTGAGAAAAAGGAAGAGAATAGCCCCGAAAGGTCGCAGGCATGACCTTCCGTGCACTATCCCGTGCCCTTTCCCATCTTTACCGCGAGAGGGAAGGGGCGCGCTTCTTTTCCGAGCGTGCGATGAAGGCCGCTCTGCTGGAAAAGGCGGGACTTTCGGCCGATACGCTTCTTTTGCGGGCAGAGGAGGAGGTCGACAATGGGATCGCCGCGCGCCTTCTCTCCGATGCTGCCCTTCTTTTGAAGGGGGAGCCTCTGCAGTATTATCTCGGCACGGAGTTCTTTCACGGGCGGGAATATCTCGTCCGTCCCGAGGTCCTGATCCCACGCGCAGACACGGAGGTGCTGGTGGAGCTCGTTCTGGAAAAGGCTCCTCGGGGCGCCCTCGTGCTGGACCTTTGCTGTGGATCGGGCATCGTGGGGCTTGAGACGGTGCTCTGCCGCGAGGATCTGCGGGCAGTGGGCGTCGATCTGTCCGACGCTGCCCTTTCTCTTTCCCGCGATAATGCAGAAAAGCATGGCGCGACGCGCATTTCCTTTGAAAAGGGAGACGTGCTTTCCCCTGCGTTTCTTGCCCGTGCTCGTGCCCTTTCGCCCGTCCTTTTGGCGGCCAATCCTCCGTATTTGACGAAGGCGGAAATGGCAGTGCTGGAGGATAACGTGCGCCGCGAGCCGCCCCTTGCCCTGGATGGGGGAGAGGACGGCCTTGTCTTCTATCGCGCCCTTCTCGATCTGAGCTGTGCTCTGTCCGTTCCCCTGGCGGCGGAGATCGGCTGGAAACAGCGGGAAAAGGTGGGGAGACTCGTAGCGGAGCGAGGCGGAAAAGCCGTTTTTTATCGTGATACGTCAGGCCGTGACCGTGCCTTTTATTATCTTCCGAAAACCCCTTGAAAAAAATCAAAAAAAGCCCGTTCTTCGGCAAAAAATCACTTGCCAAGGGCGGGCTTCCTATGTTATACTATATATAATAATATAATTGGGATAATAATGCGGAGGAATTTGACTATGCCGAAAGCCCCCATCACCAAAAAAGAGAAGGCGGACGACGCCGCTCGCGAAGGAAAATTAAAAGCGATCCAGACCGCCATGGGTCAGATCGAAAAGAAGTATGGAAAGGGTTCCATCATGAAGCTGGGTGAAAACTCCACCATGAACGTGAGCTCCATCTCTACGGGCTCCCTGTCCCTGGACCTTGCTCTGGGAATCGGCGGCGTGCCCCGCGGAAGGATCACCGAGATCTACGGACCGGAATCCTCCGGTAAGACCACCGTTGCCCTGCAGGTCATTGCCTCCGCTCAGAAGGCAGGCGGTGCCGCCGCCTTTATCGATGCGGAGCACGCGCTGGATCCCGTTTACGCCAAGGCACTGGGCGTGGATATCGACAATCTCCTTGTTTCTCAGCCCGATAGCGGCGAGCAGGCTCTTGAAATTGCCGAGGCGCTGGTTCGTACCGATGCAATCGACGTCATTGTGGTGGATAGCGTTGCCGCACTGGTGCCCCGCAGTGAGATCGAGGGTGAGATGGGTCAGTCCTCCGTTGGTGTGCAGGCAAGACTTATGAGCCAGGCCCTCCGTAAGATCAGCGGCGCCATTGCCAAGTCTCAGTGTGCGTTTATTTTCATCAACCAGCTTCGTGAGAAGGTGGGCGTGATGTACGGCAACCCCGAGGTTACCACCGGTGGCCGCGCTCTTCGCTTCTACTCCTCCGTGCGTATCGACGTGCGCCGCGGAGAGCAGCTGAAGGATAAGGGTGAGATCGTGGGTAACCACATCAAGTGCAAGATCGCCAAAAACAAGGTGGCTCCTCCCTTCCGCGTAGCAGAGTTTGATATTCTCTACGGTCAGGGTATTTCCCGCGAGAGCGAGATCATTGAGATCGCACTGAAGTATGATCTGATTCAGAAGAGCGGAAGCTGGTTCTCCTACGGTGGAGAGCGACTTGCCCAGGGCAAGGACAACGTGCGCATCTTCCTGAAGGAGCATCCCGCCCTTGCGGAGGAGATCGCTGAGAAGGCTGTTAAGATGACTCTGGAGGGCGCTGACGAAAAGGTCGACAGCGAATCCCTCTTTGACGGTGAAGAGGATGAGGACGACGAGCTCGGCCTGGACGATTTGGACTAAAGAATATATTTGACAGACGAAGAAAAGGACGGAAACGATTATGATTACCATGCCCGGACAGAAAATTACCGCAGAGGACGTATTCAAGGAACAGGATCGAGTCGCGCCTCTGAAGATGATCTCCCTGGAGGGAGCCAACGACCTTGCCAAAAAGGTAGACTATTATCTGGTCTCCTGGGCGAAGAAGGCCGGTTGGGATAATTACGATACCTTCCTCCTTCCTGCCGAGTGCCCCCGCTTCACCTCCGGTGAGGCCAAGGGTATCATTTACGACTCCGTGCGCGGCGACGACCTTTTCATTCTGGTGGACGTTGGTAACTACAACGTTAAATACAAAATGTTCGGTATGGAGAACCGCATGAGCTCCGACGATCATTATCAGGATCTCAAGCGCATCATTCAGGCCGCCAGCGGCCGTCACCACCGACTCAACGTGATCATGCCCATGCTCTACGGCGGCCGTCAGCACAGAAGAAGCTACCGTGAGAGTCTGGACTGTGCCTTCTCCCTGCAGGAGATGCAGTCCATGGGTGTTGAGAATCTGGTGACCTTCGATGCCCACGATCCCCGCGTGCAGAACGCCGTTCCCCTGATGGGCTTCGATAACTTCATGCCCTACTATCAGGTCATCAAGGCCATGTTCCGCACCTATCCCGACCTTGCTCCTCAGAAGGACAACTTCATGGTCGTTAGCCCCGACGAGGGTGCCATCAACCGTAATATGTACTACGCCTCCGTCCTTGGCGTAAACATGGGTATGTTTTATAAGAGACGTGACTATTCCCGCGTGGTAGAGGGCAGAAACCCCATCGTTGCTCACGAGTATCTGGGCGAAAGCATGGAGGGGAAGGACGTATTCATTGCCGACGATATCATTGCCTCCGGTGACTCCATTCTGCATCTTGCCTACGAAATGAAGAAGAGAAAGGCAAACCGTGTATTCGTCTACGCCACCTACGCCATCTTCACCGCAGGCTACGAGAAGATCGATAAGGCCTATCAGGAGGGCGTGCTGGACGGCATCTTCGGCACCAACCTGACCTACATCAGCCAGGAGACCCGTCAGAAGCCTTGGTTCCACGAGGTCGACGTTTCCAAGTATCTGGCGTATATTATCGCCGCCATCAATCATAACCTTTCCGTAGCGGCCTTGCTTGATCCCCACGAAAAGATCAATGCGCTGCTGAAAAAGCGCGGACTGAAATACTGGAGATCCCTCAGGGGCTCCGCTCTTGTGTCAATAAAGCACTTTATCGCCTGTCTCTGTCGGATCTGACGGAGCGGGAACTGATGGAGTATCTCACCGATCCACGCCGCAAGAATACGGGCTTCTCCGAGGACGTGGCCCGCTCCACGGTGGACCTTCTCAAGGAAAAGGGAATGGTGGACGATCTGCGTTGCCTCAAGGAGACGCTACGTCGCTTGGATGCCAAGGGCTACGGCAAACGCAGGATCCGCGAAGAGCTCCAAAAAAGAAAATTTTCTCCCCGCTACGTGGAGGCGGCCATGAACCGCAACACGGACGAGGAGGCCCGTGCGGCCAAGGTGCTGGCAGGGATCGGGAATGCTCCCGCTCATGCCGCCACCCCCGCAGGCAGAAAAAAACTGGTGGATAAGCTTGTCCGCCACGGCTACGATTACACCACCGCGCGCGGCGCGGTAGAAGCGATTTCCGAGGAGGATGACCTCTTTTCGGAATGAAAGGAAAAACTGTGCAAGCAAAAGTAGGTTTCGTCTCCCTCGGCTGTCCCAAAAACGAGGTGGACTGTGAAATGATGCTGGCAAGAGTTGCCGAGCGAGGCTATGAAATCGTCCCTGAGGATACCGAAGCGGACGTGGTCATCGTCAACACCTGCGCCTTTATTCAAAGTGCCAAGGAAGAGGCTATCGAAAACATTTTGGATCTGGCTTGGCTCAAGGAAAACCGAAGCCTTCGCGGTATCATCGTCACGGGCTGTATGGCCCAGCGTTATTTTACCGAGCTGCAGGAGCAGCTGCCCGAGGTGGATGCGGCCCTTTCTTTGGGGGACGAGGTTCATATTTGCGAGGCCATCGAAAGGGTCATGCAGGGAGAACGGTATTTCCGCCACTCCGAGCCTGAGACGCTGGAGCTGGAAGGGGACAGAGTGGTCACCCACGAAACCTTCGCCTATCTTCGCATTGCCGAGGGCTGTGATAACCGCTGTGCTTACTGCGCCATTCCCGGCATTCGCGGTGCCTTTCGTTCCCGCACCATGGAGGCACTGGTGGAGGAGGCTCGCACCCTTTCCCACATGGGCATCCGCGAGCTTTGTCTCGTAGCGCAGGATACCACTCTCTACGGAAAGGATCTCTACGGCCGCTTGGCTCTTCCCGAGCTTTTGGAAAAGCTTGCCGCAGACGAGCTGGGCTTCCGTCGCATCCGCATCCTTTACGCTTACCCCGATAAGGTCACCGAGGAGCTGTGCCGCGTCATGGCATCTCATGACAACGTCTGCAAATACATTGACATCCCCATCCAGCACGTGTCCGATGACGTGCTTTCCGCCATGAACCGCCACGGCGGAAGCGAGGCCATTCGCAATTCCATTGCCCTTCTTCGCCGCTACATGCCCGATATCGCCATCCGCACCACGGTCATGGTGGGCTTCCCCGGTGAGAAGGATAAGGATTTCTCCCTTCTGTCTCACTTCGTGAAGGAAGCGAGATTCTTCCATTTGGGTGCCTTTCTCTACTCGAGAGAGGAGGGGACTCCTGCCTACGATATGCCCAATAAGACCACCAAAAAGACCCGCGAGGGACGTCTTTCCTCCATCATGCAGACCCAGCTTCCCATTACCGAGGCCTATAACGAGGGCTTTGTCGGCAAAACGCTGGAGGTAGTCTGCGAGGGCTGGGATCCGGGCATCAAGCGCTATTTCGGCAGAGCCGCCTTCCAGGCTCCCGATATCGACGGCGTGGTCTATTTCTCCTCTCCGAGAAAAAACATTCCCGTGGGCGAATATCTTTCCGTCTCCATTGAGGAGGCCATTGAATACGATCTGCTTGGAAAAGAGGTGAAACCGTGAATTTACCGAATAAATTGACCGTCATCCGCATTTTGATGGTTCCCGTGTTTTTCTTCTTCGCACTGTTTTGCTTCCCCGGCACCTACGGCGAGATCATTTCCCGCTGTCTTGCAGCCCTGGTCTTTCTGGCCGCCGCGCTGACGGATCTGGCCGACGGCAAGATCGCCCGCAAGCAAGGGCTCATTACCGATTTCGGCAAGTTCATGGATCCCCTGGCGGATAAGTTTCTCGTGTTTTCCGCCATTCTTGCCTTTGCCTCCTCCTCCATGTATATGAAGGACGAGGCGCTCCATCTGGCGCTGGTCATCGGCGGAGCCATCGTGATCTTTCGTGAGCTTGCGGTCACCTCCCTTCGTCTGGTGGTGATGAACAGCTCCGAGCCCGTGGTCATTGCCGCCAGCTGGTATGGCAAGGCGAAGACCGTCAGCCAGTGCGTGTGGGCCATGGTCATTATGCTGGAGCCCGTGGTGTTCGGCTTCCTGCAGCTGCCCCCCATCCTTTCCTGGCTTGCCACCGTGGTGATGACGGTGCTCTCCGTCCTCTCCGGCATCGATTACGTAAAGAGCTACTGGAAATATCTTGATACCAACAAATAACCCAAGGAGACGCTATGAGACTGTTTAACGACCTGAACGGAAGAAAAGAAGAATTGGAGGTCAAGGACAACCACGTTCGTATGTATGCCTGCGGCCCCACCGTGTATAACTTTTTCCACGTGGGCAACGCAAGATGCTTCGTGACCTTTGATCTGCTCCGCCGCTATCTGGAATATCGCGGAAACAAGGTGGATTTTGTTCAGAACTTTACCGATATCGACGATAAAATGATCCGTCGTGCCAATGAAGAAAATACCACCGTCAAGGCCGTGGCCGATCACTATATCGAGGAATATTTCGTGGATGCCAAGGGATTAGGCGTGGAGCCCGCTACCTTCCACCCCCGTGCAACCGAAAATATCGATTCCATCATCTCCATTATCGAGACTCTGATCGAAAAGGGCCATGCCTATGAGTCTCAGGGAGACGTGTATTACGCCGCTCGCTCCTTCAAGAGCTACGGCAAGCTTTCCGGTAAGAATATCGACGATCTGGAAAGCGGCGCACGCATCGACGTGTCCGAGATCAAGCGCGATCCGCTGGACTTCGCACTTTGGAAGGCTTCCAAGCCCGGCGAGCCCTTCTGGGAATCTCCCTGGGGCAAGGGAAGACCCGGCTGGCACATCGAGTGCTCCGCCATGGTAGATAAGTATCTGGGCAAGACCATAGACATCCATTGCGGCGGTGTTGACCTGACCTTTCCCCACCATGAAAACGAGATCGCTCAGTCCGAGGGCGCCTTCGACGTTCCCTTCTGCCGCTTCTGGATCCACAACGGCTTTATCAACGTGGACAATAAGAAGATGAGCAAATCCCTGGGCAACTTCTTCACCGTGCGCGATGCGGCCGAGAAATACGGCTACGCTGCCATCCGCTACTTCATCCTGTCCGCTCACTACAAGAGCCCCGTCAACTTCTCCGCAGAGATTCTGTCTCAGGCGCAGTCCTCCGTACAGCGTCTGTACAATTGCGAGGAGAATCTTCGCTTCCTTCTGAAGAATGCCGAGGGAGATTCCCTTTCCGCCGAGGAAGAGGCATTCCTTGCCCGTCTGGATCAGGGAAGAGAGAAGTTTGTCGAGGTCATGGACGACGATTTCAATACGGCCGACGGTCTTGCCGTCCTCTTTGAGGCTGTCAAGGATATCAACATCTTCGTTTCCGAACCCCGTAGCCGCAAGGCGCTGGAGGCCATTTTCTCCTTCTATGAGGAGATCTGCGGTCTTCTTGGCTTTATGAAGCCCGCCGAGGAAAAGGAGGGCGCCTTCTCCGACGAAAAGGTGGAGGAGCTTCTGGCAGAAAGAACAGCTGCCAAAAAGGAAAAGAACTACGCCCGTGCCGATGAGATCCGCGCTCTCCTGCAGAGCGAGGGCATCGTCATTGAGGATACCCCTCAGGGGCCCAAGTGGCACCGCGCTTAAAGAACCCAAAAAAGCCCCGATCGATCGGGGCTTTTTTGCCCGATAGAGAGGAGATACTATGCTGATCTGTGAGATCGTTTCCGTGGGAACGGAGCTGGTTCTCGGCAATACCGAGGATACCAACGCCACCTTCCTTTCAGCACGGCTTCGCGCCTTGGGCTGGGCGGTGAAATTTCGTCAGACCTGCGGCGACCATTTGGGACGTTTGACCGATACTCTGCGCCTTGCTCTGTCTCGCTCGGACTGCGTCATCGTGACGGGCGGCCTCGGCCCCACCTACGACGATATCACCCGCGACGCTCTTGCCGCCCTTTTGGGAAAGGCGCTTTCCCTGCGGGAGGAATCGGTGGAGGAGATCCGTGCTTATTTTGCAGGCAGAGGTCGGCCCATGAGCGAGAATAACCTCCGCCAAGCCATGATCCCCGAGGGAGCCGAACCCTTGCGAAATCTGTGGGGCACCGCTCCCGGCATCCGTGCAAGAGTAGGGGAGAAGGAGATTTTTCTCCTACCCGGCGTTCCCCGAGAAATGAAGGCCATGTTCGAGGCCTATCTTGCCCCCGCCCTTGCGGAACGAAGCGGCGGCATTCTCTGTACGCGGATCCTTCGTTTGTTCGGCATCGGTGAATCCGTGCTGGATGAAAAGCTCTCCGCCGTGCTCCGCGAAAGCGTCAATCCCTCCGTTGCTCCCTTCGCGGGAGAGGGGGAGGTCTCCCTCCACGTGACCTGCTCTGCCGAAACGCAGGCGGAGGCCAACGGTAGGATCGAGGAAAAGCTCGGGGAGATTCTTTCCGTTGTGGAGGAATATCTCTACGGAGAGGGAGAGGACACCCTTGCCTCCGTGCTGATCTCCCGCTTCGGTGCGCAGGGCCTGACCCTCGCTGCTGCAGAAAGCTGTACGGGCGGGCTGCTTTCTCAAATGCTCACCGCCGTCCCCGGCTCCTCTGCCGTTCTGCAGGGGGGTGTGGTGGCCTATACGGAAGAGATTAAGGAAAAGGTGCTTGGCGTATCCCGCCACATGTTGACCGAGCAAGGCGTTTACAGCCTTGCCTGTGCAGAGAAAATGGCAGAAGGCGCCCGCCGTCTCTGCGGCTCAAGCCTTGGTATTGGCATTACGGGCGTGGCAGGTCCCGACGGTGGAACCGAGGAGAACCCCGTGGGGACGGTCTATATTGCCGTATCGGGAAAGAGTGGATGCGTGTCGGAGCGCTTCCTTTTCCCCGTAACGGCCGATGCCAGAGAGCGCATTCGCTTGCTTTCTGCCAAAAATGCCATGGCGATGGCATTAAAATATGCCCATCTCTTTCAAAATGAAAGCAAAAAACAGGGAAATTTTTGATATTTTGAATAAAATGCTTGCATTTTCTATCTAATACTGTTATAATTGGAATAATATTTTTCGCAGTTATGTGGATAGGAGTCACGTATGATCTCAAAAGAAGTAACGGTTTTGAACAGTGTTGGCTTGCATGCCAGACCCGCAACGTATTTCATTCAGAAGGCCAACAGCTATAAAAGCTCTCTTTGGGTAGAATGTGGCGATCGCAGAGCCAATGCGAAGTCTCTTCTCGGCATCCTCTCTCTGGGGATTACCAAGGGGACTCGTATCAACATCATTGCCGACGGCGCAGATGAGGCAGACGCTCTGGAGGGGCTCTCCAACCTGATCCTTGCCGGCTTTAACGATTGAGCTTGCCTGCCGCTTGCCCGTAGGGGACAAGCGGCATTTTTTTGTTTTAAAGGAGAACTATGCAAGAATACGTTCCGCTCATCCTGAGCGAAAAGGAGCTTTTGACCAAGGCAAAGAGCCTGCCCCTCCTTCCCGGTGTCTATCAGTTTTACGACCGCACGGGAAAGATCATTTACGTGGGCAAGAGCCGTGCCCTGCGTCAGCGCGTCCTCAGCTATTTTCAGAACCGCGGAAAGCACAGCCCCAAAACGGAGAAAATGGTACAGACCGCCGTGGATTTTCAAACGGTGGTCACCTCCGATGAGCGGGAGGCTCTGCTTCTTGAAAATGAAAAGATCAAGTGCCATCAGCCGAAATTCAACATCCGCTTAAAGGACGATAAGGATTATCCCTATATTCGTCTGTCGCTGGGGGAGAAATATCCCCGTCTGTCCTTTGCCCGCCGTCGGGAGAAAAGGGATGAGGCCTCCAAATATTTTGGGCCCTACAGTTCCTCCGGTGCCGTGCGGGAGGTGATCCGCTCGGCGGAAAAGCTTTTTATGCTTCCCACCTGTAAACGCACCTTCCCCCGTGATATCGGAAAATTCCGCCCTTGCCTGTCCTACCACTTGGGACGGTGTGTGGGTGTTTGCACGGGCAAGGTCAGCCCGGAAGAATACGGCTCGCGCATCGATGAGGTGCTGAGCTTTTTGAAAAATGATCACCGGAAGCTTGTTTCTGCGTTGGAAAAGGAAATGAATGATGCCGCGGAAGGCATGGAGTTTGAAAAGGCCGCTGCCCTGCGGGACCGTATCCGCGCACTGGAGAGCATAGGCGGCACGGCGCAGGTGGTCAAGGATCTGCATTTTCATGCAGACGTATTCGGCCTTTATACCGATGAGCTGGGCGGCGCCATCAGCCTCCTGCGCGTGCGGGAGGGAAAGATCGCGGACAGCACTATCTTCCATTTCGGTGCCGATGAGATCATAGACGGTGAAAGCTTTTCCTCTATGCTGGTGGAATGGTATCGCGGAAGCACCCTGCTTCCCAAAAAGATCCTTCTGCCTCGGGGGCTCTATAGCGAGGAAAGCCTTGCCGTGGAGGAATATCTCTCCTCTCAGGGGAAGTGTACCGTGCAGCTTCACGTGCCCGAGCGGGGAGAGGGGAAGGCTCTTCTTGCCATGGCCGAGTCTAACGCCCGTGAGGCAACCCTTCACCGCCGCAAAATGTGGGAAAAGGAGGAAGAGGTTCTCTTTAGCCTGGCCGACCTTCTGCAGCTGGAGGTGTTACCCGAGCGCATTGAGTGCATCGATATTTCCCATTCCGGCGCATCGGCCATTACGGCGGGTATCATCACAGTGGAGAAGGCACGCTTCTCCAAAAAAGACTATAAAAGCTTTTCCCTCCGTCGGGATACGCCCGACGATCCCGATAGCATTCGGGAGGCTCTGTCCCGTCGCTTTGCCCGCTATTTTTCCGGAGACGAGAGCTTTGCTCCGCTACCGGATCTGATCCTGGTGGACGGCGGTGTCACACAGGTGAACGGCGCCCGTGCGGCTTTAGAGGAGCACGGTCTTGCCATTCCCGTATTCGGCATGGTCAAGGATGCCTTTCACAAAACGCGCTGTCTTACAGACGGCAAAAACGATATCGACGTCATGTTCGACGGGCGCCTCTTCCGATTCCTGTATTCCATTCAGGAGGAGGTACACCGCTATACTCTCGGCCGCATGGACAGCCGCCGCAGAAAGACCGTGCGCACCAGCACGCTTTGTGATATTGCGGGCATCGGAGAAAAGAAGGCGGGACTTCTGCTTTCCCATTTTAAAAGCATCAAGCGCATCCGCGAGGCGGATGCGGCGGCACTTTCCGCCGTCTGCGGCATTTCCGCCAAGGATGCGGAAGAAATTGTCAACTACTTTAAGAAAAAGAAAGAGGAAAAGATATGATGAGGATCATTACGGGCAAGGCCCGCGGCGTCAGGCTTGCCACCCTTCCGGGGGACCACGTGCGCCCCACCACCGAAATGGCCAAGGAGGGTATCTTCAGCGCCATTCAGTTCGAGGTAGAGGGCAAACGCTTTCTGGATCTGTTTGCGGGAAGCGGACAAATGGGCCTGGAGGCTATCAGCCGCGGTGCCGCAAGCGCTACCTTTGTGGACTGCAGTGAGGATTCTCTGAAGATCGTCCGCAAGAATATAGAAAAAACGGGCTTTGCTCTGCAGAGCAAGGTGATCCGCAGCGAGTACGGCGAATTTATCAAGGCCTCCGGCAAGCGCGGCCTGCAGTTCGATCTGCTCTTTGCCGATCCTCCCTATGAGAAGGATCTGACGGGCGAGCTGGTAAAGCGTCTGGTGCGTGCGGGGTTGGTGGCTCCGGGCGGGCTCATGATGCTGGAGACCGCCGCTGACGAGGTGGATTTTGAAGCATTGCCCCGGGAGGTTAGGGAGCAGATCGCATCCGTCAAGCAGTATAAGTTTGCCCGTTGCTTCGTTTACTTCGTTCGCCTGAAGGGCGGGGAAGAGGAATGAGGCGCGCCGTCTGTCCCGGTAGCTACGACCCCATCACCGTAGGGCACGAGGATATCGTACGCCGCGCCCGTGCTCTGTTCGGCAGGGTAGAGGTGGTGGTCATGAACAATCGGGAAAAGGAATATCTCTTTTCTCTGGAGGAGCGCTATGCCATGGCTTGTGCTGCCTTTGAGGGGGAGGAGGGAATTGAGGTCTATTCCTCCGAGGGTATGCTCTACGATTACCTGCGCGGCAAGGATGCCGTTCTGGTGAAGGGGGTGCGGGATGAAAAGGACTTTCTATACGAGCGCAACTGTGCCGTCTTCAATTTTGAGCACAGTGGGGTGGAGACTCTGTATCTGGACTCGTCCGCTGCTCTGCGGACCCTTTCCTCCACTGTCGTACGGGATAAAATAGAGAAAAAGGAGAGCTTGAAGGGACTTGTTTCGGAAAAGGTCGTAAAACTTTTGCGGAACAAATTGTAAATAATTTGTGAACGACACCAAGAAAATAGCGCAAAACTATTGAAATAATGAAAATACTCCGCTATAATGGGTGCAAGAAGGGTAAAAAGTGGTAAAAAGTGGGTGAAACGATCCATTATTACCACGATTTTCCTATTGTTGCCCCTATTGCGGAGTATTTTTTGTTTTTACGAAAGGAGGAAGGCTTGTGATCCGTTCCTTTTGCGGCGAGTATAAATGTGCCGCCGATGCCAAGGGAAGACTTTTGATCCCCTCTAAATTGCGCGAGCTTTTCCCCGAGGGTGAAAGCATGATTTTGGTGCGCAGCCTGGATTCCTGCATCAATTTATATACGGAAGAAAAATGGCGCTCCTTTGAGGAGAAGATCTTTACCCTGCCCGAGACCGAGGCCAGGGACGTGCGTCGCTTCTTCTACGCCTCTATGCAGGACGTAGAGCCTGACGGACAGGGAAGAGTTCTCATTCCCGCAGGGCTGAGAGAATACGCCAATATTGAAAAGACCGTAGTGGTGCTTGGCTGTGGCGATCACGCCGAGATCTGGGACGAGGATACCTACCGCCGCTACATCAGTGAAAACAGAACCTCCTCCATTGAGGAGATCCTGAAGAGGAACGGCTTGTAATGGTGGCCTTTTCTCACGTTTCCGTACTGCTGCACGAAACGGTGGACGGACTTGACGTCAAGCCCGACGGCGTATACGTGGACTGCACCCTGGGCGGTGCGGGACATTCCACCCATCTGTTAAAGAAATTAACCGCAGGTAGACTCATTGCACTGGATCAGGATATGGACGCCATTGAGAATGCCCGTGAAAAGCTTAAGGAATTTCAGGACAAGGTCACGCTGGTCCACACCAATTTTGAGCGTGTGGGCGAGGTGCTGGACGAATTTGCCCCCGAGGGCATCGACGGTGCCATGATTGACCTGGGTGTTTCCTCCCATCAGCTGGATACGCCCGAACGCGGCTTTTCCTATCATACGGATGCACCGCTGGATATGCGTATGGATCAGGGTGCTCCCTTAACGGCGAAAGAGGTGGTCAACACCTATTCTTATACCGAACTGTGTCGTATTTTGCGGGAATATGGCGAAGAGAAACGCGCCTCTGCTATCGCCAATGCTATTTTGGATGCCCGCGAGCAGAAGGAGATCGAGACTACGGGCGAGCTTGCCGAGATCATCAAAAGTGCATTCCCCGTCAAGGAGCGCTTTGAGGGAAAGCACCCTGCCCGCCGTAGCTTTCAGGCCATCCGCATTGAGGTCAACCGCGAGCTCAGTGTCATCGATACCACCATCAAGAGTCTTGTTTCCCATTTAAAGCCCGGTGGCAGACTTTGCGTTATCACCTTCCATTCGTTGGAGGACCGTATCGTTAAGGAATGCATTCGCGATTTTATCGACGGTTGTACCTGCCCCAGAGATTTTCCCGTTTGCGTTTGCGGCTTCCGTCCCTCTCTGAAGTACGTGACCCGCAAGCCCATCGTTCCCTCCCGTGAGGAAGAAAATGCAAATCCCCGCAGCAGAAGTGCCAAGCTTCGCATTGCGGAAAAATTAGAATCGTAAGGAATGGAGGAGTGGCCATGGATACAATGTATCGGAAGAAGGTCGGCGAAAAAGAGAAAGCCGCCCAAAAGGAACAGAAAAAAAGCCACGTAGCCGATCATTACAATCCCCGCATCCGTCCCCGCGAAACGCATCCCGATACCGTCAGCGCAGATAAGCGCATTTCCAAAAACCTCAATAAGCTTAACCGCCATCTGCTCGAGACCCCTTCCGTCGAGGGTGAAGTGGCTGTCAGCGAGGATAGCGGTGTTAAGGTCGTTACCAGCAAGGCCAAGGCGAAGGTGCAGGCACCTGTTTCCTTTATCTTTTCTCTGGTGATCCTTGCGGCCGTGTTTATGTATATGTTGTCTCTTTCCGTGCAAGTGGAGGAGTATTCCCATGCCATCGACCAACTGGAATCCGGCATTGTCGAGCTCAAGGATGAGGCCACCAAGCTTGAGGTTCAGCTGGAAAGCAAGTACGACCTGAATGAGGTGGAGCGCATCGCTACGCAGGAATACGGCATGGTAGCCGCATCCGCTTTGCCTAAAAAGTACATTTCCGTTACCCCCCGCGAGGACGTTTGGCAGGAGCCCGAATCAGAAGAGGAGGAGGGGATCCTTGCTTTCCTGAAGGACCTGTTTTCCTCGGACGAGAAAGAATAATCCCACAACCGCGGGAATAGATTTATTTAAGAGGAGCGGTCAAAACGAGTAAAGGAGTGCCTTTACTCTTTTTGACAATATAGCCCACATGCCTTATGCTACGATGAAAGGAGAAAAAGGATGGATCCGCTTCAGCCCGGCAGACTCAAGCTCAACAAGCGTTGCAATTTCGTTTTGATCCTGTTTCTTCTTTGTGCGTTGGTTCTGGCCGTTCGTCTCTTCTATATTCAGATCATCAATTTCGAAAAGTATCAGTCCGATACGGTCAATCAGTATACCAAGGAAACAGTCATCCGTGCCAAGCGCGGTACCATTTTTGATTGCAATCGGAAGATCCTGGCTACCAGCACTACCGTGGAGCGCGTGTTCGTCTCTCCCAATACCGTCCCCAATCTGACCGTGTCCGCGTACGTTGAAAGCTGTGTGGCAGAGATCAAGGACAGCGAGCAGCAAAAGGCAGAGCGCGCCCGTCTCTTGTCTCTCTATGAAAATACCTCCGTCACCGTGGGACAGGATATTGCAAGGGAGCTTGCCGGTTTCCTTGAGGTAGAGGAAAGTTTCGTTCTGGAAAAGCTCGCCAAGACCCACCGTGCCGACGAGACCATTAAAAAGCAGGTGGAGCTTGAGCTCACCGCCAAGATCAAGGAAATGGTCGCCAATAAAAAGTACGGCAGATTTATCCATTTCTCCGAGGAAGCCAAGCGCTATTATCCCAACGGCTCCCTGGCCAGCCATATCATTGGCTTCTGCGGCACCGACGGCTACGGTCTTTCCGGTGTTGAGGCCTATTATAACGAGCTGCTCACCGGTCGAGACGGCAAGATCGTCGCCGCCAAGGATGCAGGCGGTAACGATATGAGCACCAAATACGAAAGCTATATCGATGCCGTGGACGGCTCTGATATCATGCTGACGGTGGATTGGACCGTACAGGGCATTCTGGAAAAATATCTGAAGGAAGCATTGGCCGATACTCAGGCCCGTAAGCGTGTCTGCGGCATTGTTATGGATGTTAACACTGCTGACATCCTTGCCATGGCCACAGCGCCCGATTTTGATTTGAACGATCCCTACACGCTGGATGCCGCCTCTCAGGCTCTGTTGGATGCCTTCGGCGGCACCGAGGAGGAGAAGACTCGCTACAAGGTGGATCTCCTCAACGAGCTTTGGAAAAATAAAAGCGTGACCGAGCTTTACGAGCCCGGCTCCACCTTTAAGATCATCAGCTCCGCCATGGTGCTGGAGGAGAATCTGGTCAGCGCAGGGGAGACCTTCCGTTGCAGAGGCTGGATCCGCATTCCCGGTCTCTCACAGCCCATTCACTGTCATAAGCTCAGCGGACACGGCGTGCTCAACTTTGAGGGCGCCTTGGGTTATTCCTGCAACCCCTTCTTCGTGGAAATGAGCCAGCGCCTCGGTAAGGATAATCTTTATAAGTATTACAAGGCCTTCGGCTATACCGAGACCACGGGCGTGGATATCTACGGCGAAGCAAAAAACCTCTTCTTTAATATGGATACCTATTCCTCCGTTGACGCGGCCGTTGCCGCCTTCGGTGAGAACTTTACCGTGACCCCCATTTCCCATCTTCGCGCCATCTGTGCCGTGGCCAACGGCGGCTACCTTGTTACTCCTCACGTTTTGAAGGCAACCGTTGACGCCTCCGGCAACGTAGTACAGAACTATGAAAGCGAAGCCGCCCGTCAGGTCATCTCCACGGAAAACTGCGAGGTCCTTTGGGAATACCTGTACCGCTCCGTAGAGGACGGCGGTAATAAAAATGCCGCTGTACCCGGCTATAAGGTAGCAGCCAAGACCGGTACCTCCACCAAGCCCGAAAAGCCTGTGGCCGAGGGTGAGGAGGAGCCGGAAAAGCTTTACGTGGGCTCCTGTGTGGCCTTTGCGCCTGCCGATAAGCCCGAGGTTGCGGTGATCTTTATTGTGGACGAACCCGTGGGCAGCTACTACGGCTCCGTGGTGGCCGCGCCTTACGTTGCCAAGATCCTGGGCGAGGTGCTGCCGTATCTCGGCGTGGATCCCGAATATACCGAGGATGAGCTTGCCGCCATCGGCAGCGTGCTCTCCGATTACAGCGGCAAGACCGCTACCTTTGCCGCCAGCAATCTGCAGGGCAAGGGATACGAGGTGCAGATCGTCGGAAACGGAACCAACGTCGTTTCCCAGTCTCCCGCCGCAGGCGTTCAGCTGGGTCATGGCGGCAAGGTTCTGCTCTACACCGAGGAGGGGCTCAACGCTCCCACCGCCACCGTGCCCAACGTTGTGGGTATGTCGGCAAAAAATGCCAACCGCGCCATTTTAAACGCGGGATTGAATATTGAATTTTCTACCGGTACCATGGAAAGTGCTACGGGCGCCGTTGCCATCAAACAAAGCATTGCCGCAGGCGAGCAGGTCCTGCCGGGTACTGTGATCACCGTTGAATTCCGACATTACGAGGGTGTCACCGACTAAGATTTAAGGAGGAAGCCATGAAGCTGTGCGACCTGTTAAAGGATCTCGATACACGGGAGATCCGTGCGGATCTTTCCCTTGAGATCCGATCTGTCACGTCTGACTCAAGAAAGCTCCGACAGGGCGACGTTTTCGTTTGCCTGAAGGGTACGAGGGTGGACGGCACGAGCTTCATTCCTTCTGCGCTGGAGCGAGGTGCCGCGGCAGTTGTCACCTACGAGGCTCCGAAGGAAAAGATTCCCTACGTTTTGATGGAGGATACCCGCGACGCTCTGCCTCGACTTCTATCCAATCTCTACGGTCATCCCGAAAGAAGCTTTGACCGCATCATCGGCATTACGGGTACTAACGGAAAGACCACCACCTCCTTTATGCTCAAGGCAATTTTTGACCATGCGGGTCATAAAACCGGCCTCATCGGCACGACCAAGTATCTGGTGCTGGACGAGGAGTTTCAGGTGGATCAAAAGGCAGCCTTCCTGACCACGCCGGATCCCGAACTGCTCTTCGAGCTCTTTTGTGCCATGCGGGAAAAGGGCGTTGATACGGTCATCATGGAGACCAGCAGTCACGCTCTTGCTTTCCAAAAGCTGGCGGGCATTCCCTTTCACGTCGGCATCTTTACGAATCTGACTCGAGATCATATTGATTTCCACCAAACCATGGAGGAATATCTGCAGGCCAAGAAGCTTCTCTTCAAGACGGCGGAAAAGGGCCTCTTCAACAAGGACGATCCCGCCTTTGAAGCCATTACCGAGGACGTTCGCTCCGAGGTGTTCAGCTTTTCTTCCGAAAAGGCGGCTCATTTCAAAGCAGGGAGGATCCTTTCCCACACGCCTCACGGCCTTTGCTTTGAGCTGGAGAGCCCCGAGGGTAAGGAGGAGATCAGCCTTCCGCTCCCCGGTCTTTTCAATATCAGCAACGCTCTTTGCGCCCTTGGAGGCGCAAGCCTTTGCGGCATCCCCGTGAAAACAGCCAAGGAGGCCCTCGCTCACATGGCGGGCGTCAAGGGAAGGATCGAACGCATCCCCACGGATACGCCCTTCTCCGTTTTCATTGATTTTGCTCATACCCCCGACGCACTGGAGAATATCATAAAGACCCTGCGCAGCTTTACCGAGGGTCGTCTGATGGTGCTCTTCGGTTGCGGAGGCGACCGCGATAAGACCAAAAGGCCCATCATGGGCGAGATCGCCTGCCGACTGAGCGATTTTGTGATTATTACCTCCGACAACTCACGTACGGAGAAAAAAGAGGATATCATCCGTGATATTTTAGTGGGAACGGAGGGGACGAAAACGCCTCTTGTTTCCATTACCGACCGCACCGCGGCCATTCGCTTTGCCATTGACGAGGCCCGTGAGGGCGACGTGATCCTTCTTGCAGGAAAGGGCCACGAGGAATACGAGATCGACGAAAACGGAAAGCACGACTATTCCGAAAAAGCCATCGTTCTCGAATATATCGGAGAGAAGAAGCTATGATGACCATGACACTTGCTGAAATTGCCCGTGCCGTTGACGGTACGGTATTCGGTGACCCCGCCATTCTCGTGGCAGGCATCAGCACCGATTCCCGCAAAACGGAGGAAGGGGAGTTGTTCGTTGCTCTGCGCGGCGAGCGCTTCGACGGTCACGATTTTATCCCCACCCTGAGGGGAAGGTGCGCCGCCGTTCTGACCGAGGAGGATGCTCCCGATTTTTCGGGTGTCAAGGTGAAGGATACCCTGCAGGCGCTGGGTGCTTTGTCCGCTTATTGGAAAAAGAAGGTTTCCCCCCTCTACACCGTAGGTGTTACGGGCTCCGTAGGCAAGACCACCACCAAGGATCTGATCGCCTCCGTTTTAAAGGGAAAATTCAAGACTCACTGCACTTCAGGCAACCTGAACAATCACATCGGTGTTCCTATTACTCTCATCCGCATTGAAGAGGGGACCGAAGCGCTGGTTTGTGAAATGGGCATGAGCGATAAGGGCGAGATCGAGTATCTTTCCGGACTTGTCCGTCCCAACGTTGCCGTAATCACCAATATCGGTACCTCTCATATGGAAAACCTCGGCTCCCGCGAGGCCATTGCCGAAGCAAAGCTGGAGATCCTGCGCGGCATGGAGAAGGGAAGTGTGCTGGTGCTGGACGGTGACGAGCCTCTTCTTCGCACCCAAGAGGCTAAAGCACTCTTTGAGGATCACCGCGTGATCTACGTCGGCTTCCATACGGAAAACGACGTGTATCCCATGGATATTTACAAAGGAAACGATCATCTTTCCTTCGACGTGGTGGCAGGCGAAAAGGAATTCCGCGTGACCCTGCCCGCTCTCGGCGACCACTTCATTAAAAACGCTCTCTTTGCCGCCGCCGTAGGCCTTGCCTGCGGGGTCAGCGAGGATCATATCATCACCGGTCTTCTGGCCTATTCCCCCACGGGACTGCGCCAGCGCATCTACGTAAAAAACGGCATCCGCGTCATTGCGGACTGCTATAATGCCTCACCCGAATCCATGCAGGCCGCTCTCAAGGTGCTGGAAGGCGCCGAGGGAAGAAAGCTGGCGGTGCTGGGTGATATGCTGGAGCTGGGATGTTTGTCCGAGACGGCGCACCGCAAGGTGGGATCTCTGTCAACCCGCCTCGGTGCGGATCTGCTCTTTTCCTACGGTAAGGTCAGCTACCATACCATGCTGGGTGCCGTGGAGGAGGGGATGCCCAAGGAAAACGCTTTCCATACGCTGGATCCCAAGGTTCTGTCGGAAGCGATTTTAAGTCAGCTTCGCGAAGGAGATACGATTCTATTTAAGGCCAGCAGAAAAATGAAATTAGAAGAAGTAATAGCCCTTTGCGGCTTGGAAGAGTAAAAAATGAAGTCACAGCTTTTGTTCATGCTTGGGGCCTTTCTCTTGGCTCTTTTGACAACCTATCTGCTTGAAAAGAAATTCATCCCATACCTGATGCGCATCAAAATGGGGCAGACCATCCTGGAGATCGGTCCCCGCTGGCATAAAAATAAGGAAGGAACACCTACCATGGGCGGTCTCTTCTTTATGGGCGGTATCACAGTTGCCTTTTTGGCCTTCTGCCTGCCGAACGTGATCCGCACGGGTGATCTGATGCCCGTAAAGATCCTTTGTATGATGCTTCTTTTCGGTGCCGTGGGCTTTATTGACGATTTTGTCAAGTTTGTCAAAAAGAGAAATAAGGGCCTTTCCGCCATGCAAAAGCTGGTGCTCCAATTTGCCATTGCGGGAGCCTTTCTCTTCGCTGCCCGCGATAGCCTTACCACATCGCTCGCCCTCCCCTTTACCGATTTTCGTCTGGAGCTGGGTGCCTTTTATTGGGTGCTTGCCTTACTGTTCTTGGTTTATATGGTCAACGCTGTGAATATCACAGATGGCATCGACGGCTTAGCCTCCGGCGTTACTCTGGTGGTCTTTCTGTTTTTTGCCGCCCTGTCTGCAAAGCTTCTCAACCTCGGTCAAGGAATTATCTCCGCCTCCGTTTGCGGCGGTATGGTGGGCTTTTTGATCTATAATTTTCACCCCGCTCGTATTTTTATGGTCGATACGGGCTCGCTCTTTTTGGGCGGCGCCGTAGCAGGCATGGGCTTTTGGTTGGATATGCCCTTGCTCATCGCCGTGGTGGGCTTTATCTATCTGTGGGAGGCCCTCAGCGTCGTGATCCAGGTCCTTTGCTATAAGCTGACGAAAAAAAGAGTCTTTCGCATGGCACCCTTCCACCATCATCTGGAAATGGGCGGTTGGAGGGAAAATCGCATCGTGGCAGTCTTTTCTCTTATTACTGCCGTGCTCTGTGCGGCAGGCTTTATTGCATTCTTTTAAAAGAGACAACAAATAACGAAAGGAGGTTACCGTGAGCAAAATGAAAAGCGAAAAGGAAGCCATTCGCCCGGTGAAGGAAAAAAAGTCCGTTTTGTCTTTTCGCCGTCGAAGCGGCAGTGTTCAGCGTCTGCGCTCCGGCATTGACTGGCCCTTTGCGGTGCTGGTAATGCTTCTTCTGGCTATCGGTACCACCTTCGTTTTCTCCTCCAGTTACGTTTACGCCAAATATAATTACGGCGACAGCTATTTCTTTATCGAAAAGCAGATCGGCTGGGTGGTGGCTGCCATATTCGTGATTTTTGGCGTGGCCTATTTTGCCGACTATCTTTGGCTGAAGAAATTTGCACTGCCGATCTTCATCGCCTCCTATATCCTGCTTTGGTTCGTGTTCTTCTTCGCGGAGGACATTAACGGCGCCAAGCGCTGGATCTACGTAGGCCCTATGAGTGTTCAGCCCTCGGAGATCGTCAAGTTCTCCACGATCCTTTTGGTCTCGGCATATCTGGTATGGCTGGAGGCCAAGGGAAGGGATAAGATCCGCTCCATCCGATATGGTATTTTGCCCTTTGGTGCACTGGTGCTGATGATCGGTCTTCCGCTCTATAAGCAGCCCCACCTTTCCGCCATGATCATCATTTTTGCCATCATTTTCGCGCTGATGTATCTGGGTGGCGTTAAAACGGGCTATTTGACGGGCCTTTTAGGCGTCGGTGGCGCGGCCATGCTCATGCTGATCCTCTTTACCAGTCACGGTCAAAGTCGAATCGACAACTGGCTCCATCCCGAGCTGGATCCGCAGGGTGCCGGCTGGCAGCCGTTGCAAAGCCTCTATGCCATCGGCTCCGGCGGTCTCTGGGGCGTAGGTCTCGGTCAATCCAAGCAAAAGCATCTATATCTGCCCGAGCCGCAGAACGACTATATTTTTGCCATTATCTGCGAGGAAATGGGATTTGTTTTCGCTATTGCTGTGATCGCACTGTTCGTGCTTCTCATCTGGCGAGGCTTCCGCATCGCCAAAAACGCTCCCAGTAAGTTTTCGTCCCTCCTGGTCATGGGAATCATCATCCAGATCGGCCTGCAGGTGTTTCTCAATATCGGCGTGGTAACGGGAACCTTGCCCAGCACGGGCGTATCCTTGCCCTTCTTCAGCTACGGCGGGTCGTCGCTGCTTATATTTATGGCTGAAATGGGTGTCGTATTAAACGTATCGAAATATTCCTATATGGAAAAAACATAAGGTCGGAGGAATCACAGTGAAGATCGTATTATCCGGCGGCGGTACGGCGGGTCACATCAACCCCGCCATCTCCATTGCCAAAAAAATATTAGAGCAGGATAAGAATGCTCAGATCCTGTTTGTCGGCACCCCCCGCGGCATGGAAAACGCGCTGGTTGCAAAAGAGGGCTTTCCCATCCGTCACGTTGACGTGATGGGCTTTCGCAGAAAGCTGACGGCGGAAAACCTCAAGGTAGCCTATCTTGCTCTGAAAAGTGTGGGCGAGGCCAAGAAGATCTTGAAGGAATTCCGTCCCGACGTGGTGGTTGGAACGGGAGGCTACGTTTCGTGGCCCGTTCTTCGCGCCGCCTCCAAAATGGGGATTCCCACCCTCATTCACGAGCAGAATGCCGTGCCCGGCCTGACCACCAGAAAGCTTTCCAAAACCGTGGACGTGGTCTGTACCTCCTTTGCGGAGTCCGAGGCACTCCTTCCCTGCGATAAGAAAAAGATCTGCCTGACGGGTAATCCCGTAGATCCCTCGGTAGGAAAGCTCTCCCGTGCCGCCTGTCGCACAAAGCTCGGCATTTCCGCCCCCTTTGTGCTTTCCTACGGCGGAAGTCTCGGAGCACGGGCGATCAACGAGGCCGCCTTTGCCATGGCAAAAGACTATGCCTGCCATAGCCCCATCTTCCACACCCACGCCTTCGGTGTAAGAAACTATCCCGAATTTGAGGAGCGCGAAAGGACCGAGCGTATCTGCCGCTTCGGAAACGTGCGCTTTTTGGACTACATCTTCGATATGCCCGTACAAATGTGTGCCGCGGATCTTGTGGTCTGCCGTGCCGGAGCCATCACGCTGGCGGAGCTTGCCGTGATGAAAAAGCCCGCCATTCTCATCCCCAGCCCCAACGTGACGGATAACCATCAGTACAAGAATGCGTTGGTATTCAAGGAAAAGGGAGCTGCCCTTTTACTGGAGGAAAAGGATCTGACCCCCGAAGGGCTGACGGCCGCGGTAAAGAGCCTGCTTTCCGACCCTGCCGCACTCCGCACCATGTCCGAGAACATGGCAAAGCTTGCCTTGCCCCACGCGCTGGATGAGATCTGCAAGAACGTTTGGACGCTGGCCAAAAGGAATAAATAACAAAGGATAAAACCATGAATGCAGAAGTAGGCATTTATGCCAAAAAGAAACGGTCGAAAGTGATCCGGCGCATCGTGCTCCTGAGCATTTTGGTGCTGGCTCTTTTAGGAGTAGTGGGCTACCTTGCGGCCAATCATTTCTTCGTCGTAAAGACCGTTACCGTGCAGGAGACCGCACTCTACCCCGCTGATGCTATTTTGGAAAGGATCGGTATTTCGACAGGCACTCCTTTGCATAAGGTGTCGAAAGAGGACGTAAAAGCGTCTGTAGAGGAGAATTTTCCCTATCTTGTGAACGTAGTGGTGGATTTTGATCTACCCAATGCCGTTCTCGTCAGTTTTACGGAGGATCACGGTATTTTCAGCTTGACCCTTGGAGAAGAGCTTTTTGCCGTAAACGAATCCCTTTGCGTTGTTTCCAAGGAATCGAAGGATTCCACTCTTCGCCGCATCCGCCTTTATTCCGACGACGTATCCCGCTGTATCGTGGGGGAGGAGCTTTCCTTCTTCGATGATGGTGGTAGGGATAGCCTTGCCTCTATTGTGCAGGCTCTGAAAAAGGAATCCTTTCTGGAGCGGATCGGAAGCATTGACCTGCGCGATAAATTCAATATCAGCCTTACGCTGGAGGATCGCTTCACCGTGCTGATCGGTGACGGTAGTGAGCTTGCAGGCAAGCTTGCCATGCTGCAAGGCGTGCTGGAGGATCTGCCTTCCTCCGCCGCGGGGAGGATTGATCTTGCCGATCCCAATAACGCATATGTCAAGCTGGATGTGCCCCAATAAGAGTAATTGTGAAGCTTTTTTGTCAAAAAAAGAAAAAATTTAAAAAAAGACTTGCATTTATTGCAAAACAATAGTAGAATAACATTTAAGAGTATGTTACTCTGCCATCAAATCGGCATGAATCATAGAAAGAAGTTTAAATTGAGGAGGAATCCAGCAATGTCTTATGAAATGGATGCAAACTACGAAAGCGTAGTGAACATTAAAGTAGTAGGTGTTGGCGGCGGCGGAAACAACACTGTGAAGCGCATGATCGCTTCCAACGTCAGAGGGGTTGACTTTATTGCTCTGAATACCGACCGCATGACCCTGAACAGCACGCAGGCCCCCAAGCAGATCGCCATCGGTGAAAGAACCACCAAGGGCAAGGGCGCAGGCGCAAACCCTGCCATCGGTAAGCAGGCAGCTGAGGAATCTACCGAGGAGATCACTCAGGCTCTGCAGGGCGCAGACATGGTGTTTATCACGGCAGGTATGGGCGGCGGTACCGGCACCGGCGCGGCTCCCGTCGTAGCTAAGATCGCAAAGGAAATGGGAATCCTCACCATCGGTATCGTGACCAAGCCCTTTGCTTTTGAAGGAAAAAGAAGAATGGACCAGGCCGAGGAAGGTATCAAGGTTCTGTCCGAGTTTGTTGACTCTCTGGTGGTCATCCCCAACGAGAGACTGAAGATGGTCTCCGAAAAGAAGATCACTCTGCTCAACGCATTTGAAATTGCCGACTCCGTTCTGGCAAACGGCGTTCAGTCCATTTCCGAGCTGATCAACGTTCCCGGCATCGTAAATCTTGACTTTGCCGACGTTACTACCGTCATGAAGGATGCAGGTCTTGCACACATGGGTGTTGGTAGTGCGAAGGGTCAGGGCAAGGCTGAGGCCGCTGCGAAGATGGCTATCCAGAGCCCCCTGCTCGAGACCAGCATCGCAGGTGCTCGCGGTATTATCATCAACATTACCGGTTCCTCCGATATTGGATTTGAAGAGGTTGAGATCGCTTCCAGCATGATCCGTGAGCAGGGCCATCCCGATGCCAACATCATCTGGGGTGCCGCCTTTGACGAAAGCCTGGAGGATGAGATCAAGGTTACCGTGGTCGCTACCGATTTCGGTGCAAAGCACGAGACCGTAAAGATCGAGAAGAAGGGTATCTCCGCTGATGAGATCAGCATTATCACCGATCAGAAGGCAGCCATCTCCTCCGAGAAGCAGAAGGAGTTGGAGGAGCTTGTGAAGGATGAGGAGAACCTCGATGCACTCATCGGTATCCTGCAGAACAATCGCAAAAAGACCTATTTTGAGGACTAATTAAAAACGAGGGGTAAGAAATTACCCCTCTTCTTTTTTATGATGAAACCACACGCTTTTTTGATCATGGCCCACGGAAACTATAAGACCCTGGGCACACAGCTTACCCTTTTGGATCATCCCCGCAGCACGATCCTCCTTCATTTGGATAAAAAGGCGCGTCTTCCCGGGGACTTCGATCCCGCTTCCTACGTGAAGGAAGGCACCCTTATCCGCATGCCGTCCGAGCCCGTCTATTGGGGCGGAGAAAGTCAGATCCGATGCGAGCTTTCTCTCCTGAAAAAGGCGCTGACTCTGGGGGATTTTGCCTTTCTCCATCTTCTTTCAGGCGCGGATCTTCCCCTTCGTCCCATTGAGGAAATCCTGGCTTTTTTCGATGCTCACGAGGGAAGGGAATTCGTCCGTATCGAGGAGGTACCCTGCCGTCCCGAAACTGCCCTGCGTTATCGGTATTATTACCCCCTGCAGGAACTGCGCGGTACCCACCGTGTACCGTGGCTGACAAAGGGGCTTTTGGCTCTTCAGCGTCTTTTTGGCATCGACCGTACCCGCGCGGATACGTCTCCTCGCCTAAAGGGCTCGGCCTACTTCAGCATTACCCCTGCCTTTGCCCGCTTTTTGCTCGCTAAGGAACGAGAAATACTTCAAAAATACTGTGCCACCTTTTGCTGTGACGAGATCTTTCTTCCCACTCTCCTGCGCGAAAGCCCCTTTTGGGAAAGTCGATATGAGGAGAATGGGGTGCCCTCCAACCTACGCCTTGTGGATTGGGAGCGAGGTAACCCTTACGTTTTTACTTTGGAGGATACCGAGGCCCTTTTTTCCACTCCCTGCCTGTTTGCCCGCAAATTTTCCGATGGGGATGAGGCTCTTCTCACCCTTTTTCTGCAACGCAATAAAAAAACTCTGTAGCTCGCTACAGAGTTTTTTCGTAATCCTCAAAAAGCAGGGAATAGGTCAGGATCTCTTCTTTTTGCCCCCGCTTGTAAAAGTATTCCTTTCCTTTGGGATCGGGCGTAAAGCCGAAGCGTGTCAGAACCTTTCGGCTTGCCTCATTATGCTCCATAAAGCGCCCCGAAAGCTTTTTTAGCCCTAAGGTCTCGAAGCCGTATTCCATGACCCGTGCCAGCGCCTCGGGAGCCAGCCCCTGACGGTGATAGCGGGGCGAGAGCACGTAGCCCACCTCGGCAGAAAGCTTCTTTTCGTAGATCTCCGTAAAGCCGCAGGTGCCGATCATTTTGCCCGTATCCTTTAAAACCAGAGCCCAATCGAAAAAGCATCCCTTGCGGTACTGCTCCTGCAGATAGCGGATGTGGGCGGCGGTGTAGGCGCGGGAGGTATGAGGCTCCCATAAAAGATAGCGGCTGGTTTCTGGATCGCGGGCATATTCGTACATATCCGCCTCGTCCCGCGGCAGGATCTTGCGCAGGATCAGCCGCTCCGTTTCCAGTGAAGGGATGGAGCGAAAGCTCTGGCGAATGGGACCCGTTCGAAACAGAAACACTTAAGTCAGTTCAAAGGTGCCGAAACGGTCGGGTCTGTGAAAATCCAGCACCTTGGGATTCATATTGGACCAGGAGAGGTAATGGGGCTCCTCCGTCAGGTCGCCGCATTTGTAAACGTTACCCGTAAGAATGACGCCCTTTTCCAGGGTAAGAGGACCGTAGAGCTTCTCCAGCTCCGTTTTTGGCACGGTCAGGGTCACCTGCCAGGACTCCGCGTTTCGCTCTGCTTCTACGGTAAAGCCCGCCGTATGAGACAGATCCGTTCTCTGATAGCGGTCGGGACCGATACCGAATAGCCATGCGCCACCGGCATTCATTTCAAAGTTGATGAAAGCATTTGTTTTGTGGGGCGCGAAGTTACAGAAGAATTCCAGACAGCTATCCTCGCATACCTCACCGCCGGGCGTAAGATAGGTAATGCGGGGATCCTTCTCGCGGCAGGTCAGACGGAAAACAAAGCCGTCCTCGTTGTAAACGCCGTAAAAATGGCACTCGGGGGTGTAGGTGGTGCCCCACAGTGCAAAGGACAGGTCGCCCTGTTCTGCACGGTCAAGATCCTCTCTCGTTCCGCGAATTATCTTATAGTTCATGTTCGTCTCCTATGATGAAATAAGCCTTTGACCCATTATAAAAGAAATGGGGCTTCATTGCAAGTTTTTTTCTGAAAAACTATGGAAATTGCACGCTTCTTCGTGTATAATCAAGGTATAAGGAGAAGTTTAATCATGTTTGGATACGTTCGTTGCAATACGGGTGAATTGCTCGTTAAGCACCATCGCCTGTACGAGGCGATCTACTGCGGTCTTTGCCATTCCGTCAGAAAGAATACCACGGTCGCGCTTCTTCCTTTTTTCAGCTATGATTTTGTATTTCTCGCTACGCTGAGAATGCTTCTTTGTGACGTTACTCCCGAGGTGGAGGGGCAGTTTTGCATCCTTCATCCCTTCGGTAAAAAGAAACAGCGTATCAAGGATAACCCGGCTTTAGCTCATGCAGCCCTCGCTTCTCTTTTGTTGACGAAGGAGAAAATGGAGGATGATCTTGCAGACCGTGACAGCTCACCGCTGCGCCGTCTTGTCATCCGACTGACGCTTCCGTCCATGAGGCGATGCCTGAAAAGGATAAAGAAGCGGGAGTCGGAATTTTCCGCCCTGTGCGATCGCGTTCACAAGACTATGATAGAGGGGCGCCGAATCGAGAGCGAGGGGGCAGAGCTGGATCGGCTTTGCGGCTCCTTTGCCGAGGCCCTTTCCGCCGTCTTTTCCTACGGCACCGAGGGGAGAGAGCAGAAGCTCCTTTCCGCTATGGGTGACCTTGCGGGCCGCTTTCTTTATACCGTGGACGCACTGGACGATTTGGAGCGGGATGCGGAAAAGAAATGCTATAACCCTCTTCTTTCCGCCTACGGCACGGTGGAGGAGGCAAGGCTTCATTTTTCGGAGCTGGATCTCGTTTTATCCTTCTATATTGCCGAAATGAAAAAGCTGTTGGACCTGACCGATACAGACCGTTCGGAGTACGCCGTATTGAATAATATCATCACCCTGGGATTGCCAAGCGTTGTGCATCCCATGATCAAACCCGAGAGGAAGAAAAACCAATGAGAGATCCCTACAAGGTACTGGGCGTCAGCCCCGAAGCAAGCGAGGACGAGATCAAAAAGGCTTATCGCGAGCTTGCCAAAAAATATCATCCGGACAATTACGCCAACACCGAATTCTCGGATATTGCAGGCGAAAAAATGAAGGAGATCAACGAGGCCTACGACGAGGTGCTCCGCCGCAGAGCTGGTGGCTCCTCCTACGGTCAGGGCTCCTCTGCAGGCAGTGCCGATCTTCGACGTATCCGCGAGCTCATCGGCGCGGGCCGTATCATGGAGGCTGAGGTCGCCCTGGACGGCACGAGCGATCGCCCCGCCGAATGGCATTATCTCAAGGGCCTTTGTGCCATGCAGAAGCGCAATTATAACGCCGCCGCCTCCTTTTTTGAAGCGGCTCATCGCATGGAGCCTCAGAACGGGGAATACGCCGCCATGTACCAGCGCTTTGCAGGAGCCCAGAGAAATTACGGCTCCTACGGCCCGGGCGGCACCTACCGCGAATGCAACACCTGCGATATTTGTTCTCATCTGATCTGTGCCGACTGCCTTTGCGAATGCTGTGGCGGTGACCTGATCAGCTGCTGTTGATATGAAAAAGACCAAGACGCTGACTGCCGCCGCCCTGATGGCGGCCCTTTGCGTGGCCATATTGGCCATCGGAAGCATTGTTGAATCCTTGGATCTGTCCCTTGCGGTGATTGCGGGATTAGTGGTCATGATCTGTGCTACCGAATACGGTGACCGCATCGGTCTTGCCGTGTTTGCGGTGTCCGCCGTTTTGTCCATGCTTCTTCCCATGCGCTCGGGCCCTCTGTGCTTTCTGGTGCTTTTCGGCTGGTATCCCATCGCCCAGAAGAAGCTCCATCAGCTGCCGCCCGTGCTGTGCCGCGTGGTCAAAACGGTGATCTTTAATGCCGCCCTGATCCTGGTGCTGGCCCTATCTGCCTTTCTGACAGGTCTGGAAACGAAGCTGATCTATGGCATTCTTTTGGTTCTCGGTAATCTGATGTTCGTTTTGTACGATATCTTGCTGGACCGTTTTCTCATCTGGTATATTTTGAAGATCCGTCCCAGAATGAAGCTGTAAAGGAGATTATATGGAGAAAAAGCTGTCACGCTTTGCCATGACAAAGCAAAATGAAAAGTGGGAAGCGGCCATTCACCGCGAAAAGGAGATCTACGAGCGTCCCAACGATCCTCGCAGTCCCTTCCTGCGTGACTATACCCGCATCATCCATTCCTCCGCCTTTCGCAGATTAAAGCACAAAACGCAGGTGTTCTTCTCTCCTCAGAGCGATCATATCTGTACGAGGATCGAGCATGTGCTGCACGTGGAATCCATTGCCACCACCATTGCCGATTCCTTGGGGCTGAACACACAGCTTGTCAGTGCCATTGCCGTAGGCCACGATCTGGGACATTCTCCCTTCGGCCATAAGGGGGAGCGTGTGCTGAACGATATTTCCAAAACCGTACGGGGCGAAAGCTTTTGGCACGAGAAGAACAGCCTTTTCCTGGTGGACTCCCTGGGTCTTCTGGAGGATGATCAGCGCAGAAAGCAAAATCTCAATTTGACCTACGCCGTCCGTGACGGTCTGATCTCCCACTGTGGCGAGGCTACCCAAAATCACCTGTTCCCCCGTGACGAGGCCATCGATCTTTATACCCTGACCCGCCCCGGAGAAAGGGAGGCCTTCACCTACGAGGGCTGTGTTGTGAAAATGTCCGACCGCATCTCCTATATCGGTCGCGATATTGAGGATGCCCTGGCACTGGGCGTGCTTACCCCCGAAAACATGGATGAGCTTTGCGGGCTGGTAGGGGAGTACTGCGGCGATCATATCAACAACACCGTTATCATCAATCACCTCATTCACGATCTGTGCATCAATAGTGATGCAGAGAACGGCATATGCTTCTCCGATCGCACCAACGATTTTATCCGTCTTTTGGGTGAGTTTAACCTCAAATACATCTACCGCGCTCCCCGTGTGACCCGTGCGGAGAATTTCTTTGAGATCATGATCCGCGAGATCTTTGATATTCTCTTCGGTTGCTTCGACGGAGAAAATACCCTTGCCCGCCTCAATGAGCTGAAGCAGAATTATCCCAAGGTCGCTACCTATTTTTATGAGTGGATCTGCACCTACAGCACCCTCTTGCGTGACTGGCGCCTGCAGAACGACGCTGTTTTTGACATTTCCTACGAAAAGGATTATGCCCACGCGGTCATCTCCTACATTGCAGGCATGAGCGATCGCTACGCCATCGATTGCTTCAACGAGATCATCAGCTTCTGAAAGGACCTTTGCTTTGACGAAAATTCTGACTTTTTGTATGGGCGACCTTCGTACCAATACCTACTTTGTCTTTGACGAAACCGGCGCCTGCGCCGTGATCGATCCGGGAATGGATGGCCGCGGAATCTGGGAAAAGCTCTGCTCCAAGGGCTTGCGTCCCACCCACGTTCTGCTTACTCATGGCCATTTTGATCATTCCCTCGGAGCCAAAGAGCTGGTCTCTCTCAGCGGAGCCAAGCTTTGCTGTCATAAGGAGGATGCCCTGCTTCTTTCCGACCCTTGGAAAAACGGAGCCGCCTTTTTTTACCGCGGTGATATTGAATTTTATCCCCGCACCGAGGCAGAGGTGCTCCTTGAGGACGGTGACGTGATCGATCTGGGCTCCTTCTCCTTTACCGTCATGCACACACCCGGTCATACTCCCGGCTCCGTGTGCTTCCGATTGGAAAATAATCTCCTTTGCGGCGATACGGTGTTTGCCTACGGCTTTGGACGCTACGATCTTTGGGGCGGCGATCGCGAAAAGCTCTCCGTTTCTTTAGAAAGGGTCGCGTCTCTCGAAAGCGGCATCAAGCTTTGCCCCGGTCACGGTAATACCGCCTCTCTGGATCGCATCCGCGAGCAGATCCTCCTGGATGCCGCTTCCTTAAAATGATTTCCGTCCGTCGCATTACAGCGCTTCTTTCCGTTTTTCTTTTCCTGCTTCTTTCTGCCTGCGGCAAGGCTACTCTTCCTGCCGAAACGGCTATTGCGGAGGAGGAAAGGGAAGAGATCGTTTCGCAGGGAACGGAACTGCAAACGGATACGGAGGAAGAAGAAACGGAAGCCCCTCCTACCCAAACGGAGCCCTCTCTGCCCGTACCGCCACCGCCGGTTACGAGCCGTCAGGAAACGCCGACGCACACGCATTCCTGGCACCTGAAGAGCCACACCGCGCCCGATTGCGAGCGCGCGGGGAGTGAGCTTTATCTCTGCGACTGCGGCATGGCGGATCAGCGCAAGCTTTCTCCTTTGGGCCACAGCCTGCCTGTGGCTGCTTCCTGCGACAAGGGCGGTATCTGCACCCGATGCGGCAAGACGGTGTCTGCTGCTTTGGGGCATGATTATATGCAGGGGGTCTGCCGTCGCTGCGGCGATGCGCAGTCCGATCCCATTTACGTGCTAAACACCAAGCTTCGCTTTGATGAAAGCGCATCCTCCGTGATGCTGAAGCTGGGCGCACCCACCGAGATTCTCTGGGAAGGGGATCTGATGAGTCTGGTTTATGCTGAGGATCTCGCCACCACCACCGTGATCCAAACGGATAAAAACGGCCTGTGGGGCGTGCTTACCTTCGATCCCACCGCTCGCATTCTCATCGGCGCCGACTCCTTTTCTGTTGCTGCTTTCCCCGACGGAAAGAAGGATCCCATGTCCGACACCCATTATCTTACGGTGGAATCCAGCCGCATCGTCTCCTTTACCGATCCGCAAACGGGCGCAGGCTACGCCCTGTGGTTCCATTACGAGGAATGTAACTACGATTATATGACCGATCCGCGTATCCTCGCGGATTTTGGAGTCCAGCAAAGGCTTTCCTTTTATTTTATCAACGCTTTGCGTCACAGAGCGGGCCTTGCTCCCTTTACCTATTCCGCAACGGTGGAGGGCATTGCCGAGGGTTACGCCTCTCTCCTGACTGATCCCAATATGGAATTTGATCACGACGGGAAGACGGGAGATCGCTTGGAAAATGCCGGTATTCAGTGGAGCTGGTGGGGTGAAAATATATCCCACGGCTATGTCAATGCCTTTTTTGTTTGCGATGCGTACCTCCATTCTCCGGGACACCGCGCCAACCTTCTGCACAAAGAATTTTCTCACGTGGGCTGTGGTTTTGCCTACAGCGAAGAGGGGGTCTTCGGTGCTCAGGTCTTCTACAGGCCGTAAAAAAAGCTTGCTTTAAGCAAGCTTTTTTTCTTTTATTCGCTTTTCTCGATAATGCGCACGTCCTTGGGTTCAATGGAGGATTCCAAATAGACGATCTCCTTGATCTGGGCGATCTCTGCCCCCGTCAGCCCGCTGGAATTGACCACGATGTTGGCACTGTCCTCGCTGATAATGGCGACGCATTCCGCAAAGCCCTTGGCCTTTACCAAATTTTCAATGTCGATCTCCCAGCTGGTCTCGTTGGCGATGCGTTCCATTTGATCGTATGCTTCATTCTTGGCTGTCTCCGTGGCATCCTCGTTTTCCGTAATGCTGACCAACACCTCCAGCGCTTCACCTCTGGCTCTTTCGCGGTCAATGACGGCGCTGACGAAGAAATCCTCTTCTGCGGCCACTTCCTCACCGCTTTCCTGCATGGGAGGCGCCACGGGCTCCTCGGCACCTCCGTAGCGGATATTCAGGTAGCCTGCCACCGCGATCAGCACGAGACACCCGGCGATCAGTGCGTTTTTTGCATTGATCCTTTTCCAGGGGAAGGGACGTAGGCGGATCTTTTCCAAAAGCCTCTTCATGCCGGAAAACAGTGCGTCATCCTCGCCCTCTTCTACGGGTACCAAGGCCTCTTCCTCGGGTAATACGGGCAGATTGTCTTCGTTTCTTTGGATCTTTTTCAGTTTTTTCATGGCGCTCTCCTTATTCGCTTACGTAAATTTGGTTTTCATTCAGATTCAGGGTGCTGGCCAACAGAAGGATGATCTTCCGCTTGACGTGAACGTTTTTTGCTCCCTTGCAGACCACGCTCACCCCGCAAACGGCGGGCTTGCTCCTCTCCTCGCTTCCGTAGAGAGGACTGCTTCCTGCCTCGACACTTTCCCGAAGCATCACAAGAACGTGCGCGCTTTCCACACCCTCCATCTGCTCCAGGATCTCGGCAAGTCTTGCCTCGAGCATTTTTGCTTCGGTAATGCCCTCGGTTGTCTCCTGATCTGCCGTTCTGTGAGAAGTATATTCTCCCGAAAGAAGAAACATGATGCCCAGAAGCAAAATTACGGCGAGAACGAGAAACTTTTTTTCTTTGAAGAGAAGCTTGAACTTTTCCATGCTATTTCCTTTCTGCCGGTCGGCAGGGAAGCTGATACTTTGTTTCAATATAGTTGCAAAGAAGCCGTTCCTCTCTTTCCTCCCTGCACGATAATATAAATTCCATTTCCTCTGCCTCAGTATCGATTGCAAGATCAAAGTCTATCCCCGGGAAGGCGGTCTGCACGTCTTTTTGGATTCGCTCGGTGCTTTTTTTCAGCAGCATGGCCGCCGCATCCACTGTTTCTCCCGTTTCGACCGTCACCTGAGGCAGAGAAAGTCCTTCGGGGAAAGGGGAAAGAAAGGGACTTATCACTCCGAAAACGAGAATGAGGGAAGAGAGAAAGTGCAGTGCCTTGCCGATGCCGCTTTTTTCATCCTGCACCACACAGAGCCTTACGAGGCTTCCCGCAATGCACGTCAGACAGAGACCCGCGATCCAGCTCATCCTATGCCGCCCCCCTTCAAAAACAGTGCAACGTAAAAAATAAAGAATACCCCCTGGGCTACGGCTAACGCCAAAAGCAGATCGAAAAGCTCGCCGAGCCCCTCCAGCATTCCCGAAAATCTGTCCTCCCCCAGCATCTCCGCTACTGCCGCCGCCAGTGATAAGGCCGCTTTCTTGCACCACAGGCTGATGATGCATGGCAGGCAAAGAAGCAGGATCAAAAGGATCACCGCAATGCCGCAATGAGTCTTGACAGCCCCCAGCGCTGCCGCCAGTGCTCTTGCATTTTCACCTACAAGAGGACCCACTACGGGGATGAAATTTCCCGCTGCAAAGCGCACCGATCGCATGGCCAGAGTATCTTGGGACAGCGCCAGCGCGTTTCTCAGACCCAGCATGGCGGCGAGAAGGGTAAAGCCCAGCACCACGGCACGCTTTACGGCTCTTTTTCCGAAGCGGAACAGAGGAGAGACAGAGCCCCTACCTATGGTTCCGGCACAAAACAGCGCAAAGAGAGCTCTGACGGCGGGAAAAAGCACAGAGGAATAGATTGCTCCCGCGCCCGTAACGAAAAAGGAAAGAGAAGTTGCCTGAAGGGTGGCACTGCTTACGTTTCCTGCCATCGTGCTGAGAGTCGCCATGGCGGGAAGTCCGGCCGTCATCACGCCCGTCAGCCCGGAAAGACTGTCGCCGCAAAGCTCGATCCCCTCCGCAAGAGAAGGATAAGTGCTCAGGAAAAAGACGGTCGCAAGGATCAGCTCCATTGCTCCTCCTACCGTTTTCCCGCCGAAGGAGGCAGTCCCGGCTCGAATCAGCGTTGCCACAAGGATCATAGCCACCAGGTGTAGGAAGAAGGGGACCGTACGTTGCACACCGGGGAGCAGTGCCTCCCACAAAAAAGAGAGGAGAGAGGTGGGACTTGTATCGGATAGAAGCCTTTTCGCCGCCTCTCCGTCCTCTTTGGATACCGCATCGTATATGGCCTCCGTTCCCGCAAATTCCTCGATCTGCGGTATCAGCTCCTCCGCACTGACGGAAAAAGAAAGCAAAGGAAGAAATAGGAGTGCCGCGAAAAGGGAAAGAAAGCGCTTTTTCATTCCGTCAACTCTCCCACAAGGCGTGCGATCTCGCCGACCAGGGGAAGGCTCAGGGCAAGGATCGCCGCCTTTCCCACCGCCTCCAGCTTTCCTGCGACACCCTCCTCTCCCAGCTCTCGACAAAAGGAGGCAGAGACCTCTGTAAGCAGTCCCAGCCCTGCTCCCTTCAGTAAAAGAGAAAGATAGGGGGCAAAAGCCGTTTTTTCGGATAGGGAGGTAAAGGTGGAGTAAAGGGGCGACAGGAAGGACAGAATGCTGCGAAAAAAGATCACCGCCGCCCCCGCGCAGATCAAAATACGAAATTTGGGAGAAAGCTCCCCCACGCTCTTTAAAAGAAAAACAGTGACCAGCGCAAAGGCGGAGAGTGCGATCAGCGCTGTCATATGCCGAAGGTGCTGCGCACCGTCTGGATCAGCTTTGCGATCTCACCTACCAAAAGGAGCAGTACCGCAATGATCCCGCCCAGCGTGACGTAGCTTGCCTGCTCGTCCTTGCCACTGCTCTTCAGCACTTGGCAGAGAATGCTTACCAGTATACCAACCCCTGCGATCTTAAGCAGTAGAGAAATATCCATGCCATCCTCCTTTTTACATCTCTAAGATCAAAAAGCCGAGTCCCGCCGTAAATCCAAGCATCCGATAGAGCCGCAGATCCGTTTGCAGACTTTTTTCATCTTTTGCCACACAGCCCTTCATAAGATCTATGGCAACGTCGAGCTCCTCCAGCTGACGCTTTTTGGAAAGCAGACCGAAGTGCTCGCCAAGGCTCAGAAGTCCTTCCTCCTCTCGGGGAGAAAAAAGGCCTTTTTTATCAAAGCGGTCAAGGGCCCGTTTCCAGGCTAAAACGGGATCCTTTGCCAATTCCTCTCTCAGCAAGGGCAGAAAATTGCGCTCCAGCTCCTTAATGGAAAGTTGCGCAAAGAGTCGTTCCTGCTCTGTGGAAAAATGCTCGATCTGAAAATACATTTCTTCCAGTAAAGAAAGGAAACCGTGCCTTATCTTGCTTTGCCGACGCCTGAGCTCTGCGGCAAAAAAGCCTGCCAGAATCAAGGCGGTCGTAACCAGTGCCATTCCCACGCCCTTCATGAAACGCACTCCACGGAAAGGATGGCGCGATAACGTGTACCCGGCTGTGGAGTCAGGGTAGCGATGTAAGAAAAGACTCCCTCTCGACATAGCCCTGCGAGGCTCGGCCTTGACAGCATTTCCTCCTTGGAGGCACCGTGTGCAGAGGCAAATACGAGACAGCCGCCCCGTCCGATCCTGCCCATGGCATCCGCCTCCTCCGGGGAGCCGATCTCGTCGCAAAGGATCACCTGCGGAGAAAGAAGCCGCAGGGCGATCTCGATCCCGTTCGCCTTATCCATCCCCGCTACCACGTCACAAAGCCCTCCCTCAAGAGCGTGTCCCGCAGGCATCAGCTCCCGTCGCGGATCGATCACGGCTACTCGTAGGGGCGATCGAATTGCACTGCCGCGGGAAAGGCTCAGGGCGAGATCACGCAACAGAGTCGTTTTTCCGCCACCGGGCGGAGAGAGGATGATGGTGGAGGCAAGCGGCCTGTTTTCAAAGAAAGTTAAAAGCTCCCTTGCCGCTCCCGCTACGAGGCGGGGAATACGCAGATTGGCTCCCGCAAATTCCGTGGCAAGCCGTTCGCCCGTCATGCCGTCCGGGCACAGTCCCAAGCGATATCCGTCTTCATCCACGGCATAGCCCTCCCGAAGCCCGTCAAAATAGCGGTATACGCTTCCCTTACAGAAGGACGCCGCAAAATATGCGATCTCCTCCCCGCTTGCCTTAAGAGCGTTTTCTATCCCGCAGGAGCGTCCCGCTTCGTCCAAAAACAGATTCCCTCCAAAATGCGTCAGGGATAAAGGAAGACCCCGCCGCAGACGGATTTCACTGACGCTCTCCCAATTTTGAAAGCGCAGAAGTGCCGACCGAATGCGTGCGGGGTATAGCTCCAAATGCTTTTTCAGTCCCTTCATTTTCCCGTTCCTTTCATGCTCTTTCTTCATCCTATGAGGGAAGGGGAGAAAAAAGACCGAAAAAAAGAAGCCCGCAAAGCGAGCTTCTCAATCAATAAGGATTGGGGTAAAGTGAATATAGTCTGCGGAAATGAGAGTAAAGGTCAGGCCGTCCCTTTCCTCCGTCAGCGGCAGGCTTCCCGCGTTGTGCAGATGGCCGTAATAGATCCGTTTGACCTCGCTCTGCAGAAGCCTCTCCAGAAGGGGATTCTCTCGCAGTCCCATGCTGATCACGGGATAATGGAAGAAGGCAATGATCTCAGGGCGTAGCCCTGTTTTTTCTTCCTCGGTATCGGCCAGCACCTCGGCTTTTTTCAGGGACATGTCCAGACGCATGGCTTCCCGTCTCAGGATCTTCAGGTCCTGCTCCTGCATTTTGTCCTCGCACATCCAGCCTCGGGTGCCGCAAACGATCCTTCCCTGGGTAAAAACGGCGTCGTTCTGCAGAAAAGTAAGATCCTCAAGGCCGTTCTCCTCGCAAAAGGAGGAAAGCTTTGCAAGAGAGGACCACCAATAATCGTGGTTTCCCTTCATCAGAATCTTTTTCCCGGGCAAACGGTGCAAAAACAGAAGGTCCTCCTTGGCCTCCTCCAGCGTCATGCCCCAGGAAATATCACCGGGAATCACCACCGTGTCGTCCTCTCCCACGCGGTCGGTCCAGTATTCCTTCAGGCGTTCTTCAAAATTGAACCAAGCGCCGCCGAATACGTCCATGGGCTTATCCCCCGAAAGGGAAAGATGCGGATCGGAAAGTGCAAACAGTGCCATGTTCAATTCCCCTTTCGTATAAAATCGGATTAATGAGAGATACTAACAAAAAAGAAAGGAAGTGGGATCATGCAAGGCATTACCTTGGATAAAAGCGATATTCCTCAGCACATTAAGGGCATCACCTGCAACGTCAAAAACTGTGTCTATAACGATATGAGCTCCTACTGTACGGCAGAGCGCATCAGTGTGGGACCCAGCTACGCCACGGCAGGCATCGATACCATTTGCGGCACCTTCCGCCCGAAAAATCGCTGAAAAAGCCCCGTAAGGGGCTTTTTTCTTTTCTTCAAAGCCCGAAAGCACAGGGAGTATGCAAAATATGCACGCGACGGGATTCAAGATCCTCCAAATAGATCTCTACCGCGTCGTAGCGGGGCGTTTTTCCCTCGCAGAGCTCCCGCTCCTCCCATAAAAATCTTGAGGAGGTGCGCAGAATGTTGTGTCTTTTTCTTTCGTCAATGCGCTCCGCGCCTCTGCCGAACCGTGCGGCGGTGGAATAGCGGCGGGTCTTGACCTCTACGAAGACCACGTCGTCGCCGTCAAGCATAATGAGATCGATCTCACCGCCCCGTCTGCTGAAATTGGCACGGACAAATTCCATGCCTTTCTTCTCCAAAAAGACCCGCGCCAGATATTCGCCGCGCTGTCCAAGGTGGCGAAAGGTCATGCCAGGCCTCGCTTCACCAAAAAGCTTTTTCTGTGAATAGGCAAAACGCCGTTGGCCTCAATGGCGGCAAAATGCGCTTTGGTGGGATACCCCTTGTGAGCGGCAAAGCCATACCCGGGATATTCCTTGTCCAGACGGAGGCAGTCCCTGTCACGCAGAACCTTGGCAATAATAGAAGCTGCGGCGATGCTCGGACACTTGGCGTCCCCCTTGATCACGCTGACGGCAGGCTGCTCAAAGCCACGTACCACGTTCCCGTCTACCAGCAGAAAGGCAGGGGGGAGATAGAGCGCCTCCACGGCGCGGCGCATGGCAAGCATGCTGGCGTTTAAAATATTGATTTCATCGATCTCCTCGGGAGAGGCGGTGCCGAAGGCCCAGGCCACGGCGTTTTTCGTGATCTCCTCAAAGAGAGCCTCGCGCTTTTTCTCCGATAGCTTTTTTGAATCGTTCAACCCCTCGGGAACGTAGCCCTCGGGCAGGATCACAGCGCCCGCAAAAACGGGACCAGCCAGCGGCCCGCGGCCTGCCTCGTCCAGTCCGCAAACGGGAGACAGCCTTGCGGGGATCAGGCTTTTTTCAAACAGAAGGTCCACAAGGCACCTCCTCCAGGGTGATCCGACCGATCAGTCCCGAACGGAATTCCTCCAGCAGTACGGCGGCGCAGCGATCTTCGGCCACCTCACCGCCGCTGACGAGAAAGCCGCGCTTTTTGCCTACGGCCAAAAACAGCTCGTAGGGCTCCAGCTCCATGTGCTCATCGCTGAGCTTATAGCGAGCGGCGAAGAGGGCAGGGTAGCGATCCTTCAGTCTTCCGCAGAGGAGAACGGCTACCTCTTCGCTTTGTAAAATGGTGTCCTTGATGGCACCTGTCATGGCAAGGTTCTCTCCCGTTGCCACGTCCTCGAATTTCGGCCAAAGCACACCGGGCATATCCAGCAGCTCCAGCTCCTTGCCCGCGCGCACCCATTGCTTGTTTCGGGTCACACCGGGTCTGTTTTCCGCCTTGGCGGCAACCCTTCCCGCAAAGCGGTTGATGAGGGTGCTCTTTCCCACGTTGGGAATACCCACTACCATGGCGCGCAGAGGGCGGCTCATGCCCTTTTCCCTGTTTCTTTCCAGCTTTTCCCGCATGAGCTGCTTGGCACGGGAAAGGATCTCCTCCTTGCCCTTGCCGCTTTTGGAATCTACGGCCACGGCCTCACAGCCATCCTCGCGAAGCTTTTTCAGCCACTTTTCCGTTTCTGTGGGATCTGCAAGGTCGGCCTTGTTTAAAATGACCACGCGCTTCTTTCCCTCAGAAAGTGCTTCGATCTCCGGATTACGTGAGCTGGCGGGAATTCTGGCGTCCAGGATCTCAAAGATCAGGTCCACACTGCCAAGGCTTTCCTTCATGACCCTGCGGGTCTGCGCCATGTGGCCGGGGAACCATTGAATGATATTACCGGGCAACTTTATTCCACCTTTCCGAATCGGTCAATGGGAGTCAGTCGGACCAGAACACGGCCCATGATATAGCGTTCGTCGATCTGTCCGATGAGCTCACTGCGACTGTCAAGAGAGTCGTTTCTGTTGTCTCCCATGATAAAGATGCAATTTTCCCGCACCACGATCTGCGCGATGCCGTTTTCATCGGGAAGGATGCTTTCCGCATTCATAAAACCACCGTCGCGGAGGATATAGGGCTCCTGAAGAAGAACACCGTCGACCCTGACCTCCCAGGTGCGAAAGTTGATCTCGACGGTCTGCCCCTCCGTAGCGATGATGCGCTTGATGATCGGCTCGGCGCCACCCTTAAAGTGGGGAGCCTGCACAACGACGATATCGCCCGCCTCGGGTGTATAAAACAGATCGGAAATGATGAGGTACTCGGTGTCTGTCAGCGTGGGAAGCATGGAATCTCCGTCTACCGTTACCCCGCGGAAGATCAGCGTGAAAACGAAGATCACTACCGCCAGCGAGATCAGAAAGGATTTGATCCAGTCAAAAACGGAGGCGTGAGAGGACAGAGCGATCTCCTCCGTTTTTTCCTTGTTCTCGTTATCGATCAGCTCCTCTGCGGGGCGGCGTCTTTCTACAGTAAAAAGCGCATCCTCTTCGGGTGCAAGGCTTGCTTGCTCCACTTCCTGCAGCGGCTCCTTGCAGGCAACGGCTTCCTCTTCCTTGGGCTCCGCTGCCGTGTTCTCCGTTTTCTCCGCAAAGAGTGCGTCGGGAGAACGCAGGGCACGGCGGTGAGGCATAGCGGGGCTTTCCTTTTCAATTTCAGGAGTCAAATTCTTGTCGTCCATGGCGATCCTTTCAAAAAAACGAAGAGAGGGACTGAAAAGTCCCTCTCGTTGTGTCCGAATGTGGCTGTCAAAGTGACTTTTGCAATTCGGTCTTGTTTGTTAGATCAGTTCCTTAACCTTAGCGGCCTTACCGACTCTGTCGCGCAGGTAGTAAAGCTTGGCTCTGCGAACCTTACCGGCACGGATCACTTCAACCTTCTCAACTCTGGGAGAGTGGAGGGGGAAGGTCTTCTCCACACCTACGCCGTAGGAAACTCTTCTTACGGTAAAGGTCTCGGAAATACCGCCGTTCTTCTTAGCGATAACGGTTCCTTCAAACAGCTGGATTCTTTCTCTGGTTCCTTCTACGATCTTGTTGTGAACGCGAACGGTGTCACCAACGTTGAACTGGGGAACCTCCTTCTTTAACTGCTCGTTTGTAAAAGCCTTGATCATATCCATGATGGGCCCTCCTTAAATAAAATAAATTATTTAAGTATAAATGCAAGCGTTCGTGCTGAAGCCGGCAGAGGACCGCTTGGTTGCAAATGCAAATACATTCATACCATAACGAGATGCATTATACCACAACGAAAATAGAAATGCAAGTGTTTTTTTAAATTTTTTTCAATTTCTGTAAGCGGTGGTACAGGTAGCCCTCGCGAACTCCGCCTCGACACACTGTGACCTGCTCCTTTTTGTAATACCGCGTGATCTGTAAAAAGACGGCAACGGCAGGCGGGATCAGCCGAAAGCGATCCTTCAGCACGGAAGCGATCCTCTCCCGCTCCTTTTCACCGCCGACCTTGTAATGCTTTCTTACGGCACGCATCTGGCGAGTGCCCAAGGTGAACGTACGCTTATCCTCCAGAAAGTTTTTGTATTTGAGAACGGCCTTAGCACTTCCTCCCGTCAGCAAAATGCTGTTGCCGGGAATGGCAGGTGCCATGGCGCGTACGGTGCGCAGGATATAGACGCAGCAGAGCTCGTACTGATCGTTTCGCTCAAAGAATCGATGAAACAGTGTCAAGCAGCCGAAGGGGAGTGAGACGGCCTTTTCCACCCGATCGCCGCGAAAGGCAAGGATCTCCGTAGAGCCTCCGCCCAGATCCACCACTACGCCTGAGCGCACGCGATGGCTGCCCCTCGCTCCCAGAAAGGAGTAGTATGCCTCGTCCTCGCCGCTGACGATCTCCACCTCAATGCCGCTGACGCGTAGCACGTGAACCAGGACGTCCTCAGCGTTTTCCACCCCGCGCAGGCTTGCCGTGGCAAAAGCAACGGGCGGGGTGCTTGTGAGCCGTGCGGCCATGTCGCGAAAGGTGACCATCAGCTCACCCAGCTCTTTTACAGCCGTATCGGACAGAATGCCGTTTTCAATTTTTGAGCGCAGATTTAAAGGCACAGCCTTAAATAAGACCGGCACGGAAGAAAAGATCTTTTCCTCATCCAAGACGGCAAGCTTTACCGTATTGGAGCCGATATCGATGACAGGATACAACATAACGTGAATTCCTTTTCGTTTTCCTGTCTTTATTCTACTACGAATCGGGTACAAAATCAAGACCTGCGCCGCAAGAGCCTCAAAAAAACGGAGAAAGATGTCTTTTTTGCTCCTTTTCCGCATAAGCTTGAGAAGAAAAGGAGGAGGGACTATGCTGTTACAACTTGCCTCGCTGGCAGGCATCCATTTTATTTTTCTTTATCTTCGGGTCATGGGAAGCGGCGCCTTTCCCGAGCCGCCGGGCATTGGGCGGGAGAAGGAGCTTTTTATCAAAATGAAGCAGGGGAATGATTCGGCCCGCGCCGAACTCATCGAGCGCAACCTGCGACTGGTGGCTCACATCGTGAAAAAGTACGACGCTGACAAAAACGAGCAGGAGGATCTGATTTCAATCGGAACGGTGGGGCTTATCAAGGCTATCGATTCCTTCGATTGTGAAAAAAATACCCGCTTCGCTACCTACGCGGGAAAATGTGTGCAAAACGAGATTTTGATGTACTTCCGTGCAAAAAAGAAGCATAGCGGCGAGGTGAGTCTGGCCGAGCCCATTGACGTGGATAAGGACGGAAATCCGCTGACCATTCTTGACGTGATGCAGGTAGAGGACAACGTGGTGGATGTGATCTATGAAAAAGCCCGTGCCCGTCTGTGCTTTGAAGCCATTCGAGCGTGCCTTTCCCCGCGGGAGAAGAGAGTTCTTTGCCAGCGCTACGGGCTGGGCGGCCGCAGACCCCTGACCCAACGGGAAACGGCGGCAAGCCTCGGTATTTCCCGCTCCTACGTTTCCCGTATCGAAAAGGCCGCCCTGAAAAAACTGCGTGATTATATGGAAAGACCCCGTCGTCCCTGAGGCATACGGCAGAGGACGGTTGCATAAGATGTAATGCATCAGAGTACCACGGTGGCGGTACGCAAAATATAGTAGCCACCGAGAACGGAGAAAACAGTGGCAGAGGAAACCTTTGAATTAAAAACGGCGTCTCGTATGATCCGCCTTTACCCGGGGAACGGACGCCTTCCCTTGGAATGTGAGATGATCCTTCCCGAATATAAGGAGGGCGTCCATCGGGTCCTGCGTCCGGAGGCCCACCCCGTGATCCGCAGTAAGAGCCTGTATCTGCAGGCAGGCACCGCCGTTATGGAGGTGCAGGGGGCCCTCGATCTTACTCTTCTGTATTTCGGGGAAGAGGAGCGGGATCGAGTCAGAAGCTTTTCTTCCCGGGAAAGCTTTACCTTTACTTTCCGTACTCCCGTGCCCGACGGTGTAGTGGACGAGGGCAGCCTTTGCGGTGCCGTGGAGGCCTCGGTGGAAAATCTCTCCTTTAAGCTGATGGGTCCTCGAAGGATCCTTTTGAGGGCAGATCTTTTCCTACAGGCCGATATGAAGGCCAACGAGAGCTTTTCTTTCGTGGAAGAGCCCTGTGCGAAGGACGTGTTTGTACGGGGAGAGGGGGCGGCGTGTACGCGCATTCTTTCCAGCACCAAGGGCGATTTTGTGTTGGAGGAGCGCGTGGTCCTCCCGCAGGGATGTCTGCCCGTGGAGGAGATCGTATCTCTGACGCCCCGCCTCTTTGCCGATCAGGTCAGGTGCGAAAACGGCGGAATCAGCTTCCGCGTACTGTGCGATCTGGATATCAGCTATCTTGCCGCAGAGGAAAGGAGCCTGATCAGTGTTTGTCAGCCGGTAGAGATCACCCGCCGTATGGGCCTTTCCGAGTGCAGCGAGGACAGTATGGCTGATCTGCGTCTCTCGGCAGAGGAGGTGAAATATCATCTTGATGTGGACGAGAGCGGCGAGATGCGTGTCATCTGTGTAGAGATGACCTACAGTGCTCACGCATTGCTCTACGGCAGGGAAAAGCTTTTTGTTTTGGAGGATGCTTTTTCCACCGATTGCGATCTCTCACTGTCCTTTGCCGAAGAAAGCTGGGAGACTCATTTGGGTAACGGAGAGTTTTGCCTGGACAGAAGGGAAGAGATCGAATTTCCCACCGAGGGGATCGTACGTACCGAGGCAGTGACAGCGGAATTCCGCGTGCGGGAGGCCGCCCTTGCCGAGGGAAAGCTTCTTTTGGACGGAAAGCTTTGCTTTTCCTGCCTCGGAATCACTGCCGACGGAGAAACGGTCAAAATGGAGGGCACCCGTGAAAGTCGCGTCACGCTTCCTCCCTTGCAGGGGCTGACCCTGCCGGATAGAGAATGCCGCATTGAGATCGCCACCGTCACCCGTTCTCCCGATCTTGCGGTAGAGGCGGGCAAGGTAAAGCTTCGCTTTGAGCTTTGCGGCTACGCGGCGCTTTTCCTGAAGGAAAAAAGAAAAACGGTGAGCTCACTGTCTCGCGGAGAAAGGCTCCCCCGCCGTGAGGAGGGACTGGTCTATCTCTATCCCGAGGAAGGGGAGAGCCTGTGGAGCATCTGCAAGAAATATCACGTGTCACCGCACCTTGTGCAGGAGGAAAACGGTCTGTCCGACGAAGCACTGCCGCGAGTTCTGCATTTTTGCCTGTAAAAATGAAAAAAAGAGAGACGGTATCCGTCTCTCTTTTTTATGCATATCAAAAATCAGTGCTCAGTCCAGAATGCCCAGCCCTCGTCAGCCTCGTCGATGCCCATAGAAAGTCTCTTGGAGGTGGTGGAGGGAGCCGTAGTGGTCGTGGTGACCTCTTCGGTGGTTTCGGTAGCGGGTGCGGTTGTGGTGGGGGTCTCTTCGGGTGCGCAGGAAAGCAGAACCAGAAGGAGCATGGTAAGGACCATTACGATGGGAAGAATTCTTTTCATGGAAATAACTCCTCGAATATCATATTTTCACTACTCAAAGTATAACCCCCCGATGCATGTTTGTCAAGTGTTTTTCTTGAAATAACCTGTTTCTTGCTGAATTTTTAAAAAAAGAGGGGGAATAAGAAAAAATGCTTTACGCGGTTTTTCTGTTTGTGCATAGTTGACATAAGCGCCTTGCTTATGATATACTAAAATCGTGTTTTTGTTTATTTCTTTTGATATGACCCCCATATAAAATACAATCGGTCGAAAGACAGACGGAGGAACAAAATGAAAAGCATGAAAAAAGTGCTGCTGACTCTTCTTGCGCTGGTCTTGGTGATGAGCATGCTCCCACTGGGCGTGTTTGCCATCTTGCTTGACAGCGAAGGCATCGTGGGAGACGAAACGGGGTTTCTGCCTCTTCCCGAGCCGGATATCACCGTAGACGATCTTCTCCCCCCCTCGGAAGTTGGTGACGAGACCGTCATCCGCCCCTTTGACGACGAGATCTTCTATTCCTTCAACGAAGTGGAAAAAACCGCCACTGTGACCGGCGCCAACCTGCATTATAACGTGGTGTCTGTTCCTGCGACGGTAGCCGTTCGTATGAAGACCTACGAGGTGACCGCCGTGGCGGCCGATGCCTTTAAGGAGTATCCCTCCCTGGAGCGTGCCGTCTTCCATTCCGCCACCGTCGTGATCGATGAAAATGCCTTTGCACCCGGTTGCGCTCCCGTTATCATGGGTCTGGAGGGCTCCACCGCTCAGGCCTTTGCCGCGGCAAAGGGCTGGGAATTTATCGTATTTAACGGTGTGGAGGGCGAGCTTGACTTCTACGGCTCCAGCATCTCCCTGCAGGATGATTTTACGCTGGAGTATTACGTTTCCGCAGATGTTTTGGACTGCGGCTTTACCGGCGTAAAGGTTGATTTTCGTTTCCTGGGTAAGACCTTTACGTCTGCCTGCAGACGAGAGGGCGATTATCTCGTTTTCTCCTTTGATAATATTGCCCCCTACTATTTGGGTGAGCCCGTCACGGCTGTTCTCTCCGCAAAGCTCGGTAGGACCTATACCGTGGAAAAGACCTTCAGTGTGGCGCAGTACTGTGCAGAGGGCACCAAGCGCTTGGCCGAGGGTGATACGGATTGGTACACTGCCGCTCACGGCGCGGGCACGGTAGAGGATTTTAAGCGACTTTGCATGGATATCCTCTATTACGGTGCCGCCGCTCAGGAGTACGTATCCTATAAGACCGATGCCCTTGTAACCTCTCCTGCCGTGACCGAGGGCTTGACGGCAGATTTCCTGGCACTGGCTACCCCCGCGGGACGCTACAATTACGATTCCGTTCAGGATCTTGCTTATCGCACCGTTTCCTCTCCCAAGGCAAGCTTCCTCGGCTCCAATCTGAACCTCAGTGAAAACATTGCCCTTTTCCTCTATTTCAGCACTGAGGTTGACGGTAACTACAAGGTGGTCGTTACCGACGAGGACGGCAACGCCGTAACTACCGTGGAAAACAAAGCACTTGGCGTCACCCCCTACGGCTATCAGGCAAAGCTTGATATGGGTGCCCGCGATCTGTTCCGCCCCTATCTCTTTACCGTCTGCGATGAAAACGGCACCCCTGTCAGTGATACCCTCCGCTTCAGTGCGGAATCCTACGTTTCCAATTCGCTCTTGACGGCAGAAGAGGATCTGTGGGAGCTGATGGATCGCATGATGAATTACGGCGCCTCCGCCATGAACTTCTCCAACGACGTGGATAACGCCTACGATTATAAGGAGAGCCTTGCCATCCTGCCCTTTGCCTCCTCCAAAATGACGGAGGATGAGCTTCGTGCTCTGGTGGTGGATCTGATGACCCTTCAGCTCTCCTTGGCCTTTACCCCCGATGCAAGCTTTAACCACTACGCAGGCCCCTCGTCTCAATGGCCCCTGAATGCAGGAACGGTCTACGGCGGCCTGCCCTACTGCAATTCCAGCTACGGCAATATCTATAAGGCCATGGAGCTGTACGATCCCTACACGGGCACCCTGAAGGTGAAGCAGTTCGGCCTGTCCGATCGCGGAACGGACGTGGGTCTTGCTTACGATATTATCGGTGCCCAGTGCTCCGCCTCCGCCTTCTGGGCCTGGTCCCGTGTATCCGATGCGCTTTCCTTCGCCGGCACCTCTTCCATCGTGCCCGGCCAAAACGGCACCGTAAAGCTCGGAGACTACGCGATCGATTCCTCGAAGCTGGAAAACAAGGACGGAGTTTACAGCTTTACTCCCGATTATAACGTTTACACCATCGTAGAAGCCCAGAAAAGGGCAAACGTTGAGGTCCTCTACGATGCCTACGATCAGCTCAAGCCCGGTGACGGTCTCATTTATTCTGACGGCTCCAACGGTCACGTCCGCATCGTTACCCGCGTGGAAAAGAATGAAGATCGCCGCCAAAGCCGCGTTTACTTTATCGATGAGTCCGGCTCCAGCGTGACCACCACTGTGAAGCAGGAAAACGGTGTTGATATCACCTATCACGCCAACGGCGTCGTACCCGTGAGCAGCACGCCTTATTACGTGCTGGCCTTCGGCAACGTGATCTACGACGAAAACGGCGAAAGCACGGGTGTGCGCGATGCCACGCGCTACCTGCCCTTCAGCCTTCCCGAATTTCACGGCACCGACGACGTGGAGGCTCTGCAGCTGCAGTCCGATCTGAAAAAATCCGCCGTTACCGCGCAGGAATTTGCTTCTCAGACCGTGACCTCCAACTATAATATGTCCCACGCAACCGTGACCGTGCGCAACACTGCAGGCCGCGAGGTCTACCGCTACGTTTATTTCCCCAAGGCAGAGTCTTATGCCATTAAGAGCCTTCAGCTCGGCGTAGGCATGGGTGCCTCTGTTTACGGAGTAGGGGAGACCGGCCTCGTTCCCGTCCTGGAGCAGTACGAGGGTCTGGGCTATACCGTGGAGCTTCGTGTGCAGTCTGCCCACGGAGAAGAGGTCTTGGCTTATAAGGGAGATCTGATCTCCGCCGCCTATACCTCCCCCAACGTCGCCTTTACCCCCGGTGAGACCCTGACGAGCGCAAAGCTTGATTCCTTCCCCGTTGCCAATTCCTCCATGTCAGGTGATCAGCTTCGCGATCTTGCCTACAACTTCTTCACCTTGGAGCTTAATTTCGGCTGGAAGCCCAACAGCAATTTCGGCCTCTACACAGGCGCTACCACCCGTAATTACACGGCAGGTAAGCTCTACGGCGGTCTGCCTTACGTATCAGGTGGCTATGCCGGCCTGTATCAGGCTATGCACTATTACAACGAGTCCACCGGCGTGATGGATACCGCCTCCATGTCTAACGTGGGTGCCGTTATGGGTAACCATTGCCTGTCCGGCTCCTATTGGGCTTGGGCCAGAGTGTCCAATGACGTGCGCTGGGCCGCTACTACTACCTTCGTTCCCGGCAGAGGTGCGATCCTCCTCGGCGCCGTCGGGGATGCCTTTGCCGCCCATTCCGAGCTTGTCAATGCCAACAAATGGGGCAACGGTACCGCAGATGATACCCTTCCCTCCACCAAGGATCTTTGTGACGAGATCGGCTACCGCGGCATGGTGCAGTCGTATGCAAAGCTCAAGCACGGTGACGGCGTCGCCACCTCCGTTCACGCTTACCGCCACTTTATGATGGTGGATTACGTGGACGTGGAAAACGGTATGATCTACGTTCAGCATCAGACCACGGGCGACCGTCCCATCTCCGATTACAACGGAACGGATCTTCATCTTGCTCCCGGCTATGCCTCTGCCTATTCCTTTGAATTCTTCTTTGAGCACGGCTACGTGCCCTTTACCTTAGAGGTTTATTCCAATCCCTCCAAGGTGCAGAGCGATACCACCACCTTCTCCGCACAGGGCACGGCAGATCTGACTGTTTCGGATCTGCTTCAGGCCAAGATCGCCTCTACTCACGCCATTTCTGACGTGACCGTACAGATCATGAACGGCTCCGCGCAGGTAGCAAAGCTCTTCTATAATCTCAGCTCCGCCGATCTGTGGGGCTATCAGGTCAACTACCACGGTAAGAGCGCTGCCATCGTTTCTCTGAGGACCGATGACGTTCATACCGACCTTGGTGCCGAGCCTGAGGACTACGATGCCTTCGTCGGCATGGGCTATACCGTAAAGCTCACCGTTCGCCTTGCCAACGGTCAGAAGCGCGAGTTTACCACGGGTAAGCTGGTTTCCGCTCTGAAGGACTTTTCTTATACCCCCGGCACTCCCGTTTATCAGGATGCCAACGGTCAGCTGACTCCCGATCCCTCAAGCACGAAGTATTCGCTTCCCGTTGCAACGGATTATATGACCCCCTCCGAGCTTCGTGAGATCGCCTTCCAGACCATGAATATGACCATGGGTGTTAAGTGGAAGGCACCCACCGCGTTCAATACTTTCCTTGGTAACGATGCTATTTCCCACACCGCAAATACGGTCTATCAGGGTATGCCCTACTCAACCTCGTCCTATAACTCGTTGTATACCTTCCTCCATTACTACAATGGCTCAAGCTTTACGCTGAACAGCGTTTCGGATCTGCTGAGTCAGTACGGAAATACGGCGGCTGAAAATCTGGGTAAGGTAGCCTTCGGTAATCAGTGCTCCGCCTCCACTGCCTGGGCATGGTCGTCCGTGTCCGATCAGGTAAGATGGACCGGCACATCCAACGTTCTGCCTCAATTCGGTGCTTACTATCTGGGCGATGCGCTGAGAGCAAAGGCGCTGACCACCTATAACGGCGATGCTCACTTCTCTCTCGCAACGACGGACTTCCTTGCGTCTGTTGGCACAAACGACGTTTATGCGGCCTATCAGCTCCTGCAAAAGGGCGACGGTCTCGTTCAAAACTACGGCACCGTCCTTGCAGACGGCTCTGCGGTAACCCAGAGCGCGGGTGGGGGCCACGTCAGAATGGTCGTAGGCGTCACCCTCAGCTCCACCCTGAAGAGCAGTAAGGTCACGGTCATTGAGCAGTCGGGCGGTATCAGATCCTACACCTTTGAAAACCTCTATAACACCGGCTATATTCCTTTTACCATTCCCGAATTCCTGCCCACCGACCACGAGCTTTATTCTCCCGTGGAAAAGAGCTATGTCAATTATATCGTCGCTAACGATACAAACAAAAAGGTCACGGCAAGCACCGTCACCGTAAACGAGCTGCTCCACGTGTACTCCGTTGACAGCAACTATCCCATCGCCGCTCTCGTGGTGCAGATCAAGAATGGATCTGCCGTGACGGAGGAATACTTCTATTCCACCACCGGTTATATCGATCACACCAACGGTGTCTTCAACAACTATCAGTACACCTATCAGATGCGTGATAAGCGTAACGTGTATTTGGGTGATCCCACCGAGATCGGTACCGGCGTACCTTGGAATTGGACGCTGGGCGCCACCGAAGGTCAGTACACCCCCTACGCCGACGGAAATCACACGGTCATTGTTAGGGCTCAGCTTTCCACCGGTGAGCTGGTTACCGTTTACAACGGCATCTTAGTAGATTGAGAAAAGGAGGAAAAGGAAATGATTCAAGAAAAGAATAAAGACTATTCCGCGCCTGCTCTCAAAGTATGCGATTTCAGGACGGAAAAGGTCATGGCAGAGCTTGGACTCAGTCAGGACCTGCCCTTTCAGCCCTTTCGCGCCATTCGTGTCATTACTGAATAAAGATCGAAGCACCCGAAATTTTTCGGGTGCTTTTTTTATAGAAAAGTTTACATTTATTCTATTTTTTTATAATTGCTATATGCTATAATGTATAAAATAAAAACGGAAAGGATCTCTCATGAAACGCTTTATTGCTTTATTCTTGACGCTTGTTATGCTCCTTCCCTTGGCTGCTTGCTCCTCCGAGGAGCTGGGAGGGGAGGAAACGAACACCGCGGAGCAGACCGCTACCGCTCCTGCCACCACCTCCGATCCTACGCCCGAAACGGAGCCCGTGCAGTCAGGCCCCGTGCAGAGTGCTATTTCCACCGAGGTTGCAACCACACCCCTGAACCCCGGCGACCTTCTCACCTGGGGACATATCAATGCCATTCCCGTAGCAAAACAAGGAATGAGTGAAAATCAGCTTCGTCAGATCGTTTGGGATTTCATGGAATTGACCCTGGCCTTCCGCTGGGTACCCAATTCCTCCTTTAAGCTCCCCACCTCCCGTACGGGCAATACCCGCCCTTACGATGCAGGCTTGGCCTACGGCGGTATGCCTTATACCGCAGGTAGCTACAATAACCCTTATATGGTCATGCAGTACTATAACAGCGAGACCGGTGCCATCAATACCGCGGCTATGGGCGAAAACCCCGGTGAAAAGATCGGCAGCATGTGCATTTCCTCCACGCTTTGGGCATGGCGCCGCGTCACCAACACCACCCGCTTCGGCGGTATCAATTACGTGGTACCCTCCCGCGGCATCATCGTGCTCGGCTCTCGGCTCAACGCCGTTATGCAGGCCGCTCCCTTCAATAATCCCTCCGTTTACGAGGGTGAGACCGCTACCCTCAATATCGTGGAAAAGGCAGGGAAGAGCGCCATGAACGAGGCCTATTCTCAGCTGAAGCTGGCAGACGGCCTTGTCACCAGTAACCACAACCACATCGTTATGGTGCACCACGTGGACGTGGCCGCACAGAAGATCTATATTCAGCATCAGGCCCCCGGCGGCCGTACTCCCGAAACGGGTGCGGCAGGAGTGGAATATCTCCCCGCACCGGGCAGAAGCGCCGAATGGACCTTCGATTATGCCTACGAAAACGGCTACATTCCCTTTACCATCCCCGAATTTGTCGGTCAGGACCCCGTGGAGGATGCTACCGTTACCTTCAGCTTTACGGGAGAGAAAATTTCCACTATGCAGATCCTTGCCTCCAAAATGAAGGCAAATTATGCGATCTCCGACGTTTACGTACAGATCTTTGACGGCGATACTCTTCTTATGGAAGAGCAGTATTCCCTCAATTCCGTAGAGCAGTTCGGCGGTCAGTGCACTATGAAGGAGCTTTATATGGTCAGCTCCGACGCCTCTGTCAGTGCAGGTGTTTCCATGACCAAGTTTACTCCCTTCAAGGGAAAGGGCTATACCGTAAAGCTTCTTGCCCGTGTTTCCACGGGTGAGGTGCTGGAGGCCTACAGCGGTACCTTGGCATAGAATAAGAAAAAAGCGGCGAAAGCCGCTTTTTTCTTGACTTTCAGGAGCTTTCGCTTGTATAATGCATAATAAGTAAGATGAATCGCGAGGTAAGAAAACATGAACGCAAAACGCATCCTTGCCCTCCTTCTGTCTATGGCGCTTCTCATTACCATGATCGCCTGTGCCAAGGAGGAGCCTGAGACTACGGCTCCCGCTACCGCCACCCAGGAGTGGACGGAAACGGAAGAGCTTACCACGGAGGAGGCCCCCGCCACCACCGCAAAGGCTCCCACCGTGACCACCGTTCCCCCGGTGACGCTGAAGCCGTCGGTGGATTACGGTAAATGGGATTACTATACTCCCGTTCTGAAAAACAACCTGACCATCGAGCAGGTGAACGCCCTTCCCATCGCCAATTACACCATGTCCGCCGAGCAGCTGCGTGATCTCTGCTGGGATTTTATGGCCTTCCAGATGAACGTGGCGTGGAAGGTAAACTACAGCTACGCCTCCAACGAGGGCGGCAAATGGCTCACCTACAAGACCGGCACCGTCTACGGCGGTATGCCCTACAGCTCCTCCACCTTCAATAATATCTATCAGTTCCTGTATTACTACGATTCCGAAACGAGCACCTTGGATGTGTCTGCCCTGCGCAAGAATTCCGTTGCCTCCTCGCTCAAGGACAAGGGACAGACGGATCTGGTTGCCGTGCAGGTAGGGAATCAGTGCTCTGCCTCCTCTTTGTGGGGCTGGGCCAGAGTATCCAACGCCATCAGCTGGGGCGGAACCTCTAATATCATGCCTCGCAACGGAGCCATCATTCTGGGCGATGCCCTGGCCGCTTACCATAAGCAGAATTATTCCAACGTGCAGGACTATCACAAGTCCGGCATTGCCACCAAGGACATTCTGACAGGTGCGGGAGAACCTGCCGTCTACGAGGGCTACAAGCTCCTGCAGAAGGCGGACGGCCTTGCCTATTATAATAAGGGCGGCCACGTGATGATGGTGCATCACGTGGACGTGGATAAACAGCTTGTTTACGTGCAGGATCAGACCGTGCGCCGCAGTGACGAGGGTGGCGCGTTCGTCGCGGCCTATCGCTCCTTTGACTTTTCGTATCTCTATAAAAACGGCTATATTCCTTTTACCATCCCGGAATTTGTGGGCAAGGATCCCGTAGAAACGGGCATGTGCTCCTTTGGCTACGAGGGCTCCGAGGTCACCGTGGATCAGCTTCTCGCCCACGGTATCAGCTCGAACTACATGATCTCCGACGTTACCGTAAAGGTGTTGAACGGGGAAGAGATCGTCAAGGAGTATTTCTATACCACCACCGTCAATGGCGCCCTGTTCGGCGCGCAAACGGAAAATAAGGAGACCGTATGCCTGAGGTCCGGCACCGCATCCCGCAATCTCGGTGCCACCGAGACCCAATACAGCGCTCTTGCGGGACAGGGCTATACCGTCCGAATGGACGTGCGTATTTCAACGGGTGAGGTCTTCACCGTCTATCAGGGAACACTGGTATAAAATGCATGAAAGAAAAAGCGGCGAAAGCCGCTTTTTTTCTTGACTTATATCGCTCCTTTTCGGTATAATGGAGGAAAGAAAATTATGAGGTATTAAGCGATGAATTTCAAGCGCATTCTTGCTCTTTTGCTCACCGTTTCCGTTCTCATTGCACTCATTTCCTGCACCGTGGCGGAGGAAAGTGAAGCGAAAGAGAGCGGGTCTCATGCTACATCCGCCGTTGAGACCGATCCTGCCGAATCTGTCTCCGAAACGCAGGAGGAGCAGAAAGAGACGAAGGAACTCGACCCCGTCGATACGCAGGAGACGCCCATTGAGGATGCCCCCGTCGATACGCAGGAGACGCCCATTGAGGATGACCCTGTCGATGTTACCGCATCTACCTCTACCACGAAGCCTCCCGTCACCACTACACGCGTTACCACGACCGCTGCGCCCACCACCTCCGGCGCCTACGGACGGGGAGAGAGCTATACCCCTGCCATCAAAAATAATCTGACCCTGTCGCAGGTAAACTCTGTGCCTGTGGTAAAAGAAGGAATGTCAGCGGGAGAGCTGCGCGACATTTGTTGGGATTTTATGACACTGCAGATGAACGTGGGCTGGAAGGTGAGCGCCGGCTTTACGGCCATGGAGGGAAGTAATAAGCAGGTACATAAGGTCAATACGCTGTACGGCGGCATGCCCTACAGCTCCTCTACCTTTAATAATCTCTATCAGTTTATGTACTATTACGATTCTGCTACGGGATATATGGATCTGACCGCTCTGCAGAACAATACCGTCGCCGCGACGCTGAAGGATTCGGGACAGAAGGATCTGGTTGCTCTTCAGCTGGGTAACCAGTGCTCCGCCTCCTCTCTGTGGGCTTGGTCGAGGGTCAGTAATGCCATTTCATGGAACGGCACCTCCAACGTTTTGCCCGTGAACGGGGCCATATTTCTCGGTGATCTGCACGAAGCGTTTAAGAGCAAATACGGCAGCGTTACCCAGTTTACCGATTCTACCGCGAGCTTTCTTGCCTCCCTTCCCAAGGAAACGGTCTACGCTGCTTATGCCATGCTCCAGAAGGCAGACGGCCTCGTATACAATGCGGGAAAGGTCGGCGGCTCCGGTGGCCACGTGATGATGGTGCACAAGGTTGATGTTGCAAATCAGCGCATCTACATTCAGGATCAGACCACCCGCGGCGTGGGCAAGGTGGGGCTTCATGGTGGCTCCTACCGTTACTTCACCTTTGCTTGGTTTTTGGAAAGAGGAGCCATCCCCTTTACCATCCCCGAATTTGTCGGGCAAAGCCCCGTTGAAAACGGCTTCGCCACCTTCTCCCACAGCGGTGCTACCGTGAACGTAACCCAGCTTCTTGCCGCCAAGATCGATTCCAACTATATGATCTCCGATGTCACCGTGAAGGTGATGAACGGCAATGAGGTGGTTGGAAAGCATTTTTATACCACTACCGTAAATCTGTCCCTTTATGCTGCTCAGTCGGCAGACAAGATCGCCGTTTCTCTGAAGCATTCCGACAGAAATAAGAATCTCGGCGCTACGAGCAGTCAATATGAAGCCTACGTCGGAAAAGGCTATCAGGTGCGCGTGGACGTGCGTATCTCCACGGGTGAGGTATTCACTGTTTATAACGGAACCTTAGCCTGATAAAAAAGCAGCCCCCGCGGGCTGCTTTTCCCTTTCGTACGATTTTGCCGAAAAGGAGAACCTCTTATGAAAAAGATCCTATCTCTGATCCTTCTGTTGTCCCTTCTTCTTACCACGGCCGCCTGCGGCACCGCCGAGGAGCTGGTCACTCTTCCTCCCGAAAGCACTGCTGAGGAAACGCAGACCTCGCCCGCAACGGAGCAGGAGGACACCTTTACCGAGGAGGAGATGCCCGATTCCGAAACGGAGGAGTGGGAGACTGCCGAAAAGAATACCGAGGAAGAGGATCCGCCTCTGACGGAGGAGACCCCCTCCTCAGACTATACCCCTACCATTCGAAATCCGCTGACTTGGACTCAGGTAAACGCCCTTCCCATTGCCAACGCCTCTATGTCCGTGCAGCAGCTGCGGGATATCTGCTGGGAATTCATGGCCTTTCAGCTCAATATCGGCTGGACGCCCAATGCGGATTTTACCTCCCGCGAGAGGGAGGACGTGGCCTATCGTGCTGGTACTCTCTACGGCGGCATGCCCTATTGCCACAAATCCTTTACGAATCTCTACCAGATGATGTACTATTACAACGATCAAACGGGTGAGATGGATATTGAAAGACTGAAGGCCAACGGCATCGCTACAGCCATTCGCGATAATTTTGACCAGCTGAACGACGTTTCCGCCCAGTTCTCCAACCAGTGCTCCTCCTCTACGCTTTGGGCGTGGTCGAGGGTGTCCGATCAGGTCGCTTGGGACGGCTCCGACGAGGTCTTGCCCCATCGCGGTGCCGTGATCCTTGGGGATGCGCTCAGCGCCCACCTGAAGGCCTATTATCCCAATTTGAAAAATTACAGTGCCGATAAGATCTATACCGCCGATATTTTAAAGTCCGCAGGCCAAAAGACCGTCTTTGAGGCCTACGCTCTCCTGCAAAAGGCGGACGGGCTCGTCCAGTATAAGGCGGCGGGCGGCCACGTGAGAATGGTACACCACGTGGATCTGGATACCCAAACGGTCTACCTGCAGGAGCAGACCTACGGTCGTGAAAAGTCGGGTACCACCCATCCCGGCGCCTATAAGGGCGTTTCCTTTGCCAAGCTCTTCAGCGACGGTTATATTCCCTTTACCATCCCCGAGTTTGTGGGTAAGTCTCCCGTGGAGCAGGGAAGCGTCTCCTTCTCCCACAGCGTTGCCACCGCCACCGTCGGCGAGCTTCTGTCCGCCACCGTTTCCTCCTCTTATATGATCTCCGACGTAACTGTCACCGTTTCCGATGCCGACGGAAAAGAAAAAGCGGAGTATTTCTATACCTCCTCCGTCAATTATTACCTCTTCGCAGGGCAGGCTCAGTCCCGCACGCCTTTGAGGCTCAAGGGAGGTAAGGGGGAGCATTTGGGTGCTACTGAGGCGCAGTTCGCTCCCTACGCCGACGGCCAGCATACGGTTCGCATTCGTGTTCGCATTTCCACGGGTGAGGTCTTTGACGTATATTCGGGCAAATTAGTAAAATAAAGCGTCGCAAGATTGTGCAATTTTTTGTCCAAAATTCACACTTTTTTTGTATTTTAACCTTAGAAATTATGCTATAATGTACTTAGTTCAAATCACTATTGAAAAAAGTAAAGGTGTATTATGAAAAGACTGATTTCTATTTTGCTGGTGCTTTCCATGCTCCTTGTTGCCATCGCTTGTGCCAAGTCAGAACCTGCTCCCACCGATCCCGCCTCGCAGGAGACTGCCGCTCAAACGGGAACCGAAGAACAAGGAACGGGGGAGAACGGAACCGGAGAGCCCGCTACGGGTGAACAGCCCGATGCCGACCCCTCTTCTTCCACCACGACGAAAAAGCCCTCTACCACCACAAAGAGGCCTACGACCACCACCAAGCCTCCCGTGACTACTACCAAGCCCAGCACCTCCATCCCCTCAGCGGGCTACGGCTCTCAGCAGACCTATACCCCCCAGATCATCCAGAATTTCTCTTGGAGCAATATCAATGCCCTCCCTCAGGCCACCGCCTCCATGTCCGTGGAGAAGCTGCGTGATATCTGCTGGGATTTCATGGCACTCCAGCTGAATTTCGGCTGGAAGGCCAACGCTTCCTTTAAGGCAAAAGAGGGCAAGAACGTTACCTATAAGACCAATACCCTCTACGGCGGTATGCCCTATAGCGAATCCACCTTCAATAACCTCTATCAGGTCATGCATTACTATAAGGACGGCGTCATGGACATCAATGCCATGAGTGCCGCCTCCAATGGGGACGTGAAGTCCGTGTTCGGCAATCAGTGCTCTGCCTCTACCCTTTGGTCCTGGGCCAGAGTGTCCAATACCGTGGGCTGGACCAGTACCGCCACCGTAACGCCCTATTACGGTGCCATTCCTTTGGGTGACGCTCTGTACGATTATTTTGCCAAGAATTATCCCAACCTTGATAAATATACCGAATCCGTGACCAGTAAGACCGTGCTTCACGGGGCAGGGAAGGAAGCTGCCTTCGCAGGCTACGATAAGCTTCAGAAGGGTGACGGTCTGGTCTACAACGCAGGTGCAGGTCACGTCATGATGGTCCACCACGTGGATACCGCCGCCAAGAAGATCTACATTCAGCACCAGACATACCGCAATGCCGCCGCAGGCGCACACACGGGTGACTACGATTCGATGACCTACGAACAGGCCTATAACGACGGCTCCGTTCCCTTTACCATTCCCGAATTCTTGCCCAAGACCCACCCCAAGTATTCTCCCGTTGAGAATTATGAGCTGTTCTTCTCTCATCAGAATGCCACCGTTACCGTGGATCAGCTGAAGAACGCCTACGTCAAGTCCAATTATATGATCTCCGATGTGACCATTCGCTTCAAGCACGGCAACACTGTTTTGGAAGAAGTATTCGTTGCCATTTCCGACGGCGTCCGCTATACCGGTCAGATCAAGAGAAAAGCGCCTCTTTATATCAATAACGGCGGCTCCAATGCCGAGCGCAATTTGGGCGTTGATCTTGCTACACTGAATAATCACGCGGCCAACGGCAATACCATCGAGATCTCTGCCCGCATTTCTACGGGCTTTGAAAAGGTCGTTTACACCGGAACGCTGTCCACCTGAGAAAATGCATCGATCACATCACGATAGAAAAGGATCAAAAATATGAAAAAACTCATTGCACTTCTTCTCGCAACCCTCATGCTTTTGCCCCTCGCCTCCTGCGGCGGTGAAAGCCTTTCCACTGCTACCGAAGGGGAGCAGACCGCCACTCAAACGACCGAGGCTCCTGCCGCTACGGAAGAGCCTGCCGTTACCGGGGAGCAGGAAAAGGTCGATACCAAGGTAGCAGAGCCCCTTACTTGGGAAAAACTGAATTCCATTCCCGTTGCCAATGAAAATATGACTGAGCGTGAACTCCGCCAGATCTGCCTTGATTTTATGGAGCTGCAGCTCACCTTCCCCTGGACCCCCAACGAGACCGTTCATATCCGCAAAAAGGATCATAAGTACGGCGACGTTTACGGCGGTATGCCCTACGTATCCTCTACCTTCAATAACCTCTATCAGCTTATGAAGTATTACGATACCGAAAACGGCATGATGGATATTAAGGCCATGGGCAAAAACGTGGAGACCATCATGGGCAATCAGTGCTCCGCCAACTCCTTCTGGGGCTGGGCGAGAGTATCCAATACCATGACCTGGGGCGGCACCTCCAATATTACGGAGTCCCGCGGTGCCATTTTCCGCGGCAATCGCCTTTCTTCCTACATGAAGGCAAATTACCCCGATCTTGCCAACTACAATGATCTTCGCACTGCAGACATCCTCCGTGCCATGGGTAAGGACGTGGTCTACGAAGGCTACGCTCAGCTTCTGGCCGCCGACGGACTTGTATATAACAACAAGGGCTCCGGCCACGTGATGATGGTCTATGAGGATGCCGTGGTGAAGTATAATGCCAACGGAACCATTGCAGACGATAGCTACGTTGTCGTTCAGCATCAGACCACGGGCGAGTGGGCTCCTGCTCAGCAGTCCGACGGCACCGCCATTGAGCTGGCTCCCGGCTGGCGCTCCCAGTACACCTTCCAGCACCTGATGGAGGGGGGCTATCTGCCCTTTACCTTGGCAGAGCTCATCGGTACCGATCCTGTAGAGCCCACGGAAATGACCTTCAGTATCACTACCGATAAGGTCTCCATTTCCAAACTGATCCTTGCTACCGTAACCGCAAATTACGCTCTGTCCGACGTGACCGTCGTGATCACCGACGCCGAGGGTAAGGAGCTTTCCCGCCAGATCCACTGCAGTTACAGCGGAGATCATTTCCGCGACAGAGAGATGACCCTGTCTGCCATGGGCTTCCGCAGAGATCTCTATTCCGCCTACGAGGGCAAGGGCTATACCATCACCATTCTCGGCCGCACGGGCAAGGGTGACCAGATTCAGATCTACAGCGGTGAGCTGGTAAAATAAAACACTCGAAAAAAGTACGCTTTTTGCGTGCTTTTTTCCTTTTTTTGCAAAAAAGCCTTTGCAAGGAAAAAAGAATATGCTAAAATATACTAACACTAAAAAACTGCTCCCGAAAGGAATTGTTATGGAACAGAAAAACTATCCCCCCACGTGGGACTGCGAGTCCCTGGCAAAGCCCTTGACCTGGGATGATATCAATGCCATTCCCGTTGCTCACGAAGGAATGAGCGAGGACGAGCTTCGCGATATTTGCTGGGATTTTATGCATTATCAGCTGAATTTTGCATGGAAACCCAACTCTCCCATTCTTATCCGTGCCGATAAGGATCTCTACCAGCCTCAGCACGTGTATGCAGGCATGCCCTACGTATCCTCTACCTTCTCCAACCTTTATCAGCTGATGGAGGAGTGGTACGATGAAAAAACGGGTATCATGGATACGCTTTCCATGGGGGACAGAGCAGGCACCATTCTCGGTAACCAGTGCTCCGCCGATTCCTTCTGGGGCTGGGCGAGAGTATCCAACACCATTATTTGGGGCGGCACCGCCTATATCAATCCTCCCCGCGGTGCCAGATACCTGGGCCAGCGTCTGAACGAGGTGTACAACGCGCCCCCCTTCTCCGCTCCCAACAGTCTGGCGGATATCAGCACCGTTGAGCTTTGCCGCGCCGTTACGCCCGAGGGCATGTACGAGGCTTATGCTATGGTTAAAAAGGCCGACGGCCTCGTGACCGGTACCAATGCTCACGTGATGATGGTGGCAGGTCCTGCCGATATCAAGCGTGACGAAAACGGCAAGATCCTCGGCACCAGCACCATCACCGTTCAGCATCAGACCACGGGCATGAGAAGCATTGGCGTGCAGGAAAACGGCGTGTTCATCTATCTGGCCCCCGGCTATGAAAGCTGCTACACCTTTGATTATCTCATCGAAAAGGGCTATCTGCCCTTTACCATCCCCGAGCTCTGCGGCGAGAAGCCCGTCTCTCCCGTGAAGCTGGAGATTCCCGAGCTGCCTGCCAAGGCAACGCCCGGCCAGCTTCTTACCGAAATGTTCGGCTCCAACTACGTGTTCTCCGATTTGAAGCTTGTTTTCCGTGATAAGGAAGGCAATCTCATCAAGAAGGAGCATTATCCCCTGAACCTTGCCAAGACCTTCCGCAAGAAGGAGATCACCCTGGAGGAGCTGGGAGCCGATCCCGCTGCTTGGGAAGCCCTCTGCGGCAAGGAGACCCGCGTTGAATTTTATGCTCGCACCTCCAACGGCGAGGTGCATACCCTCTACAAGGGCCGACTCGTCTAAAACAAAAACAGATGCCTTGCATGCAAGGCATCTGTTTTTTCGTTTCATTCCTTCTCACCTTCACCGCAGAATTCCTCTACGGGAAATTCCATGCTGCGAAATAGCGCGCAGGGATCGGGATCCTTCACCTCGTCACAGCCGCTTTTGGCGGGGACGCACAGGTCGCAGGCAGGGATCACCAGCTGGGCGGGCGCTGTCGTGCGCACCAGCGCAAACAGACCGAAGGAAAGATAGCAGGTCTTCCCGCAGGGCACGGCATCCGTCAAGGGCTCCTCAAATTGCTCTGCCAGAGAAGAGGGCACGTCCTTGGCTGAGATCAGATGGACACCGAAGCATCCCGCAGGATCGTATGGCACCACGTTCAGACGCAGAGCCACGGGCTGAGCTACCTCCACCGTGGTACAGAAGGAGAGGCATCTTCGGGGAAGCTCTTCTCCCTCGCATTGCAAAAAGCTGTTTTCATCGAACTGCTTGGAGAAGCTTGCCGTTTTTCCTTCGCCGCCGTACAGCACTACTGCCTCCTCAGCTGCGCAAAGCCCTGCGATCTGCCGCGTTACGCCTTTTTCCATGGAAAGCTCCAGCACACCCTTTAAGTAATACCGAAGGCGTATGCGAAAATACCCTTCTCGGAAGGGAAGTGGCTCCGCTTCGATCCCCGTGCTCAATACCTGCAGATTCTGCAGCCTGGCTCCCGACGCCTCCTGTAGCAGCTCGTGGCCGCGGGCCGTCAGCATCAGGTGAGCGTTTTCAACACATTCTCTGGTGCGACAAGCGTCCAGAATGCGCCGCGTATCAATGCAGGTCCCGTCGTGATCGGCGCCCCTGCGGTTTTGTTTCGTTTGTTCCATGAGATCCTCCCTCATTCAGTCTTATTGCAGTTTATGCAAAAGAGGAGAAAAGGTGCAAAAAAAGCAGGCCTAGCCTGCTTTTTTTACTGAAAATAGCTCATGGGATCCACGGGCTTTCCGTTTTTTTGTACCTCAAAGTGCAAGTGAGGCGCCTCGGCACACTCAATGAGGACCGTCTCTCCTACCCCGCCGAGTACCTGACCCTCCTCTACCTTCACACCGCATTCAATGCCTGCGGCAAGGCTGGTAGAAAGATTCTGATAGACGCTGATGAGCCCACCGCCGTGGTCAACCTTTACCGTCATGCCCATGAGAGGATCTTCGTAGATCTCACACACCACGCCCTCGCTGAACACCTTCACGGGTGTTCCGATGGTGGCGGCAAGATCCACACCGTTGTGAAGGCGATAATCGTTCATGGTCTCGGAATAGACCAAAACGTCCGCGGAGAAGGGCTTGGTCACACTGCCTGCCACGGGAAGCGTATAGCTGGGCGGGTCGGGAGTCACGTTGACGCTTTCATCGGGCTCCTCGTCGGGGATAGGTGCATCCACATCAGCCTGAGGAGGCAGAGTGGTAACGGGCGGCGTAACGGGATTATCCTTGCTTGTGCCGAGGGGAATGCTCGTGCCGTTAGGAATCGGGCTTTCCAATGGAGTGGTATCGAAAATGTTGATGATTGCGCTGTAAACGCCGATGCAAATGACGGAAAGAATACATATAGCAAGAGCTATGTATAAGCCCCCGCCTGCAGTATTCTGCGTTTTCTTTTTGTTTGTCATGGGTCTCATCCTTTCGTTTTTTCTTTACTGCTATTTTTACCGCGAAAGGAGTTTTTATTCAAAAAAAGAAAAGCCGCATTAGCGGCTTTTTCTCAGTTAGGGAGATCGTTGGAATAGATCAGGTCTCCCGCTTCTCTTAAATTCAGCTTTTCCATGGCAATGCGCTTGATGGTCTCCTCGGTGACCTCTTCCTCCAGCTGGGAATTGAGTCGTTCCACCTTCAGCGTATAGATCTGCTGCTCCGCCTCCAGCTTTTCCTTTTCCTTTTTCAGCGCGTTGATCTCAATATTCTTGTCCACAATGGAGATCACCAAAAAGAAAATGATCGCCACTACGGCAAGCTTTGCAAAAAAACCCAGTCTGTGTCGCATAATGCTCCTTAATTTTTAAAAGCCTTTCTCCGCAAAAGAGATCAGCCGCTTCTTTTCCTTTTCAGAGCGGGCTTTTCTGCGGCGCTCTTTTTTTATTATAATCCCTTTTTGTATACGATTAAATAGACGATTTGTTATATTTTTGAAAACGTTGTAAAGGGGAAGGACGGTGATGCGCAGGATCAGCTTTAAAAGGCGTCTGATAAAACGAATGATCCTGCCGGACAGTGCGTGAATGACCTTGCCTACCGTGCCTAAGTATAAAAGAAAGCCCGCGCCCAGCCCCGCCACGGAAAACCAGCGCACCGTTCCGTCGGAAAAAACGTAGGTAAAGACGAGAAAAACGAAGGTCACAGGCAGAAAAAACAGCAGATCCTCCAGCCCGCACAGCACCGCCCCGTGAGGCAGAGCCAAACGCAATAAGCGAAAAAACTCGTAGTAAAGCCCCGCTAAAAGGCCAAGCCCGATGGACAGGAAAAACAGCCTTGTATCCGAATAGATCAGGTTCTCCATCAGGAAAAGAGTCCTCGGAAAAGCCCCTTTTTTTCTCGTCCCTCGTCGTCCGGCCAATATAGACTGCGAATCAGCCCCGATAAAACGACCTTGCCGCCTTCCGCATCCAGCCCATCCAGATGAAGCCCCTCGCCCGTCAAAAGGAGAGGGCCCTGCTCTGTTGCCAGCTCTGCTTCCTTTTCCTCAAAGCGGATGACGCTGGTCACCCCCGTGACGGAAAGACGGTGTCTTTCCTCCAATATAACCGTATTCTTCTTTTCATCCATAAAATGCTCACCTCGGGGCATTTTATGACGGGCAAACAGTTTTTATTCCTAAGAAAGCACCTCGTAAAGGCTGTCTGCTTCGTTTTTGCCAACGTGCTCCGGTGTGCTCTTTACGCGGCATCGAAAGATCCGCTCGCCGAAATGGATCTCAATGACGTCGCCGAGCTTCACCTCGTATGAGGGCTTTGCGACCTTGCCTCCCACCAAAACGTGTCCGTCGGTGCAGGCATCGCAAGCCACGGTCCTTCTTTTAATAATACGGGATACCTTTAAATACTTATCAAGTCTCATAGCAGTAATAGCAAACGAGCTGCCCAAGAAGGGCAACTCGTTTCAATCCTTATTTGTTGATGGCGCTCTTCAATGTCCTGGAAGGGGAGAAGCCGGCACTTTTAAAAGCGGGGATCTCCATTTCCTCATGAGTGTGGGGGTTGCGGCCGATTCTGGCGGCACGCTCCTTGGATTCGAAGCTGCCGAAACCGGAGATCTGCACCTTTTCACCGTTCACCAGGGCCTCGGTGATGCAGGCAAAGACCTGACTGACTGCGGCTTCCGCATCCTTCTTTTTCATTTTGGTTTTGGCAGCAACAAGCTCTGTCAATTGGGTCTTGTTCATACGTGTAAGCTCCTTTTTCACTTGTTTTTAAATGAAATATATGCTTGTTGATATTGTACCACGCAAGACAGATTTTTTCAATATTTTTTTACATTTTCAACGAAAAATACAAATAAATCGTTCATAAATTGTGCCAAATCACAACAAATCGTTCAAATATCCGTTCAATGCCTCCTCGGGATCGATGCCCTTTGCTCTGCAGGCCGCCACCAGTGCAAAAAGTGCCTCGCCTGCCTCCTTTTTGTCACGGAGAGCGGGTACGGCCTCGGGGGCGCTCACGCCCTTTTCCAAGAATTTTTTTGCGCGGGTCAGGGAGGGGAATGCACGGGAAATGCGGGCAAGGGTCTCTTTTTGACTTCGTTCCCCCTTTTCTCGGCGCTTCAGCTCCTCCCAGCTTTCCTGCTCCTGCCCCTCCTCAAATACGTGGGGGTGTCTGCGGATCATTTTTCGGCAAATGCCGCCGATCACGTCCTCGGTGGTAAAGGCATTTTCATCCTCGGCGATGCCCGCGTGGAAGACCACCTGCAAAAGCACGTCTCCCAGCTCCTCGCAGAGAAGCTCGTTATTATCCCTGTCAATGCCCTCGCAGACCTCATAGGCCTCCTCTACCATGTTGTTCCTCAGATCGTGGTGTCCCTGTGCCTGATCCCAGGGACAGCCCTCGGGACCGCGAAGCACCCGCACGAGACTCACCAGATCCTCGAAGTTGAAATTCTCCAGCGCCGCAAGGCGCTCCTTTTCATTCCTCATGGCAGATTTCCTTTAAATTCTGCATCAGCTCAAAAACGCTTCTCAGGCCGATGATGCGTACCCCGCGCGGCTTTTTCTTCAGGCGTTCTGCCTGGGCTCGGGGAAGAAGAATGGTCTCAAAGCCAAGTCGCGCCGCCTCGGCAACGCGCATCTCGCTGTCACCCACCGTACGACACTCGCCCGAAAGACCTACCTCGCCCATGGCAAGGAGCGATCCGGGAAGTCGCAGGTCCAGCATGCAGGAAAGCACTGCCGTGCAAATACCCAGATCCGCCGCTGTCTCATCCAGTCGCAGTCCGCCCACCACGTTCAGATAAACGTCTTTGTCGTATAGTTTCAGACCAAGCCTTTTCTCCAATACGGCAAGAAGCATGGCTGTGCGATTGAAATCCAAGCCGCTGGTAAGCCTTTTTGGACTGGGAAATACGGATTTTGTGATCAGCGCCTGCACCTCGGTCATAATGGGGCGCGTGCCCTCCATGAGGCAAACGGGGCAGGAGCCGGATACGTTTTTAGGGCTGTCCTCCAGCAGTCTGCGGCTGGGATCGGGCACCTCCTCCAGACCCGCATCCGTCATTTCAAACAGACCGATCTCGTTGGTGGAGCCGTAGCGGTTCTTGATGGCGCGGAGAATACGGCAGCTTTGAGTGCGCTCACCCTCAAAATACAGCACCACGTCTACCATGTGCTCCAAGAGCTTGGGGCCTGCGATGACACCGTCCTTGTTGACGTGGCCCACCAGAATGGTGGAAAAGCCGCTTTTCTTCGTTTGCGCCAGGATCCGTCCTGCCGCATTCTTCACCTGCGAGGAGCTTCCGGGCGAGCCGGAAAGAGCGCTGTCGCACAGTGTCTGCACCGAGTCAATGATCAGAAGATCAGGCTGTACCCGCTCCGTTTCCGGCAATATGCCGTCCACGTCTGTTTCGCACTGCAGGTAAATGTTGTCCGTCAGGGCTCCCAGCCGCTTGGCTCGCATGCGGATCTGCATGGCGGATTCTTCGCCCGAAACGTAAAGTACCTTCAGTCCCTGCATCTCCTTGCAGATCTGAAGCAAAAGGGTGGATTTTCCTATACCGGGCTCACCGGAGATCAGTGCCACAGAGCCGCGGACGATGCCACCGCCCAAGGCACGGTCCAGCTCTCCCAGCCCCGTGGAATAACGCTCTCCCTGCATGGGATCCTCCCTCAGTTCACAGAGCCTTTGGGCAGGGCTATATTCCTCCGAGGATAGGGAAGGGGCTTTCCCTTTTTTTGCGGGAAGCTCCACCTGCACCTCTTCCTCCATGGTATTCCAGGCAAGGCATTCCTTGCATTGTCCCGACCATTTACTCTGTACATTCCCGCAGGCAGAGCAAATATAAACGGTCTTTCTCTTTTCGGCCATGTTTTCTCCTTTTGTTTTACTGCTTCTATTATAAAAAAAATCCCTTACGGTGTCAAATCCTTTTCCCTTGCCCCTTGCGTTTTTTTATTTTTTTCGTTATACTGATGCTATCACGAAAAAGGAGGCACTCGGATGAGAAATTTTCTCTTCGTTTCAGATGATGGCTCCGCCTTCCGCAATCTTGCCACGGACGAGTGGTTTCTCGACCACGTGTCCCCTGAGGATCTGATCCTTTATTTCTATCAAAACGATAACGCTGTTATCGTCGGAAAGAATCAAAATCCTTGGATCGAGTGCGATCTTTCTGCCATGAAAGAGGACGGTGTTCAGTTGGCTCGCCGTGTCAGCGGCGGCGGTGCCGTCTATCATGACGGCGGCAATTTGAATTTCTCCTTCATCGCAGGGCGCGACCGCTACGATAAGGACAAATTCCTTTCCCTGGTTCTGCGCGCCGTTCAAAGCCTTGGCATTCCTTGTGAGTATTCGGGCAGGAACGATATGCTGGTCAACGGAAAAAAGTTCTCCGGGCACGCCGTTTGTGACCGCCGCGGCAATAAAATCTACCACGGCACCCTGCTCCTGTCCTCCGATCTGGAAAGGCTCACCCGCTATTTGACGGTAGACCCTGCCAAGATCCGCTCCAAGGGCATCGATTCCGTCCGCAGTCGCGTGTGTAACCTGACCGAGTTTCGGGAGGACCTGACCGCCAAGGACGTAAAATACGCTCTTTGTCGCGCCTTTGAGGAGGAATACGGCTATTTTGCCGATTTCCAGCTTTCCCCTGCGGAAAGGTCGGAGCTGGAGACGTACGTGGCTCGCTTTGAAAGTGACGAATGGAATCTGGGGAAAACCCCCGTATTCGATTTTTCCTTCCGTCACCGCTTTTCCTTTGGCGGCGTAGAGCTCTGTCTGACTCTGCGTGGTGCCGCCGTGGAACGGGCACAGGTCTTTACCGATGCCATGGATCCCTCCCTTGCCTGTCGCCTTGAAGGCCTGCTTGTGGGCTTACCCTTCCGTGAGGAGGCGATCCGCGCCGCCTTGGCAGAGGCTCCCTTTGAGGAGGCTCACCTGATCGGGGAGGAATTCAGAATATAAAAAATGCGATGACCTTGTCATCGCATTTTTCTTTTATAACTCAATATTCCCGGGAATTCCGTTTTTACGGATCTTTCTTAAATTGGCGGCAATTTTACTTAGGGTTCCGTAAAAGATGATCCTTTCCTCCTCGGTCAGTTCTGCCCCGGCACTGGCCACGGCGGCCTCTGCCTTTCGGCAAACGAACTGAGCCACCTTCAGCCCCTTTTGGGTCAGGCTGATCTTGGCGCGATACAGATTCTTATCGCCCGTGCGGCAGATAAGTCCATCCGAGGACATATCTGCCAGAATGCGGGAAATGCCCGCCTTATCCTTGTCACAGCGGCGGCAAAGGGCAGCGGCTGTCATGCCGTCTCCGCTGCGCGCCAGTGCTACGAGACAGGTGGCGTAGGAGCCCTTGTAGCCCGCCTTGACCATCACGTCCCGCTCAATACCCAGCATCGTGCGATGCAGGAAGGAAATGGCGGAGGAAAACACTTCAAAGCGTTGAAGCATAGTCTTTCTCCTTTTATTTCTCTACGGAGATCAGATAGGGATATACGGGCTGACCGCCGTTGACGCGGCTGAAATCCGCCTGAGGGAATTTTTCCGTGGCAATGCGTTCGATCTCCTCAGCTTCGTTTTGATCGGCATCTTCGCCGCAGAATAGGGTGATCATGAAGGATTCCTCCTCCACCAGCTCGTCAAGAAGAGCCAATACTGCCTCTCGGTAGGTCTGATAAACTCCCGTCAGTTTGCCCTCGGAGAGAGCGAGCACCTCGTCCTTTTTGATGCTTCTGCCCTCAAAATCGGAATCTCTGGCGGCGCGGGTCACCTGTCCGGAACGAACGGTGGCAAGAGCCTCGGTCATGGTGGTAAGGTTTGTATCAATATCCCCGTCGGGATCAAAATTCAGTGCCGCAGTCACGCCCTGAGGGATGGTCTTGGTGGGGATCACGTGGATCTTTCGCTCCGTGGTGATGCCTGCGGCCTGACGGGCAGCCATCACGATATTGGAGTTGTTGGGAAGCACGATAACGTTCTCGGCAGGGGAGGCAAGGCAAGCCTTGAGAATGTCCTCCGCAGAGGGGTTCATGGTCTGTCCGCCGCGGATCACCTTGTGGCATCCCAGATCCTCAAAGGTCTGCTGCAGACCCTCGCCCGCGCAGACGGCAACGAAGCCTACGGCCGTCTCAATAGCTACGGGTGCATCGCTTTCTTCTTCCTTTTGCTCTGCCTTTTCGCCTCTCTTTTGCCGAGCGCGGAACTGAAGGCGCATGTTTTCGATCTTGATCTTTTCAAAGCTTCCTACCTTCAGAGCCTCCTCCATGGCAAGGCCTGGGTGGTCGGTATGTACGTGCACCTTAACGATGCCGCTGACTTCTACACAAATAAGGCTGTCGCCGATGGATGCCAGATAGTCGCGCAGAGCATCCACGTCGCCTTCTTCGTTTTTTGCAATGAGAAATTCCGTGCAGTAGGTAAAGGTGATCTCATCCTCGCTGAGGGGAACGGGATCGGCCACACTCTCCTCCAGATTGATCTCGGCCTCACGCTCGATGATCTTGCCCGTTCTCAGGTAGTGCATAACGCCTTCAAAAAAAGAGATATAGCCCTGACCGCCTGCATCCACCACACCGGCCTTCTTCAGCAGGGGAAGCATTTCGGGGGTCTTGGAAAGGGTCTTTTCGCCCTGTACGAAGGCGGCGGTGAGCATTTCCTCTTCCTTACCGCCCTGCTGACGGGCCTCGCCGACCGCCTCTGCCGCACTGCGGGAAACGGTGAGGATGGTGCCCTCCGTGGGCTTCAAAACGGCCTTGTAGGCCATTTCCACACTCTTGGCCATAGCCGTGGCAAATTCGGAAACGGAAAGGAGCTTCTTGCCCTTACAGCCTTCGGCAAAGCCTTGGAAAAACAGAGAAACGATGACGCCGGAGTTTCCTCTGGCACCGCGAAGAACGGCAGCGGCCAGCTTTTCGGAAACCTCGTCGATGCGACTGTGTCTGTCAAGCTCCATTTCCTCCAGCGCAGCAACGCCTGCGGAAAGGGTCATGGACATATTGGTACCCGTATCGCCGTCGGGAACGGGAAAAACGTTCAGCTTATCGATCTCGTCCTTATGGCGCAAGAGATTGTTGGCGCCGGAAAGAACTGCGTTTTTAAAACGTTGTGCGGTAATCATAACATCTCCTTTTCGGTATTTAATGTTGCTAAGTCAACATTTCTATTATACCAGCTTTTTACTTTTTGTCAACCTATACAAAAGCACCCTCTGAAAGGAGAGGGTGCTTGCTTTTACAGAATGGAATCGATCAGGCTCTGCAGTCCGTCTGTTTCGTATTCCTCGATAAGGCCTGCGTCCACCTTGGCGGCCAGTGCGGGATCGATGGGAAGTCTCGCGGTGGCAGGAATACCGAAGCGCTCTGCCAGCTCCTCCACGTGGCTCTCACCGTAGATGCTGTGCTGCTTACCGCAATCGGGACAGGTAAAATAAGACATATTTTCCACCAGACCCAGAATGGGAATGTTCATCAGCTTTGCCATCTTCACAGCCTTTTCCACGATCATGGAGACCAGCTCCTGAGGAGAGGTCACGATGACGATGCCGTCTACGGGGACGGACTGGAATACGGTCAGTGGCACGTCACCTGTTCCGGGAGGCATATCCACGTACATATATTCTACGTCGCCCCAGTTCACGTCCGTCCAAAACTGCTTCACGGTTCCCGCAATGACAGGTCCGCGCCATACTACGGGGTCGGTCTCATCCTCTAAAAGAAGGTTCAGACTCATGACCTTGATGCCGCCGCGGCTTGCCACGGGAATCAGGCCCACCTCATCTGCGGTAGCTCTTTCGTGGATACCGAAGGCCTTGGGGATGCTGGGACCGGTGAGATCCGCGTCCAGAATGGCGGTGCTCTTTCCTGCCTTTGCCGTATAAGCGGCCAAAAGGGAGGTCACAAGGCTCTTGCCTACGCCGCCCTTACCGCTGACAACGCCGATGACTTTTTTTACGCGGCTGTTTTCGTTGGTGCTTTCGATCAGGCTTTCTTTTCTTTCGCTGCAATCCTTGCCGCAGCTTGAACAATCATGGGTGCATTCGCTCATTTTTATTCCTCACTTTCTTTTAAATATTATAGTACCTTTTCCTATTTTGTCAAGAATTCGCCTTTACTTTCGCGCTTGTTTCCTGTATAATGTTAATTGATGTAATATTCGTTTTAAAAAGGAGGAAAAAGCATGAAAAAAGCTGCGTCGTTTTTCCGTCACCCCACGGTGTGGCTCCTTTCCTCCGCGCTTCTTTCCGCCCTGCCGCAGACCTTCTCCTGTCTCTTTTTCCTTTGCTTTCTCTCCTTCGTTCCGTTTCTTCTCGTACTGGAGAAAAAGAGGGGAGAGGGAAGTGCTCCCCGCGCCTTTTTGCGGGGCTGGCTCTTTGGATTTATCTATTATGCCCTCATTTACTATTGGTTCCTTTGGCTTTATCCTTTGGATTTTGCGGGACTGGGGAATGGGGAATCCCTGTTCGTGGTGTGTCTTGCATGGCTTGGCATCAGCCTTTGCCACGGCATGCTCTTTGCTCTGCCGTCTCTGGGGGTGCATCTCGCCGCAAGATGGCGCCTGCCCCGCGCCTTCCGCGTGTTTTTTGCGGCCTTTCTTATTTTGTGCCTTCAGAAGATCACCTTCCTTTCCGATCTTGCCTTTCCTTGGGTACGGGTGAGCCTACCCCTGTACCGTGTTCCCGTTCTTATTCAGCCTCTCAGCCTTTTCGGGGTGGATTTTCTCGATTTTCTGGTGCTGGCGGTCAATGCCGCCTTCGCCCTGCTTCTCCTTTCCGAAGGGAAAAAGCAGCGCCTTGTCTGGGGTGGCATCGCCGTAGCCATACTTGCGGCAGATCTTCTCTTTGGCGTGGTCTCTCTTACCCGTCCCCTTAAGGGAGAGCGGGTGAACGTTCTGTCCCTACAGGCCAGTGCTATGTTCAGGGAGGGCTGGACCAGCTCTTCTCTGGAATCCTATGTTGCCATGACAAGGGAGGAGACCCGGCCCGAAACGGAGCTTGTGGTCTGGCCGGAAAGTGCTATTATTACCAGCCTTTCCAAATACGGCAGCCTCACCGAATATCTTGCAGCACTGTCTAAGGAGGTGGATTCTCCCATCCTTACGGGCTGCTTCTACGGAATAGAGGGCAAAAGTGCCAACGCCGCCGCCCTCCTCTCCGAGGAGGGCATAGAGTCCCTCTATGCCAAGCGTCATCTCGTTCCCTTCGGGGAAAAGATGCCTTACAGAGCGATCCTGACAAGGCTCTTTCCTATGCTGGAGGAGCTGAACATCCTCTCTGCCGATCTTTACGAGGGAACGGAGCCCACGCTCTTTTCCTGCGAAAAGGGCCAATACGGCGCCATTATCTGCTTTGAATCGCTCTTTCCCGCCCTCACGCGGGATACGGTCCGAAGCGGTGCGGAGATGATCGTTCTTGTGACCAACGATTCTTGGTACAAGGATTCTCCCGCTGCAGGCCAGCATCTGGCCCACGCGGTATTTCGCAGTGTGGAAAACGGCAGAAGCACCGTGCGCAGTGCCAATTCCGGTATCTCCGCCGTGATCGATCCGCAGGGACGGATCCTCTCCGAGATGGCCGCGTTGAAGGTGGGTGCTCTTCGAGAAAGCGTTCTTTTGCAGGAGGAGCTGACTCTTTATACGCGGCTGGGTGACGTATTTTTCCCCACTGCCCTCATTTCATTTCTCGGCCTCGGTGTGATTCTATTCTTTACGGAAAGGAGGCGACAGCATGCCTGACGGAAAAGATCTTGTCTCCGTAGAAGGAGAGGTGGAGGACGTTGTCTTCCAAAGCGATGAAACGGGCTACACCGTTTGCACCGTTGACTGTGACGGTGAGCCGGTCACTCTCGTGGGCATCCTTCCGCAGGTCATGGTGGGGGATACTCTTCGAGCCATGGGCCGGTGGACGGAGCACCCCACCTACGGCAAGCAGTTCAAGGTGGAGTATTTTGAAAAGCAGATGCCCGCCGATGCAGGCTCCATGCTACGCTATCTTTCCTCCCGCTCCGTCAAGGGTGTGGGGCCCGTTTTAGCTCGCCGTATTGTAGACCGCTTCGGTGAAAGCACCTTTGACGTTTTAGAAAATAATCCGGACCTGCTTACGGATGTGGCAGGCATTTCTCCCCGCAAGGCGAGGCAGATCTCCGAGGCCTTTCGGGAGCAGTTCGGCGTGCGCAATATTATGATGTTCTTCGGCTCGTACTTCGGTACCACCACCAGTGTACGTATCTATAAGCGCTGGGGCAGTGCCGCCATCGACGTGGTTAAAAAGAACCCTTACCTCCTTTGCGACGAGATCTACGGCGTAAGCTTTGAAAAGGCGGATGCCATGGCGGAAAGTCTTGGAATCAGCCGTGACAGTGACGAGCGCGTGCGCGCAGGATTCCATTACGTGCTCCGCTACAACGCTTCCTATAACGGCCATTGCTACCTTCCTCGGGAAAAGCTGATGGATGCCACGGTCGAGCTTTTGGGCGTGGAAAAGAAGCAGGCGCAGGTGGTGCTGGAGGGGCTTTGCCGTACGGCCGATCTGATCTGTAATCGCTCTCGGGAAAACAGACCCGTCTATCTGCCCGAATACTTTACCGCGGAAACCTCCGTTGCCTCTCGTATGGCGGAGCTGAGCCGCATTCATCTCTTCGGCTCCGTTGCCGATCTGGAGGAGCTTATCGACCGCACCCAGATCACTGAGGGCCTGGTGTATTCTCCCGCCCAGCGCAAGGCCATTCGCGGTGCCGTGGAGCATCCCGTCTCTCTTCTGACGGGCGGTCCCGGGACGGGTAAGACCACCATTATCAAGGCCATTGTCAATATCTTCAGTCAGGTGGGGATGTCCATTGCCCTTTGCGCCCCTACGGGCAGAGCCGCCAAACGCGTCAGCCTCTCTACGGGCTGCGATGCAAAGACTGTCCATCGCCTCTTGGAAATGGAATATTCTCCCGACGATCGGGTGAAATTTGCCAAGAACGAAAAAAATCCTCTCAAGGAGGATGTGATCATCGTGGACGAGGTGTCCATGGTGGACGTTTTGCTGTTTTCCTCCTTGTTAAAGGCCATCCGCCCCGGAGCCCGTCTGGTGCTCATCGGTGACAGCGACCAGCTCCCCAGCGTTGGGGCCGGCCAGGTGCTTCACGATACGCTGGAAAGCGGCGTCTTTAACGTCTCCACACTGGATCGCATCTACCGCCAGAAGAAGGAAAGCTTTATCGTAGAAAACGCCCACCGCATCAATCGGGGCGAAATGCCCGTATCCTCAGGCAAGGACGGCGATTTCTTTATTATGCCTCGCACGAGCACTGCCTCCGCCGCCCAAACGGTGGTCTCACTGTGCCGCGAGCGCTTGCCTGCCTCCTACGGCAAGGAGGTGCTGGAGGGCGTGCAGGTGATCAGCTGTACCCGCAAGGGTGAGCTTGGCACCGCTCATTTGAATGTGCTTCTGCAGGAGGCGCTCAACCCGCCGCATCCATCAAAGAACGAAAAAAAATTCGGCACCGTGACCTTCTGCGAGGAGGATAAGGTCATGCAGGTGCGCAATAATTACGATCTGGAATGGCAAAGCGAATCCGATCCCGACGAGGGAGGCTTTGGCATCTTCAACGGTGACATCGGCATCATTCGTTCCATCGATCCCACGGACGAAACGGTCTCTGTCAGCTACGACGGAAAGCTGGTCACCTATTCCTTTTCCGATCTTTCGGAATTTGAGCACGCCTTTGCGGTGACGGTGCATAAAAGTCAGGGCAGTGAATATCCCATCGTCATTTTCCCCGTGTACCGCCCGCCGCTGATGCTCGCTACCCGCAATCTCATTTATACTGCCGTGACCCGTGCCAAGAAAATGGTCATTTTGGTGGGCGAGCCCGCCTCTGTTCAGCGCATGATCGATAACGATCAAAAGTCACTGAGATATACGGATCTTAGTCAGATGTACCGTGAATTTTTGGAGAAATAATATGATCTTTACCAAAAAAAAGCGCCTTGTTGCTCTCCTTTTGTGGTTTTCCTTTTTGGGTGCCGTCTATTGGGGCTTCGGCGGCACAGCGCTGACTATGCCCATCACCGTGGGCTATTTTGTTCTGTGTCTGCTTCTGTCCGTCCTTTATATTCTGGTCAACGGCGGTATTACCCCCATTTTGCAGGAGGATGCCGAAAGAGAAGCCCGCACCCGAGAAAAGTATCTGGCGGATAAGGGAAAAATGCATCCCATCAAGCGCCGCGATAAGTACCGCCGCTTTACCGTGGGAAAAAGAGAGCGCGTCCCCGTGGAGAAAACACCCATCTTCCGCCCCAATCTCCTGCATATTCCCGAGGAGAAGCGGGTGCCTCTGTCTCAGATCCTTCTGGTGCTTCTCATCCCCTTTTATCTGATCTTTATCTTGGACTGGATCATCCTTGCTATTTTCTTTTGAAAGGAAACCCATGAACGCTTACACTCTTTTTTCCGGCTCCTCGGGTAACTGCATCCTCCTTTGCGAGGGGAATACCCGCATTCTGGTGGACGCGGGCTGCAGTATGAAGCGCATTAGCGCCGCGCTTTCCTGCCTTGACCTTTCTCCGTCCGATCTTAGCGGCGTTATCATCACTCACGAGCATATTGACCATACCAAGGCCCTCCCTCAGCTGACAAAGCACCTGTCCGTGCCCGTCTACTGTCAGGAGGCGGTAGCCAAGGAGCTTTACCTTTCTCTTTTGGAGAAGGATTCCGCCGCTGCATCCTCCCTGGCCGCTTGTATCCGCACGGTGGAGACGGGAATGGAATACGAGCTCGGAAGCATCGTTTTTACGCCCTTCCGCACGCCTCACGACAGTGTGGACAGTCAAGGCTTTATCATTGGTGACCGCGTCCTCGGCATCGCGACGGACCTGGGACACGTATCGGGCGAGGTGCGTGCCTATCTTTCCGGCTGTAAAACCGTGATCCTGGAATCCAACCACGACCTGAAAATGCTCTACGACGGCCCCTATCCGCCCTATTTGAAGGAGCGAGTGGCAGGGGAGAGGGGACATTTGAATAACGAGGCCTGTGCCTCCTTTGCCACCCATCTCGTACAGATGGGCTGTGAAAGCCTGACTCTCTTCCATCTGTCTCGGGACAACAACACGCCTGAGCTTGCCCTGGGGGAGACAGAGCGAGCTCTTTCGGAACTGGGCGCCCGACGCGGTACGGATTATACCCTGCAGATAGCAGGAAGATGCGAGGTGACAAAGGTACTGTGAACTATACGATCCTGCACATGGGAGAGACTAAGGAAAGCTATTACCGCGAGGCCTTTGAGGAATTTCGCAAGCGCATGCAGGCCTGGGGCAGTCTGGATGCCGTGGCACTGCGCCCCGCCAAGACCCCGGGCAGAGAGCTTTCCGACGACGAGGTCGCACAGACCCTGGATAAGGAAGCACGCGTCTGGGAGGAAATGCTTTCCCGTCCCCAATATCAAAAAAGCTATAAGATCGCCCTTTGCATCGAGGGAAAAAGCCTGTCCTCCGAGGGGCTTGCCGCCCTCTTCGATAAGGTTGCGGTGGGCGGAAGGAATTCCATCGTCTTTCTCATCGGCTCCTCTTGGGGGCTTCACGAGCGCGTCAAGGCCATGTGTGACCTTCGCCTGTCCTTTTCTCCCATGACCTTTGCCCATTCTCTGTTTCGTGTCATGCTGGCAGAGCAGATCTACCGTGCCGTCGGCATCGGCAAGGGCAGTAAATATCATAAATGAAAAACGGAGCAGATTTTCTGCTCCGTTTTCGCTTTTTTTATACTTCCTGAATGAGCTTTCTTAAATACTCACAGCTGAGCTTCTGGCATTCCAGATCGGTCTTTCCTTCGGGGGACCAATCCTGCTCTACGGTGACCCAGCGCACCCCCTGTGCCTTGGCGGCCTTCATGATGCGGGGACAATCCAGCTTGCCGCTTCCAACGTCGGTAAAGCAGAAGCCTGCCACCTCGCGGGCGTGCTCCTCGATCTTCTTGGAGCCCACGTAGTCCTTAAACTGAATGATCTGGACACGGTCCTTATATTTCTCCATGTAGGCCACGGGATCCTGCCCTGCGATCTGAACCCAACCGGTATCAAATTCGGGCTGGAAGGCGGGCAGATCCTCCAGGACCTTGTCCATGTAAAACTTGCCGTTCTCCTGCAGGAATTCTCCGTCGTGGTTGTGGAAGCACATGGTCATGCCGTTTTCCGCCCATACCTTCTGTGCTTCGTTGAGACGGCGTGCCACCTCGGGCCAGTTCTTGCTGCGGTAGCTGTATTCCTCGGGAAAATAGGGGATCACGGCAAATTCTATGCCAAGCTCTTTGTAAAAGGAAAGCCAGCTTTCATCCTCTAAAATGTGCTCCACGGGAATGTGAGCCGCAAAGGGGATGAGGCCGTATTTTTCGCAAAGCCCGCGGATCTCAGCGGCACTTCTGCCACCGAAATTCTGAGCAAATTCCACTCCGTTGTAGCCCATTTCGGCCACCTGCTTCAGGGTACCCTCAAAATCCTTCGCCAGATCCCAGCGAACGTTGTAAAGACCCATTGCAATAGAAACGTGATACATTGTATTCCTCCGCCAACGATCCCCGTTGGGATCTGATTGTTTGCCGAAAAAGCCCGTAAAACCGACCTTTTTCTATCCCTCATTATACAATGTGCTCCCCTTGAAAGTCAAGAGGAGCACTGATTTTTTTCTTTCATTTTCTGTCGTTTCTAAGCGTTTTTAGTTAAAATAATCAGATAGACGACTTGCGCGGCGCACCCTGCTGTTCTCTGCATAACGACCATCATAGGGATAGATGTCAAGCCAGAGGGCTTCCATGCCCGCCTCCAGCGCACCGCTTATGTCCGTGGTGGGATTATCACCGACGAAAAGACACTCCTTCGGTGCTACACCTATGCGTTCTGCGGCCATGAGAAAAATGCGCTTGTCCGGCTTATGGATACCGATTTCGCCCGAAAGCAGGATCGCATCAAAGTATTTTTCAAGATCCATGCCGCGGATCTTTCGCCATTGGGATTCGCAGCGGTCCTCCGCAACGTTTGTCACCATGCAAAGGAGCAACCCCTTTTCTTTTAGCTCCTTCAAAACCTCGTGCGTCTCGGGGAAGGGAACTGCCATTTCGGGCAAATACCGATAGTAATGATCCACGCATTTTTGGCGGTCATAGGGAATTTCGGATGGGAATTTCTCCAGAAGTGCATCAAAAGCTTCCTCGCAGATCATGCTGTCCCGTTGCACCTTCGTCATCATGAAGGCCACGCGCTCAGCGATCTCGCTTTCGCTTGCAGAGGGGTAAAGATAGCGATGAAACATTTCAGGAAAGGTACGTTCAGCGCCGTCCTTACGACTGTATAGGGTGTCGTCCAGATCAAAGAGTACTGCACGGAATTTATTTTCAAGCATGTTTTTTATACCTTTTCAAAGTAATAAGGACAGGACCAGGCCGTCTTTCCGTTTTCGTCCACCAATCGCACGAACAGGTAGTCGCTTGTTTCAAAGCCCGTCAAGGGGATCTCGGCTCGACAGAGGGTATTGTGCCGCTCTGTTACCGCCTTTCTGTGGCGGTATTCCGTTCCGTGCACGTAAATGCCGCAAACGGGGCTCGTTTCCACGTAAAGTACGTTATTTTCGATCCACAGACCGCGTATTTCCGGTCCCGTAGAGGCATAGAAATGCCCCTTTTCCAGCGCTTCGATCACGGAGTCGTAGCAAAGCTTCTGCGCACAAAGAACGGTCCATCCGCGAAAATACTCCGGTCCAGCACTGCCGTCTGCACTTCTGTGGCTGTCGTCCGTGGCAAGAGGGCGGAAGCGCCGTCCCCGTCTTAGCTCCATCTCGTAAAGGGCGTCGGCTGTGCCGTAGCCGTCTACGATCATCTCAAAGCCGTTGGCCACCTCCATATGATCGGGGGAGGGCAGGCTCTGCAGTGTTTCGGCGGACAGGGCGGACCATAGGGGATGATTGAGGGTGGAAATGCAGTTTTCCTTCCTCAGTCGCACTACGCCGCTTGCTATGGCCTCGGCGCAGTCGCTTTCCTCGTTGGGGATCTCCATGGTCTTCTCGGGATCCCGCGCAATACCGCACAGATGTACGCTGGTCTTGTTTTTTCCGCCCACACCGAAGGCGATCTCAACGCCTGTCAGGGCAACAAAATTATCGTCCGTCAGCTCCGTGTGGGGAACGCATATTTCGTGATCCGTGAAGGCGATCACGCTGTACCCCTTTGCCATATACATGCTTTTTAGCTCTTCAGGGGTAAAGGCACCGTCGCTGACCGTGGAATGACAGTGTAGGTTTGCCTTGTAAAAGCTTCTGTCCTTCGGAAGAAGCTCGATTCGGTCCTTCATGGGTACCTCCGTTTTTTATTTCAGAATACCGCTCCAAACCACGGGTTTTTCACCCGTGCCGATCCGCACGTGGATCTTTGCCTTTTTACCCGCAAAGGGAGCAAGCTCCTCCTCGTTGATGAGGCTTTCGATGGGATAGCTGTAATGGAAATATTCAGAAAGATCCACACCGATGACCTTTTTATAAAGGGGGGCGGCCTTTTCCGTCTCACCGGGCACGGTCAGGGTAATGGTAGCAATGGAGAAGTTGCTTTCTACAATGCCTGCCTTCAGCTCCTTGGGGGAGAGAGCCTCGCCGCCGACGGACAGCGTGGTATGAGATTTATCGATCTTCTTTTTGCCGCAAAGCTCAGGCAGGGTGAAGGGAAGGTAGCCCTGCTCAAAGGTGATGGCAAAGCTTCTTCTGGTGCCAACGCCGCCCTGGATCTCATAGGAAGTAGAGTCGGGCTGGGTGCGGGGGAAGAAACGTGTTTGCTGATGCATAAAGGTAATGTAGCTTTCGTCACCGTCAATGGTGCCGTCCTCGCGGCGCACCACCACTGCATCCTTGCAGATCATTCGCACGTGGCCGGCGCTGCCCGAATAGGTGGAAATGCCGTCGGCGGTCTTTAGCAGTGCGTAGGATTCGTACATGGTCTGCTCACCGTTTTCCTTGCAAACGTCAATGGTGGATACGTTGCCGTAGGCGGGATCACGCCAGCGCTTCAGATCCTTGTCATAGGAGTAAGGACCGAGGGGGATGAGGCCCGTGTGAGGGGTCATTTCCTGCGTGCCGCGCCAGGTCTGGGAATTGGTGACGCGACGCCAGCCCCAGGAGGCACCGCCGGCACACTGGTTACCGATGAGCTGCTGAATGTTATCTCTGTGGCTTGCCACGTCCAGCACACCGGTCTTTTCATCGTAATACATCATAAAGTGATACAGACTGTTCCAGGTACAGGCAATATAGGGGTTACCGCCGTATACCTTGCCCTTTTCCAGAATGGCGTTACCGTCGGAGGTCTTGCATCCCTTGAAGGTCTCGTTAGGGGTCCAAGGGAAGGTCAGCTGCAGTCGGAAAAATTCCACGCAGATGGCGCGCTTCTCCTCCTCGGTCATGTCCTCCGTTGCCACGGGGATGCGGTCGATGACGTCCTCAGTCAAGGGAACAAAGACCAGCTTTTCAATGTCGTTCACGTCAGGGGCGTTTTTTTTCACTTCTGCCATGATAAAAACCTCGCAAGAATTTTTTTCCATTCTACCACAAGTTTTCAGCCTTTGGTAGTCTTTTTGACAATGTTTTCTTGAAAATTTGCCATTTGTGAAAAAAGAGAAGCCGCAGCTTCTCTTTTTAAATTTATTTGAGATTTCCGCGATACATCTCGATCGTCTCGCCGGTGGAAACAAGGGCACGAAGCACTACCAGTGTTTCCATCTTTCTCAGCTCCTGCAGCTTGGGACTTGCTCCAAAGCTCTCGGTCTTGTAATCGTAATGACAGAACTTGGAAAGATCGGTGAGGATCTTCTTGAAGTACAGGGGTCTCCAACGGTTGAAGGCTTGATTGTTGACGGTCAGTGTGATCTTGACGATGGGGTAGTTGGAGGTCACGGTCAGGGTATCCAGCCTCTCCACCTCGATCTCCTCGCCCTCATAGTCCACCTTGGCCCATGCCTTTTCCACTTCCTTCTTGCCGCAAAGCTCGGCAAGGGTGAAGGGGATATAGCCATCCTTGAGAAGCTCGTTAAAGCTTCTGACGGTGTTTACACCGCCCTGGCGCATGAAGGTTGCACCGTTCTTCTGAGGGAAGGGCTTGTGGGTGGGATGCTGATGCTGGAAGGCCATGCAGCTCTTGTCGCCGTCAACGGTGCCGTCCTCGTTTCTTACCACCGTCACCGGCTGAGATACCATTCTTACGTGACCTGCCTTTCCCTTGAAGCAGACGATGCCGTCTGCCACCTTGGTGGCGGCATAGGATTCAAAGATCGTCTGCTCGCCGTTATCGGCAATGATTTCATGAGTATCTCTCTCGTAGAAGCTTTCCAGATTGTCGTCGTAGGTGTAGGGACCTACGCGCAGACAACCGTTCTTCACAGTCATTTCACTGGTGCCTCCCCAACGGATGGAGTTGCAGGCTCTCGCCCAGCCCCAGAAGGCGGAGCCGGCACACTGGTTTCCGAAGAGCGTCTTGAAATCCTCGCCGTAAGCGGCGGAGTTCATCACGCCTGTCTCCTCGTCGTAGTATTCCATAGCGTGGTAAATGCTGTTCCAGGTGCAGGCAACGTAGGGGCAACCACCGTAAACGGTGCCTCTCTCCAAGGCAAGGGGGCCGTCCTTGCGAGGGATGGTAAAGGTCTCGTTGGGGGTCCAGGTAAAGGATAGCTGAACCTCCATCAGACGGCGGCAGATCTCGCGGATCTCCTCCTCCGTCATGTCGGCCTTTGCCACGGGGATCTGACGCAGCTTGTTCCAGGTGAGAGGCTCCGCCACCAAACGGGTAATATCATCAGCCTTACCTTCGTCAATGCAGTATTCGCCCTCGTACAGAGGCAGGAGCTGGCCGGTGCCCACTCTGGCGCGCAGAGTAATGGTGTTGCCGCCACCGGCGTAGCCCGTAAAGGGAGGCGTGCCGCGTTTGGCGATTTTCAACTGGAATTCTTTGGTTTCAAAGGCGGTTCTTTCGGGATAAATAAAGCCGTAATAAAGCTTTTTACCGTCTTTGTTTTTGATGGTGATCTCAATATCGCTGATAGCGTAGTTACACTCCACGGTGCTTTCCATCAGCTCGTCGTAGGTGACGGTCCCCTTGGTGTGAGTCAGGGAAACGCGAGCAGGCTCGATCTTCTTCAGTCCGTGAAATTCGGGCATGGTAAAGGGAAGATAACCGCCGCGGAAGAGCTTGTAGAAGGTATAGCGCCGATCGGCGTCCATAACGTAAATGGTTTGTCCGTCGGGCATGGTCCGCTCCACGCGGGCAGAGCCCTGCTCACGGCAATCCAGATAGCTCTCCTCGCCGTTGATGGTGCCGTCCTCGTTTCTTACCACCACGGGTCTCTCACGTACCATTCTTACGTGACCGCCCGTTCTCTTATAGTCTACGATACCGTCTGCCTTTTCAAGCAGGGCGTAGGATTCGTACATGACCTGCTCCCCGTTCTTCTCGCAGATATCCTCACGGGTGTGGATCTTTTGGGTGTAGAAGTCAGTCAGCTTTTCCGTGTCGTAGGTGTAGGGGCCGACAAGGATCGCGTTGTGTGCGGGATTGATATACTGGGTGCTGTTCCAGGTAGCGGCAGAGCACACTCTTGCCCAGCCCCAGGCGGAGTTGCCGGAGCATTGGTTACCCATGATGGCGGCGAAATTATCGCCCAGGGTGGCCGTGTCCAGTACGCCCGTTTCCTCATCGTAGAAATACAGGGCGCGGTAGAGACTGCTCATGGTGCAGGAAACGTAGGGCATGCCGCCGTAAATGGTGCCCTCGTTGATCTCAGGCTCCTTGCCCTGCCACTGCAGGTAGGTAAAGCTGGAATTGGGTGTCCAGACAAAGCTGGTCTGTACGTCCATAAAGTCCAGACAGATCTGACGAAGCTCGTCGGTGGTCATGTCAGCCGTAGGAACGGGAATGGCATCCAGTCTTGCACGTGTATCGGGGGTCAATTCGGGAATGCGGGATTCCTTTTTCATTGCACTCATTTGACTTCACCTTTAAACCAGTTTGCCCTTGAAGAGCAATACGTTCTCGCCGTTGCCAAGGAGGGTGCGGATCTCGATCTGAGGTCCCTCGGCGAGCATTCCGGAAAGCTTTTCCTCGTCGGCAATGCCACGGGTGGAATAGCTCTTGTGACCCAGCTTGGAAAGATCCGTCAGAACCTTCTTTTCGTAGATGGGCTTCCAGTGGGTGGGCATGGAATCGTGCACTGTGGCGGAAATATTCACGATGGGATAATTTGCCTCAACGGTCAGGCTGTTCAGCGTGTCGATGCTGATCTCTTTTCCCTCGTAGTCGATCTTGGCCCATGCCTTGTCTACTGCCTTTTTTCCGCACAGCTCGGGCAGAGTAAAGGGAAGATAGCCATCCTTGAGGAGCTCGTTAAAGCTTCTGACGGTGTGTACGCCGCCCTGACGCATAAAGGTCTCGCCGTTCTTCTGAGGCCATGGCTTATGGGTGGGATGCTGATGCTGGAAGGCCATACAGCTCTTGTCGCCGTCGATGGTGCCGTCTGCATTTCTCACAACGGTAACGGGCTGAGATACCATTCTCACGTGGCCCGCTCTGCCCTTGTAGCAAACGATACCGTCTGCCACCTTGGTGGCAGCGTAAGACTCAAACATGACCTGCTCACCGTTTTCTGCAATGATGTCATGGGTGTTTTTTTCAAAATACGTATCAAGGGCATCGTCATAGGTGTAGGGACCCACGCGAAGGCAACCGTGCTTTACGGTCATTTGGCTGGTGCCGTCCCAATCATGTGCGTTGCAGGCTCTGGCCCAGCCCCAGAAGGCGGAGCCGGAGCACTGATTACCGAACATCGTCTGGAATTTGTTGCCGTAGGAGGCAGAATCCATCACGCCCGTTTCCTCATCGTAATATTCCATCACGTGGTAAACGCTGTTCCAGGTGCAGGCAACGTAGGGACAGCCGCCGTATACGGTGCCTCGCTCCAGCGTCAGCGTGTCAGCGCCGCGGGGAATATCGAAATTCTGATTGGGCGTCCAGGTGAAGGACAGCTGTATTTCCATCAGCTCACGGCAAATGTTGCGGATCTCGTCCTCGCTCATATCCGCCGTAGCCACGGGAATGCGGTTCAGCCTATCCCAAGTCAGAGGCTCTGCCACCAGACAGGTGATATCGTTTTCCTTGGCAGGGTCTTTTACAAATTCACCCTTGTAAAGAAAGAGCTTTTCGCCCGTACCGATGCGGCAGTTGATGGTAATGGTGTTGCCGCCGCCTGCATAGCCTGCGTAGGGCGCAGTCATGCGGGTAGCGTAGCCGAAGGGAAGATTCTTTCCCGTAAAAGCGGCTCTTTCCACGAAGGAGAAGCCGTAGTAAACGGTTTCCTTCTTGGGATTTTCAATGATGATCTCAAAATCGGACAGAGCGTAATTGCACTTGACCCTGGCGGCCTGAAGCTCGTCGTAGGTAATGGTATCCTTCTCGTGGCCGAAGGTCAGGCCTGCAGGGAGGATCTCCTGCTTTCCGTGAAATTCCGGCATAGTGAAGGGGAGGTAACCGTCGTTATAAAGCTTTCTAAAGGTATAACGGCGGAAACCGCACATGATATGAATGCCCGTGCCGTCCTTTTGGAGCTTTTCAATACGGGTGTCGCACTGCTCCTGAAAATCGCACCAGCTCTTGTCGCCGTTGATGGTACCGTCCTCGTTTCTGACCACGTGTGCGGCAGTGGCGGCCATACGCACGTGTCCTCCGTTGCGGGTGTAATTGGAAACACCGTCTGCCTTTTCAAGCAGAGCGTAGGATTCAAACATCACCTGCTCGCCGTTGGGGACGCAGATATCGTGATGGGTGTGGATCTGCTGCTTGTAAAAGTCCGTCAGATTATCGTCGTAGGTGTAGGGGCCAACTCTCAGAACGCCGTGTGCGGGGTTGATGCATTGGGTACCGCCCCAGGTGGCGGCAGAGCAAACTCTGGCCCAGCCCCAGGAGGCATTACCGGAGCACTGGTTACCCATGATCAGGTTGTATTTCTTACCCATGGCGGCCGTATCCAGAACGCCCGTCTTCTGGTCGTAATAATACATGGCGTGATAGGTGGTGCTGGCTACGCAGGAAACGTAAGGGTGACCGCCGTAAACGACGCCCTCGTTTACTCTCGGCTCCTTGCCGCGCCACTGAACGTAGTTGAAGCTGGAATTGGGGGTCCATGGGAAGGTCAGTTGAACTGCCATGTAATCCAGACAGATCTGCCTGAGCTCCTCCACGGGGGTGTCCTTGGTGGGGAAGGGATGAGAGTTGATCTTCTCCCAAGTCATGGGCTCGCAGACAAGGCTGCGGTTGTTTGCTTTTTCGTTGATATTAGACATCGGCTTTCCCTTTCGTGAAATGTTTGCTTCATTCTACCATAATGCGGTGGATTTTTATACGTTTTTTTTACCAAAAATTCATCACTTTTTTTATCGATTTTGTCAATGATTACCACACTTTTTCAAAAAAAAAGACAGGGCAATTTTTGCCCTGCCGAAATGTCTTTTTTCTTTGCTTTTTAATCCTTAAAATTGCCCTTGTAGGCAGTGAGGAGCTCACCGCTTCCGATGCGTGCGTCGATCTGCACGGAATTGCCCGTAATGCATAGCTCCCGGTAATCGGGAGTAAAGAGCTTGGTCTTAGCGAGACTGCATTTCTTCCAGGTCAAGGCTTCCTCCTGACAGCAGGAAAAGCCCTTGTAGATCTCGTTCCCGTCCTTGTCGAAAATGCGGATGGTCAGATCGCTGAAAATGTAGTTACAGGAAAATTCCATCTCCTGCAGCTCTTCATAGGTCACACTGTCCTTTTTGCAGGAGCAGTCAAGGTGAGAGCGTTCTACCTTCTTTCTGCCGGAAAGTTCAGCGATCTCAAAGGGAAGATATCCATCCTCCAACAGCTTCTTAAAGGTCAGCTCGTGCTCAATGCCCGCCATAACGGAGAGGGTGGTGCCGTTCTTCTGCTGAATATCCTTGCGATTGCCCTGTTGATCCTGGAAAAAGCCGCGGCTCTTTTCACGGTCGATGGTTCCGTCCTCATTTCGGACTACCACGGGACAGCGGGTCGCCATCTGCACGTGACCGCCGATGGGTCTGTACCACATGATACCGTCCGCAGGCTGAAGCTTCGCGTATGCCTCACACATGACCTCCTCGCCGTTGGCGGCGATGATGTCAGCGGAAAAACGCTTCTTGTTATAGAAGTTGTCCATGTCCTCGTATTCATAGGTATAATCACCGATGGGGTAGGCGCCGTGAGTGGGGAAGATCTCCTCCGTTCCGGACCAGTCGATGGTGGTGCTTACTCTGGCCCAGCCCCATGCCGTGGTGCCGGAGCACTGGTTTCCCATGAGATAGCAGAAATTATCACCCAGCGTTGCCGTATCCAGCACGCCTGTTTTTTCGTCGTATAGGTGCATCACGCGGTAGATGCTGTTGGTCTGATAGGAAATGTAGGGAAGGCCGCCGTAGGCTGTACCGCGCTTCATATCACGGGTGGTGTTCTTACCGCGCCACTGCCAGTAAGTAAAGCTTGTATTGGGCGTCCAGCCAAAGGACAGCTGCAGATTCATTTCATCCACGCAGATCTGTCTCAACTGCTCTGTGCTCATTTCAGGGGTGGCTACGGGAATGGAATTGATCCTTTCCCAGGTCAAGGGCTCGCAGATCACGCCCTCCAAGGAGAGCTCCTTTTCTTCCTCTGTGGTATTTTCAACGCAGCTATTGATCTCGTCACTCATGGTACCGATTCCTTTCCTTTTGTTTGCCTTTATTGTAACATAATATTCCGTATTGTGAAGCCTTTTTTTCGACTTTTTCATTAAATAAATGGCAAAAGAAAGAAGTCCCGAGACTCGGGACTTCTATTCATCGTGTATTATTTGACGAGATTTCCTTCGTAAGCGCAAAGGAATTCACCGTTACCCAGCTGTGCCTCCACACGGATGCGGGCGCCATCCTTTACGTGGGGAGAGAAGGTGTTGCGCAGAATGCCAAAGTCCATCATACGGACTGCCTTGTTGTAGGATTTTTCCATGGTACGCAGGTAATAATATTTGCTGACAGCCTCTTTTCCGTCCTTGTCCAGAACGGTGATCTTAATGTGGCTGATGGCGTAACTTGCCGTCATGGTACCGTTGATGATGGTGTCGAGATCGGTGCTGTCCGCTTCAATCCCCAGCGTTACACTGCCTTCTTCAATGGGATCCTGTCCGAGAAACTCTGCCAATGTAAAGGGAATGTAGGTCTTTTTGAAGAGGGTGGCAAAGGTGTGCTTGTTGGAAACGCCCTGCTGTATGGTCATGGGGCTGCCGTCTGCCTGCGTGGTAGGCTCGTCCCCGGGACTCTGCTCCTGGATCAGAACGTAGCTTGCATCGGGATCGATCTTTCCGTTCTTATATTCCACATGACAGCTGTGAACCATGGAGACGTGTCCACCGCTGCTGTCGTGCCATACAAGACCGTCTGCAGGCTGAAGCTTTGCGTAGCTTTGATACATGACCTCGTTGCCGTTCTGAACGCAGATCGTTCCCGTGTTGCATTTTAAAAAGTTGTCCATGGTCAGGTCGTAGGTGTAGGGTCCCACGGGAATGGCGCCGTTCTTTGCTACGATCTCCAGTGTCTTATGCCACTTCATGGTGTTGGAGATCCTGGCCCAACCCCAGAAGGAACCGCCGGAACACTGATTTCCGAGGGCGTTGTGAGGAGAAGCTCCTGCGGAAGCCACGTCCAAAACACCCGTTGCCTCATCGTAGAAGGTGAGAAAAGAGTAGAGGCTTTGGGAGGTGGAATGAACGTAGGGAATACCGCCGTAAACGGTACCTACGTTGCGGCTTGCCTTGTTGCCGATGGTCCTTTCGTAGGAAAAGCTCTTGTTGGGCGTCCAGGCGAAGGAAAGCTGGATCTTAAAGAAGTCAAGACAAAGCTGACGAAGCTCTGCCGTGGACATGGAAGCGTTGGCAATGGGCAGAGCCGCGATCTTTTCGGAGATCTTGGTATCCAGCACCTTGGGAAAGCTTGTGGGCTCCTCCGTCTTTGTCTGAACGGTGCTTTCGTTTTTTGTTTCTGCTACCGTTTCCGTTCCCTCAAGGCTTCCGCCACCACAGGCGGGAAGAGAGAGGATGGAAAAAACGACAAGCAAAAGAGCTAAAATGCGCTTCATCACTTTTCTCCTTACAGTAAAAAATGCTTTTCTTCATTATAACACAGTCGCAGTTATATGGGAAGAAGAAAATTGTACATGTTTTTCCATATTTTTTGCATTATCAGTAAAAATGAGCCGACGGATTTCCGTCGGCTCAAGGGGGCTATTTTGTGATGGCACCCTGCCATGCGCAGAGGAATTCTCCATTACCGATCTGTACGTCGATGCGGGCGGTTGCTCCCTCGGTGATGTACTTTGAGAACAGACTCTTGACAATGCCGAGATCTGCCATGTTCAGAACTTTAGAATAGGCAAGAGCGTCACTTCTCATATAGTAGGATTTTTCGTAGGTCTTGTTTCCGTCCTTGTCAAAGAAGGTGAAGGTGAGGTGGCTGATGGCGTAATTTGCCTCCAGCTTTGCACTTGTCAGCTGATCCACGGTGGCCTGGCCCTCATGAGAAAAGCTTACTTTTCCTGCATCGATGGGATCGCGTCCGTGAAATTCCGCAATGGTAAAAGGGAGATAACCGCGGCTGAGAAGAAAAGAGTAGGTGTGTTTTTGCTCTCGTCCCTTTTGCGCAAGGATTTTGCCTGCGCCTTCTACGTTCATTTCGCTTCTGCCGCCCACCTGCTCCTGCACAATAACGTAGCTTTCGTTTCCGTCGATCTTGCCGTTTTTATAAATGGGATGGGTGGAGACCGCCATCATCACGTGGCCGCCGTTACGGTACTGGGCAAGTCCGTCTGCTTTTTCCAGTGCGGCATAGCTTTGGAACATGACCTGCTCGCCGTTGCGGGCGCAAATATCGTGGGTAGGCTCGGAGAGATGATTGTCGATGGAAAGATCGTAGGTATAGGGGCCCAGGGGGATAGCGCCGCGGCTTGCCACGATCTCGTGGGTTCCGGTCCAGTTGATGGAGTTGGATACTCTTGACCAGCCCCAGAAGGAACCGCCGGAGCACTGATTTCCGATGTATTTGTAGGCATCCTTGCCCATGCCCTTGATGTCCAAAACTCCATTTTCGTCACATAAGGTCAAAAAGGCGTAAAGACTGTTATACGTTCTTTCCACGTAGGGCATACCGCCGTAGAGCGTGCCCTCGTTGCAGGTGTCCTTCTCTCCGGGTACGTAGTCAAAGCTGAAGGACTGGTTGGGAACCCAGGGCAGGGTCAGCTGAAGGCGGAAAAAGTCCAGACAAAGCTGGCGAAGCTGATCTTCGGTCATAGCGCCGTTGGCAATGGGCAGAGCGTTCAACTCGGCAAGAAAACTATCTCTGGGTACCGTAGGATAATCAGTCTTATCTTCCTCAGTTTTTTCGTTTTGTACGGGTGCCGTTGCTGTTCCTTCTGCAGTTCCCGTTTCCTCCAAGCTTCCGCCGCCGCAGGCGGTCAGTGAAGCGAGGGTCGCGAAGACCAGCAACAGCGCAAGGATCTTTCTCATCTTATTTCCTTTCTTTACGTTGAATTGTGCGTTGATATCATTGTAGCAGAAAAATGTCAATTCGAAAAGAGTTGTTTTTGACTATTTTCTACTCGTTTTGTCTAAAAAAAGAAGCCTCTTTTTTGAGGCTTCTTTCACGATCACGTTTTATTTTGTAATAGCACCCTGCCATGCACAGAGGAATTCTCCGTTACCGATCTGTACGTCGATGCGGGCGGTGGCACCTTCGGTAATGTATTTGGTGAAGGAGCTTTTGATGATGCCGAGCTGCACCATATCGATGCTGTAATCGTAGGCGTTTCCGCTGTTCCTCAGATAGTAGTACTTGCTCATAGCCTCGTTTCCTTCCTTGTCAAGTACAGTGAATTTTACGTGGCTGATAGAGTAGTTGGCAGAAAGCTTTGCAGTGGTCAGCTGTTCCATGGTTGCAGAGGCTTCCTTATAGGAGAAGCTGACCTCGCCCTTCTCCACGGGATCCTGTCCGTGAAATTCCGCCAGAGTGAAGGGAACGTAGCCTCTCTGGTAGAGGTATTCGTAGGTGTGCTTCTGCAGGCGGCCCTTCTGTACGTGAATGGCACTGCCGTCGGACTGCTCCAAGGGATCTCTGCCCTGTACCTGCTCCTGCACCATAACGTAGCTTTCCTTGGCGTCGATCTTTCCGTCCTTGTAAACGGGAGTGCTGGAGACTGCCATCATGACGTGGCCGCCGTCGGTGTAGTATACGAGACCGTCGGCCTTTTTCAGCTGGGCATAGCTCTGGAACATGGTCTGCTCGCCGTTTGCCTTGCAGATGGTCAGGGAGTTGGTGCCGGTAAAGTCGTCAATAGAGGTATCGTACTTGTAGGGACCCAGGGGAATAGCACCGCGGCTTGCTACGATGCGGTAGGTGCCGGACCAGTGCATGGTGTTGGATACTCTTGCCCAGCCCCAATAGGAGCCGCCGGAGCACTGGTTGCCGATAAGCTTCTCGGGCTCCTTGCCCATGGCCTTGATGTCCATGACACCCGTTTCCTCATCGTAGTAGGTCAGCACGTCGTAAAGGCTGTTAGTGGTGGAATGAACGTAGGGAATACCGCCGTAAACGGTACCTACCTCGAACTCGTCCTTGCGGCCGGGAGTCCAGTCAAAGGAGAAATCCTTGTTGGGCGTCCAGGCAAAGGTCAGCTGGATCTGGAAAAAGTCAAGACAAAGCTGACGCAGCTCGTCCTCGCTCATGGAGGCGTTGGCAATGGGAAGAGCGGCGATCTGCTGGGAAATGTTGGTGTTCAGCACGGTGGGATAATCGGTGGTATCCACCTCTTCCGTCTTGTTTTGGGCGCCGCCGGTAGCGGGCTGAGTTGCGGTCTCGCTGCCGATCTCGTCAAGGCTTCCGCCTCCGCAGGATACGGTAGAAAGAAGCATGAGAAGGGCAAGAGCCATGGCAAAAATGCGTTTCATCTTGTTTCGGATCTCCTTTGATCAAATTTCTATCATTATACCACGGGTCCCGTGGCATGAAAAGGTGTTTTTTGTTTTTTATTCTGCTTTTTTATTATTTTACCGCCAAACCGGAGTAGATCTCAAACTGCTCCCCGTTGCCTAACTGTACGGTCAAGGTGATGGTCGCACCCTCGCTCAGGGCTTTTTCATAACTCAAGCGCATAATGCCAAGCTCTGAGAAAAGGATGCTCTTTGAGAAGGAACTGCTGCCTTTCAATGCGTGGGGCTTGGAATAGGTCTCGTTTCCGTCCTTGTCACGGATGACCATGGTCACGTGTGAGATGGCGTAGTTCGCATTCAGAGAAGCACTGTTCAGCTGATCGAAGGTGATGGAGGCCTCCTTGTGGGAGAAGTCAGCCGTGGCCTTCTCTACGGGATCCTGGCCGATGAGCTCCTTGAGCGTGAAGGGAAGTGAACCCTCCTTGTAAAGCTCCTCAAAGGTGCTTTTTCTGCTGTAGCCGATCTGCATGAGAACGGACTGTCCGTCTACCTTAACACTGGTGCGGCTGGGGGCTTGATCCTGATAGGTCACGTAGCTCTTCTGACCGTCGATGGCGCCGTCCTTCTCCTCAACGTGTACGCCCGTGATCATCATGACGTGTCCGCCGACAGCGGGGTCATACCATACCAGACCGTCTGCGGGCTTGGTGGCGGCGTAACTGCGGTACATGACCTGTTCGCCGTTATTCTTGCATATATTGGGGGTGTAAATGTTGGCGGAGTGGTAGTTCTGAATGGAACTGTCAAAGGTGAAAGGACCCACCATTACCGCGCCGTGTGCGGGATTGATCTCGGGAGTGCCGCCCCAGCTCATGGAATTACATACTCTGGCCCAACCCCAGAAGGAATTGCCCGAACACTGGTTGCCCATAATGTTGGGGGCGTTTTGTCCCATGGCGGCGGTGTCCATGATGCCCGTTTCCTGATCGTAGTAATGCATCAGCTGGTAGAGGTTGCCCGTAGTGTTGGAAACGTAAGGCATGCCGCCGTAAACCACACGGATCTTGATCTGAGCCTTCACGTCACTGTAGGTATAAAAGTCAAAGCTCTTGTTGGGCGTCCAAAGGAAGGAAAGCTGCAGTTGCATAAAATCAATACAGATCTGGCGCAGCTCCTCCTCCGTCATGGAGTTGTTGGCAATGGGAATGGCGTCGAAATCAGCCTGCGTCAGCGGCTTTGCGATCTTTGGGTAGGTAATGTCGGCTGCACCCGAGGGCTTTTTCGTGGTAGTCACGGGGGTGCCCGTTGCAGTTTCGGCCCCGGTGGCCTCACCGCTCTCCAGCTCCGTTCCGCAGGAGAGCAGAGAAAGCAGGGTGACTGCGGCCAGTAGCATTGCAATGATCTTTTTCATAATAACTCCTTTTTACTTTGTAATACCGCCCTGATAGACGGTAAATACCTCGCCCGTGGAGATGCGCACGTCCACCCTCATGGTGGTTCCTTCCCCTGTAATATAACGGGTCATCATTGCCTGGGGACCGAATACGGCGCTTTTCAGACTTAAGTTGCGAATTCCCTTGTGGGTGGCCATCAGATAGGGATGGGTTCCCGTTACTTTGCCTTCCTTATCGAAGAAGGTGATGTTGACGTCGGAAATGGCGTAGTTGGCGCGGATCTCACCGGTCAGAAAATCCTTCACGGAAAGGCTTTCTTTATCTCCGAGGGTAAAGCTGACCTCGCCCTTCTCCACGGGATCCAGTCCGTGAAATTCCGCCAGAGTGAAGGGAAGGTATCCCTTTTGGTATAGCTCCTTGAAGCTGTATTTGTGCTCCACGCCCTTCATCACGGAAAGGGGAGAGCCGTCGGGTTGCACGGCGTCCTTTCTGAGGTGCTGTTGATCCTGAAAATAGCAGTAGCTTTCTTCACCGTTGATGGTGCCGTCGGCATTTCGCTTTACGACGGCGTTTTGGGTGGCCATTTCCACGTGTCCGCCCGTTTTGTCGTACTCATTGATGCCGTCCGCCTTTTTCAAAAGTGCGTAGCAGGCGTACATGGTCTGCTCGCCGTTTTTGGCACATTCCTGAACGGTGCTGGTCTTGGTGATGTAGTAGTCCGTGGTTTCCTCTACCTTGTAGTTGCCGAGGCGAATGGCACCGCGGCTTTCCATCAAAAGGGAAATGCCGTCCCAGTTGTTGGTGTTGGAAACTCTGCCCCAGCCCCAGAAAGTGGAGGAGGTGCACATGTTACTGATGATGGTGGTGCACTTGTCACCCATGGCCTCCGCATCCAGCACGCCCGTTTCCTCGTCGTAATAGTACATGATCTGATAGATATTGCTCCAGGCCGAGCTGCGATAGGGCATGCCGCCGTAGGCGGTGTTCAGCTCAATGCTTGTAATATTGTCCTGAGTGGTGCTGAGGGAATCGGTCCATTCAAAGCTCAGTGCCTTGTTGCTCTGCCAGGGGAAGGAGAGCTGCAGCGCCATAAAATCCACACAGATCTGGCGCAGCTCATCCTCCGACATAGAGGCGTTGGCAATGGGAATGGCGTTGATGTCGGCCCAAGTGAGGGGCTTTACGATCTTCGGGATGAGCTCTGCCTTTTCTTCCTCCGTCGCCTTTTCCTCCGTGGCGGGAACGGTGTCGGCTCCCGTCAGCGGCTCCTCCGTTTCAAGACTGCCCGAGGCGCAGGAAACAAGGGACAGAAGTGTGCAAAGGGCTAAGATCAAACTCAATATTTTTTTCATGTTCCTATCCTTCAAATTTATTGTTTGTCGTTATTTCGTAATGCCGCCCTGATAGACGGTAAAGACTTCACCCGTGGAGATGCGCACGTCCACCTTCATGGTGGCACCCTCTCCGGGGATATTTCTTGCCATGATCGCCTGCGGACCGAAGACGGAAGCGGAAAGGGTCAGGTTGCGCATGCCCTTGGCGTTTGCCATGAGATAGGGCTGAGCTCCCGTTTGCTTTCCGTCCTTGTCAAAGAAGGTGACGTTGACGTCGGAAATGGCGTAATTGGCCTCGAACTTGCCCGTCATGAATTCCTTGACGGAAAGGGTGGTCCTGTCACTGAGAGTAAAGCTGACCTCGCCCTTCTCCACGGGATCCAGTCCGTGAAACTCTGCCAGAGTAAAGGGAAGGTAGCCTGTTTTGTAAAGCTGCTTGAAGGTATATTTGTGCTCCACGCCGCTCATGACGGCAATGGGAGTCCCGTCTGCCTGCTGTGCCTTGCTTGCGGGATTTCTGACGGGGTTCTGATCCTGAAAATAGCAGTAGCTCTCCTCCCCGTTGATAGTGCCGTCGGGGTTGTATTTTACTACGGCGTTTTGGGTGGCCATCTCCACGTGGCCGCCCGTAGCGTTATGGTTGTAGTTGATGCCGTCTGCCTTTTGAAGAAGCGCATAGCAGCGATACATTCTCTGCTCACCGTTCTTGTCGCATTCCACCACCGTATCGGTGCGGGTCAGATAATAATCCGTGGTGGGCTCGATCTCGTAATCACCCAAACGAATGGCGCCGCGGCTTTCCATCAAAAGGGAAATGCCGTCCCAGTTGTTGGTGTTGGACACCCTTGCCCATGCCCAAAAGGAGGAAGAGGTGCAGTGGTTGCCCATGTAGGTGGTGAATTTATCTCCCATAGCCTTGGCGTCCACTACGCCCGTTTCGGAATCGTAAAAATACATGACCTGATAGAGATTGCTCCAGGTGGAGTGGCAATAGGGCATACCGCCGTAAGCAGCGTTGACCTCCAGCTTTGCCGTGGGATCCAGAGAGGTCTGGATCGCAATGTGTCCGAATTCCTGCGCCTTGTTGGTCTGCCAGGGGAAGGAGAGCTGCAGTGCCATAAAATCCACGCAGATCTGGCGCAATTCGTCCGTGGACATGGAGGCATTGGCAATGGGAATGGCGTTGATATCGTCCCAGGTCAGCGGATCGCAGATCATGGGGACGGTCTCGGGCTCGGGACCCTCCGTTTTCGGTTCGGTAACGGGGGGCGTGCTTTCCTTCGTTACGGTCTCTGTCGTTTCAAGGCTCTCCGAGGCGCAGGAGATCAAAGAGAAGAGAAGGCAGGTTGCAAGGATCAAGCATAGGGTTCTTTTCATAGAAGCTCCTTTATGTATTTAACATTTAAAACGAATCTTAACCAATGAAGGGGCCGGAGTAGACCGCGATACGCTCACCCGTGGCAAGCCTTACAAGGATCTCGGCTGACGAGGCGTTTTCGGTCTCACGCTGAAGAAGGACCGTAGGACCGAGAACAGTGGCGGAAAGGGATTTTTTATAGCCGTCTACGGAGCAGTAAAAGCGCTCGCCCACGAGCTTTCCGCAGCTGTCGTAAAGGTAAATGCTTATTTCAGCAATGTAGTAATTTGACTGAATGCTGCCCTTCATCAAGCTCTTGAGCGTGAGAGGCTCGTCCGCTACGTCCAGTGTGCATTCTGCCTTTTCCACCGGATCCGTTCCATGAAATTCGGGCAGGCTGAAGGGGAGATAGCCAAGGCCAAGCAGTCTTGTGAAGCTGTATTCGTGTCCTTTGCCGTAATTGTTTTCCCTCAGGATCCCGTCTGCCGTGACGACGTGGGAGAGCGTTCCCGTGTGGTCCAGAAAGCGGCAATGGCTCTTTTTTCCGTCGATGGTGCCGTCGGGATTTCTGACTACCACCGCATCGGCAATAGCCATTTCCACGTGCCCCGTACCGTAGGCGTTGCAAACGATGCCGTCGCCCTTTTGCAGAGCGGCGTAGCTTTCGAACATGACCTGATCGCCGTTTTTCTGGCAGATACTGCTGGTGGTGGTACTCGTAAAGGAGGTGTTATCGTGGGTGTATGGGCCAATGAGAACGGCGCCGTAGTAAGGAGTGATCTGTGGCGTTCCGCCCCATGAAATGGAGTTGGAGACCTTGGCCCAGGCCCAGAAGGTGGAGCCGGAGCACTGGTTGCCGAGAATATCCTTGGCGCGGTTTCCCATGGCGGCGGTGTCCACCAGTCCCGTTTCCTCGTCGTAATAGCGAAGCAGCTGATAGAGACCGCTGGTGGTGTTTGAAATGTAAGGGGTGCCGCTGTAGACCGTGGAGGCCGTCAGCGTGGTGATCCTATCGTTGACCTTGTAGGTCACGCTTTTGGCAGGCTGCCAGGGAAAGGTCATTTCAAGCCGCATAAAATCCACGCAGATCTGACGCAATTCATCCACGCTCATGCCATCCGTAGCGATGGGGATCTTGTCTACGGTGGAAAGGGGAAGGGGAGCGAGCATTTTCGGTGCAACGTCTCCCTGAAGCTTTTTCTCTTCGGTCTGCGTTGTCTCTTCGCACACCGTCTCGGTCTGTGCCGTCTCCTGCGTTTCGGCCCCTCCTTGCGTTTCCGTTCCCGTAGGCAAAGGGGCACTGCAGGAAAAAAGAGAAAGACAGAGTAAGAGGCAAAGAATGCGAAGCGGGAGGTTCAGGTAGGTTCGTTTCATGTTATTTTGTAATGGGACCGTCGTAAAGACAGATCTCTTCTCCTGTGGATATCCTCACGTTGAGTTTTGCACGGCTCCCTTCGGCAACGTAACGGCTGATGAGGGAGGTGGGGCCGAGAACGCTTGCCGTAAGAGAACGGGCGTAGGGGTTTTTGGAGCCGAGGCAATAGAAGCGCTCACCCGTAAAATTGCCGTCCTTGTCGTAAATGCGGATGTTGATATCGGAAATGGCGTAGTTTGAACGGATGCTGCCGCTGATGATATCCTGTACGGAGGTGCCGTCCTTGCGGTCAACGTAGCTTACCTCGGCCTTGGAAACGGCCTTTCCGTGAAATTCGGGCAGACTGAAGGGAAGATATCCTCCCTCGTAAAGCTCTTCAAAGCTCACCTTGTGGGAGACGCCCTTCATCACCAGGATCACGGAGCCGTCGGACTGCTTATCCATATAGCGCTTTTCCTGCTGATCCTGTACGTAAACGTAGCTTTCTTTTCCGTTGATCGCCCCGTCCTTGGTGACGACCACGGCTTTTTCGGTCACCATCATCACGTGCCCCGCACCGTATTGGTTATAGACCACGCCGTCCGCTTTGAGAAGCTGTGCATAGCTTTGGAACATGATCTGCTCGCCGTTGTTCTCGCAGAGATCTACGGTCTTGACGCTGTTGAAGCTCGTCATGGTCGTATCGTATTCATACGGGCCGATCTTCACCGCCCCGTGAGAGGGCAGGATCTCGCTGGTGCCGCTCCAATCGATGGAATCGGAAACTCTTGCCCAGCCCCAAAAGGTGGAGCCGGAGCACTGGTTGCCCATGATCTGCGTAAAGGAGGCACCCATCCTTTTGGTATCCACAACACCCGTTTCCTGATCGTAGTAATACATGATCTGATACAGGGTGCTCATGGTGCTGGAAACGTAGGGCATGCCGCCGTAGGCGGTATTCGCTAAAATGGAATCGGGATGGCCGGGGCTCCATTCAAAGCTCTGCTTTTGATTGGCCTGCCAGGGAAAGGTCAATTCCAGATTCATGTAATCCACACAGATCTTCCTTAGCTCCTCTGTGCTCATGGTATCGTTTGCCACGGGAATGGCATTGATATCATCCCAGGTCAGAGGATCTGCAATGCGTAGTTTAAGGTTGCTTTCCTGAGGTTTTTTATTTACTGTCTCGGTGACGGTCTCGTTGACCGTCTCGGTGGTCGGCTCCCCTGTCAGGTCGTTCAGCTCGGTGTCCGAACAGGCCGTGGCGGTAAGAAGTGTGACACACAGAAGAAAAAGCGCAGTGATACGTTTCATAGAGCCTACCCTTCATTTAATATTTAATATTTTTCACTCTATTTTACCACATCGGCCATGGTTTGAAAAGAGAAAAAAACACAAAAAAACAGAGGAATTTTCTATCCTAATTCCATAAAAAATATGAATACATTGTATCACTTGTATGAATAGAAGGACATAAAAAAGAAGAAGGCAGATCTGCCTTCTTCATGGAGAGGGAATGAGGATCCCCTCGTATGCCGTTACCCGCTCGCCCGTGTTGGTCCAAACCGTTACGGAAACGGTGCTGTGACCGTTTGCCAGCGTGGTCATGGCGGTCTTGCTCAGCTTTTTGTAAAGGGTGTATTGGTTGCAGTTCAGTTTGCCCGAGATCACGGGCAGGCGCTTCTCATAAAGCAGGGCGCCGGAGGGACCGTGCACCTGCACCTCTAAGGCGCTGATGGTGTAATTGCAGGAAAATTTTGCCCGCTCAAGCTCCGATACAGTGACGCGATCGGCGGAAAGCTCGCACTCGACTACCGTTTTTTCCACAGGATCCAGTCCCGCAAATTCGGGGATGGTGAAGGGGAGATAGCCGTTATTGTAGAGACTGTTGAAGGAAAAAATTCGGTCAATGCCGCCCTGCGCTCGATAGCTCTTTCCGTCAGGTCCCTTGATGCGCTTCGTGCCAGAGGTCTGCTCCAGGATCTGAACGTAGCTGCTCTTGCCGTCGATGGTTCCGTCCTCGTTCCGCACGACCTTTGTTTCGCTTGCCATGATCACGTGGCCGGAGGATTTTAAATAGTTGGAAAGTCCGTCGGCGGGTTGAAGCAGGGCGTAGGCCTCAAACATTACGTCCTTGCCGTTGTTCCTGCAGATATCGCGGGTGTCGATGCCCGATTTGTGAAAATCTTCGATGGCAGCATCATAGGTGTAACTGCCGAGCTTGATGCATCCGCGGCTCTCCTGCATTTGGCTGGTACCGTTCCAGGTCATGGAATTGGAAACGCGGCTCCATGCGGAATAGGCGTGTGCGGAGCACTGATTGCCCAGCACCGTTTGAATATCGCCGTCTACTGCCTCCACGTCCAAGATGCCCGTCTCCTCATCCAAAAAGCACAGCCATTTGTAGAGGTTTCCGCCGGCCGAGGCAACGTAGGGAATGCCGCCGTACAGCGTGTTCTTCGGGAAGGTGTCGTTTCGGTTGATGGTCACGTACCATTCCTCGCCGGGTTGCCAAACGAAGGAAAGACTCAGGCGTGCGTATTGCAAAACGATCTGGCGAAGCCGGTCCACCGGCATGGAAGGGTCCGCTACGGGGATCTTGTCGAGCTTTTCCCACGTCATGGGATCCTCCACAAGAAAGACCGTGTCGTAGGGATATTTCTTCTCCGTCAGGAAGGAGATCTCCTCCACGGTCTTACCTTCGGTGGCGGTATTCTCCTCGGCCCTTTCGCAGGAAAGGGCACAAAGGAGCATAGTCAACGACAGAAATAGGGAAAATAACCGATATACGGGATTACGCATTGTTCAGCGTACCGCTGTAGACCTGCAAAAGCTCGCCGCTGTTCACTCGCACGTACACCTCGGCGGTATGCTTGCCGTCGGCATAGGAGCTGATCTCGTTTACGTTGAATCTGCCGTAGGGGGTAGCCTCCAGTCTCTGCAGAGGGAAGCCCTCGAAGGGCTTTTCGATCTCCTTGACTACCTTGCCGCTCTCGTCCTTGATGTGGATCTCAAAAACGCTGATGGCGTAATTGGTGGTGATCTTGATCTTGGCAAGCTCGGAGGGAGTGACGGATTCAGCGGTCAGATCGCCGCTTGCGGTGGCCTTCTCTACGGGATCGCGACCGATGAATTCTGCCACGGTCCAAGGCAGATAGCCCTCATTGAACAGATTGTGGAAGGTGAATTTGCGATCAACGCCTGCCTGGGTCTGGTAGGTGGTGTTGGCGTGAACGGCGCTCTTGAAGCCGCTGGACTGCTCGTAATAGATGATATAGCTCTTGTAGCCGTCAATGCTGCCGTCGGCTGCCGTTTCCACGTGCACCTCTTTGTTCATGATGACGTGGCCGGCATTCTTGATATCGGAGTTGGACAGACCGTCAGCGGGCAGAAGCTTGGCGTAAGAGCGGTACATGACCTGCTGGCCGTTCTGCTTGCAAACGTCGGCCGTTGCGATGCCGTCCCAATTCTCAAGGGAGGTATCGTAGGTATATTCGCCAAGGGGAATACAGCCGTGCTTGAGCACCATTTCGTTCGTTCCGCCCCAATCCATGGAGTTGGAAACACGGCTGTAAGCGGAGAAGGCGTGTGCGGAGCATTGGTTGCCGAGAACGCGCTCAATATTGGTGCCTACGGCCATCACGTCCAGAATGCCCGTCTCCTCATCCAGATAGCACATCCATTTATACATGTTGCCTGAGGAGGAGGAAACGTAGGGAATGCCACCGTACATGCTGTTAACGGGGAAGGTGTAGTTGCGGCCTACGGTAATATACCATTCCTCGCTGGGCTGCCAGATGAAGGAAAGACTGAGCTTTGCAAAATCCAGTACGATCTGACGGAGCTGGTCGGAGGACATGGAGGAGTTTGCCACGGGAATGGCGTCGATCTTCTCCCAGGTCAGAGGATCCTTCACCAGAAGCTTTTGCTCTGTGTTGACGGGAATCTTGATGATGCCTTTGTCTGTACTGGTGGGAAGGATCTCCTCTTCGGTCTCCAGTCCCTCGGAGGAGCAGGCCGCCATGGTGAGAAGCGTAGTCAAAATAAGAAGTAAGCTGATGATCTTTTTCATTGTGGAATCCTTTCGTTTTTCAAAAACGGCTTAGGCCGTCAAAGTTCCTTCGTATACCTGCAGAAGCTCGCCCGTATTTACGCGAACGAAGACCTGCACGGTATTCTTTCCGTTGGCGTAGGGGGTCAGCTCGTGCATGTTGTACTTGCCGTAAAGGGTATCGTCCAGTCTCTGGAGAGGGAAGTCGGTGAAGGGCCTTGCCAGAGAGAAGAGCTCCTTGCCGCTTTCGTCCTTTACACGGAACTCAAAGGCGCTCATGGCATAGTTTGTCCGGATACGGATCTTGGCGATCTCGGATACGGTGGCGGAGGGAGAGGTCAGATCGCCGGTGGCGGTGGCCTTCTCTACGGGATCGCGTCCGATGAATTCTGCCACGGTCCAGGGCAGGTAGCCCTCATTGAACAGCTCGTGGAAGGTGAATTTGCGGTCAACGCCGGCCTGGGTCTTGTAGGAGGTGTTGCCGTGGATGGCAGTCATAACACCGCTGGACTGCTCGTAGTAGATGATGTAGCTTTTGTAGCCGTCGATGCTTCCGTCGGCAGCCTTCTCCACGTGTACCTCTTTATTCATGATGACGTGGCCCTGGCCGTTCATGTGAGAGTTGGACAGACCGTCAGCGGGCAGGAGCTTGGCGTAGGAGCGATACATCACCTGCTGACCGTTCTGCTTGCAAACGTCGGCCGTGGCGATGCCGTCCCAGTTTTCAAGGGAGGTATCGTAGGTATATTCGCCAAGGGGGATACAGCCGTGCTTGAGCACCATGTCGCCCGTTCCGCCCCAATCCATGGAGTTGGAAACGCGGCTGTAAGCGGAGAAGGCGTGTGCGGAGCACTGGTTGCCGAGAACACGCTCGATGTTTTTGCCCACGGCCTTCACGTCCAGAATACCCGTCTCCTCATCCAGATAGCACATCCACTTGTAAAGGTTGCCCGTGGAGGAGGAAACGTAGGGAATGCCGCCGTAAAGGGAATTGACGGGGAATTTGTAGTCACGGTTCAGGGTGATCTTCCATTCCGCACCGGGCTGCCATACGAAGCTGAGGCTGAGTCTGGCAAAATCCAGCACGATCTGGCGAAGCTGGTCGGAGGACATGGAGGAATTCGCCACGGGAATGGCACCGATCTTCTCCCAGGTCAGAGGGTCTACCACCAGCTTCTTTTCGGAGGTGTCGACCTCCACCTTGATGATACTGCCGTCAGTGGTGGGCTCAGCGGTCTCATCGGTTCCGATCTCGTCGGAGGAACAGGCGGCCATGGAGAGAAGCATAGCCAGAATGAGGATTAGACTTGCGATTTTTTTCATGTTAGTTTCCTTTGCACAGTTTTTATTCTTTAAGCGCTCACTGAGCGAGAATTGCGGTATAGGCCTGCAGAAGCTCGCCCGTGTTCACGCGGATGGAGATCTCCACCGTGTTCTTGCCGTCGGCGTATTTCTTCAGCTCCGTGGAGGAGAATTTGCCCAGAAGTTCTTCCTCTATGTGGAGATAGGGCCAATCGGTCACGGGTGCCTTCTTTTCAAAGAGCACCTTGTCCGTGCCGTTTTCATAGACTCTGGTCTCGATGACGCTGATGGCATAGTTGCTGGTCACCTTGGCATCCCTCAGCTGATCGGGAGTCACACTGCCCGCAGGGGCGGTGCATCCCGCCACGGCCTTTTCCACGGGATCCAGTCCGTGCAGCTCCTTGATGCCGAAGGGAAGATAGCCGCGATCGTAAAGCTCGTTGTAGGAGAACTGTACCTGCACGTCACGCTGGCGCTCCATGTTGATCTTGTTCTCCTGAGTCAGGTTGATGGTAGAGGCTGTCTGACCGTAATAAAGGATGCGGCTCTTCTGACCGTCGATGGCGCCGTTTTCGTCACGAACCACCTCGTTTTTGTAGCACATGATCACGTGCCCTGCCGTCTCGTGGTAGAAGAAGAGACCGTCTGCAGGCTGAAGGGCGGCGTAAGAGGCAAACATGACCTCCTTGCCGTTGGCGTCGGCAATGTCCTCTTTGGTGTGGATCTTTGCCTCGTGAAAATCCACGATGGAGGTGTCGTACGTGTAGGGACCGATCAGAATGATGTTGTGGGCGGGGTTAATGTCGCTGGTGCCGTCCCAGGTAAAGGAATTGGAAACACGGCTCCAGGCGGCGTAGGCTGTGCCGGAGCACTGAGAGCCGAGGATGTTTTGAACGTCCGTGCCCTTGCCGACGGAGGGAATGTCCATCACGCCCGTCTTTTCATCGTAGAAGCACATCCATTTGTAAACGTTACTGCAGGTGCTGGAAACGTAGGGGATGCCGCCGTAGACCAGACCGACCTTGTATTCATCGTCACGTCCCACGGTCACGTCCCAATCTGCGCTCGGCGTCCAGCCGAAGGTCATTTGCAGGTGGAAATAATCCAGACAGATCTTTCTCAATTCATCGGTGGACATGGAGGAATTTGCCACGGGAATGGAGTTGATCTTTTCCCAGGTCAAGGGCTCGTAAACTCTCTTTTCGTTGGGTAAGACATCGAGCTTGACGATGCCGCTGTCCGTCTTGGTAGGCAGGATCTCCTCCTCAGTCTCAAGGCTGGCTCCGCCGCCGCAGGCCGCCAGGGAAAGCAGCATGGACAGCAGAAGCAGAATGCTTGCGATCTTTTTCATGTTTCGTTTCCTCATTTCTTTGTTCGTTCATATCAAAAGGCCTTCGTAGGCCGATAGCAGTTCTCCGGTGGATACCCGCGTCTGCACCGATACGGTGTGTCCCCCTCCCGCATAGCTTCCGAGGGTGGATTCAAAAATACGCTTGCTGAGGGGATATTCCATGTAGGGCATGACGTGCTCGCTCACGTGGGCGTCTGCACGGTACAGCTCGGCGCCGTTTTCATCCCGCACGGTCACGTGCACGGTCAGAATGGGATAGTTGCTTGTAATCGTTGCGCGGCACAGCTCCTCCGGTGTGACGGAGGAGCAGCTTGCGGAAAGGCTTGCCTCGGCCTTTTCCACGGGCTCCAGTCCGTACAGCTCCTTGACTCCGAAGGGAAGATAGCCCTTTTCAAAAAGATTGCGGTAGCTGAGCTTCCTTCCGATCCCCGCCTGCGCGGTGTAGGTCGATCCGTCGGATTGCTTTTTTTCTACGGTCGAGTTTCTCTGATCGTAAACAATGGCAAAGCTTGCGTCCCCGTCAATGCCCGCGGCATTTTTGACGGTGTGCACCTCCTTGACGATCATGACGTGTCCGCCTACGGGAAGATAATTCACCACGCCGTCGGCCGGCAGGAGCTTATCGTAACTTCGGTACATTTTCTGCTCGCCGTTTTGCGCACAGATCTCGGTGGTAAAAACGCTCTCCTTTTTGAAATCGATGATGGCAGGGTCCCAATCGTAATCACCGATTTTCAGAATACCCGAGGAGAGTGTGATATGAGGGGTCACGCTCCACTTCATGGAGTTTGCCACGCGGCTCCACGCGGAATAGGCGTAGGAAGAGCAGTCGCTGAAAAGCGTCTGTGCTCCGCCGGGTACCCTTGCGGAATCCAGAACACCCGTTGCTTCATCGTAGTAGAGCATCCATTTGTAAGGATTTCCGCTGTATCCGTCGTAGGGGATCCCGCCGTACAGCGCCCCTGCAAGGTAATCGTTTTCCTGTTTTTCCACTCGAAAATCCGCTTTGGGCGTCCATACAAAGCTCATGGAAAGCTCGGCAAAATCCAGTACGATCTGCCGCATCTCGTCCGTTGTCATATCACTGTTTGGCTCGGGAAGGGAATTCAGCCTTTCCCACGTTAAAAGGTTTTCAACAAAGAAGGTGTTCCGAGATGTTTCCAAACTGACAACTCCATTTTTTGGCGGCTCGGTAGGCGGTTCATCGCCTAAGTGATAACGATTGCAAGCGGCCGTAAAAAGAAGCGAGGAAAGAAGCACAAGACTTGCAATTCGTTTCATAAGCCGCTCCTTTCTTGAAAAATCAGATCAAATTACCCTCATATGCCGAAAGCAAATGACCGGTGGATACGCGAATTTGCACCGTGACATGGCATCCTTGACCCTCGAATTTTTTGATTCCGCTGGGGTAAAAACGGTTGGACAGGGCGTATTCGGTGCGAAGCAAGGGAAAACCGGATACATGGGAGTTATTTGAGTATACCGTGTTTCCGTTTTTGTCGGTCACGTCAATGTGAATGGTGGAAATAGCGTAATTGGAGGTGACACTTGCACCGCACAGCTCTTCTGCCGAAACAGTGTCTTTTTTAAGTGTCATTCCCGCAACGGCCTTTTCCACGGGATCCAGTCCGTATAGCTCCTTCACGCCGAAGGGCAGATAGCCTTTGTCAAAGAGCTCCTTAAAGGTGAATTTGCGGTCGATGCCGCGCTGGGCGAGATACTTCACACCGTTTTTTTGCGTTTTCCACACTCTGGCAGAGGATTGCTCATAAAAGATCACGTAGCTTTCGTTTCCATCAATGCCTGTTGTGTTTTTTACCGTTTGCACCTCTTTAATCAGAAGCACATGTCCGCCGATGGGCAGGTAATTTGCTACGCCGTCAGCGGGAAGCAGTTTCGCATAGGAGCGAAACATCGCCTGCTCACCGTTATTTTCGCAAATCTCTGTGGTGTAGCGTTTCTGCTTGTGATAGTCATAAATGGCAGAATCGGTTGTGTATTCGCCGATTTTGATTATGCCCGTATGTTCTGTAATGTTGTGGGTGCCTTCCCAGGTCATGGAGTTGGATACTCTGCCCCATGCGGAAAAAGCGAAGGAGGAACATTGAAAGAAAATACTTTGGGGTCCGCCGCCGGGAATGTGTTTTGAATCCAAAACCCCTGTTTCCTCGTCGTAATAGACCAGCCATTTGTAAACGTTGCCGCTGTCTCCCGCGTAGGGAATGCCGCCGTAGTAGGAGCCGACTTTATATTCGTGGTCGTATCGCTCTAAATACCAGTTAGAGTTGGGCGTCCAAACGAAACTCAGCTCCAGCGCAGCAAAATCAAGGATCATTTGCCGCATCTCGTTTGCGGTCATCTCGCTTGATACCTTCGGGATCGCCTCCACCTTGGCCCAGGTCAGCGGATCTTCTACCGCTGTTTTGATGCTTTTCGTGGTCACCGTGGGAACGGAGCCCTCTTCGGATCCGGCTTCTTTTTTGGGAAAATCGTCGGAAAGGGACTTGCCGCAGGAGGCGGCAAGCAAGAGGGGAAGGGATAGGATCAAAGAAATGAGTCTTTTCATAGTGCTTCTCCTTTTAGTTAAACTTCGGGCAGGATCATGCCGCTACCAACGGGAAGCACGTCCCCCGTTGAGACCCGTACAGATAGGTAATAGCGACATTCCGCATCGGAGTACTTGTCTAAAAATATGTGGGAAAAGAGTCCTTTTGCGGAATAGACCTCCCGCAGAATAGGCGTACCCGTCAGAGGCGCCTCCTTGCGGTAAAGCTCGGTGCCGCAGCTGTCAATAATGGAAAGGGTCACGGTATATACGGGATAGTTGCAACGGATCTCGGAGGAAAGGATCTCCTCCGGCGTGGCATCACCGGTCAGACTGCTTTCGGCGGCAGGGCTCTCGATGCCGTCCTCTCCCGCAAATTCGGGAATGGTCCAGGGCAGATATCCCTTTTCAAAAAGCTTAGAAAAACTGATCCTGCGGCGAAGGCCGTTTTGCGCTTGGTATTCGGTGCCGTCTTCCTGCTTGGCGTAATAGGTGCCTGAGGTCTGATCGTCAAAGATCACGTGGCTTTCATTTCCGTCAATGACTCCGTCTTTTTCCGTCACGTGGCATTCCTCAATGAGGAGCACGTGCCCCTCGTTTACGTTGTAATAGCTCACCGCATCGGCGGGCTTTAAAAGGGCGTATGCGCGGTACATGGTCTGTTCACCGTTTCTTTCGGTATAGACCGTGGTTTTGATCTGCTCACTGCGGTAATCGGTGGCGGGCTCGTCATATTCGTATTGGCCGATGGGAATACAGCCGTTCCGTCGAAACATCTGGGCGGTGCTGTACCAATTCAAGCGGTTGGAAACGCGGCTGAGTGCGGCGTGAACGCCCGAGGCGCAATGATTGCCCAAAACGTGTTGAGGATCGTTGCCGATTGCGGCAACGTCTAAGAGACCCGTATCGTGATCGTAGTAGGGCAACCATTTGTAAAGGTTTCCCATGGCGCTCACGTAAGGGATCCCGCCGTAAACGGTGTTCTTTTTAAATTCGGTCTTGGTGCCCGCCGTGACGGAAAAGGAATGGGTCGGCTGCCAGCGGAAGGTGAGAGAAAGCTTCATAAAATCGAGAATGATCCCTCTCAGCGCTTCCTCGCTCATGCTCTCACTGGCAAGGGGAATGGCGTCAAGCTCGTTCTCCGTCAAAGGGTGAAGAACCTTGGAAGGCGGAACTTCTCCCGCCGTCACGTGAATGATCCTCGTCTCGCGGTGCTCCTCTGTGGGGGAGGAGATGAGCGTATAGGGAGAGCACGCAAAAAACGACGATGCGATCATGCAGAATGCGAACAGAAGAAACACGACCCTTTTCATCGGCGTACACCTTTCCAAAATACTTCATGTTATTATATCATAAAGGCGGCTGTGTTGAAAATAGGAAAAACCACAAAATTAAATGAACTAAATTCGGTGATTTCAATGGAAAAGTGGACTATTTTTCAAAAAACTTTGAATAATTTTTTACAAAAAAAGAATGCCTCCCCGTCAGGAGGCACCGATGGTGTCAAGATAGATCTCGGGCACGTCGCCCACGAGCACCCGCTCGCCCAGCGGAAGGGTGATCTCAAGGCTCACCTCTCGATCCTCTCCCGGAAGAACGAGATAAAGCTTTGCCCGTACCTTTACGCACATGAGATGCCGTGTCTGATTGATGCCGCAATCCTCCAGCACGGTATAAACGTCTCCCTCGGTAGCACCTACGGCGTAGACTCTGACGCTGACGGGGAGGCCACGCCCTCCGAAGAGCCCTGTGTCCGTCAGGCTGCCCAGCGGTACGCTGACCTTTAACCGCGTTTCCTTTTGCAGATCTCTATGGATCCTTGAGATAAGATCGCTTCGAGCCTCATTGAGTCGTGCCGTATTCACCTCCAGATAGATCACCTGCCCCGTGCCGTCACGCAGGGTGTTTACCATACGGTCATAGTCGAGCCCTCCCTCTCTTGCAAGGCACCCCACCGTAGCGTTTACCGTGCGGTAAAGATATTCCTCCGCACTGCGCTCCGCCAGCTCGCCAAGCATGGGTGAGATCTTTTCCTCCACGTACATGGAAAGCAGAAAAATTGCCAATAATAGGGAAAGCAACGGCAAGATCAAACGGCGCGGATTGAAGCGACCTCTTCGCTTCTTCGCCTGAAAAGAGAGGAGGGGAGTGCTTCTGATGGCAGGACTTTGGCTTGTGGCTTCGGCACTGCTTTTTACGGGCTTGTTTTTGTTTTCGGGAAAGTGGATCAGGGGAGTTTTTTCTCTGTCTCTTTGCATGGCGGCCCTCTCGTTTTATTCTTCGCTTTCTCCCTGGCAGGAGATCGCTGTGTTCTACGTTTCGTGTAGCTTGTTTGGCGCAGTTTGCTTGTTCCGATGCCTCATCCTTCGGAGGCGGAAGCCGTGAATGCGCAAGGAAAGCGCATAAAATGGGAAAAATTCCCCTACGTACTTGAAAAAAATGCCAAAAGCGCCTATAATGGTACTTAAATATATTCTCAAAACTCAGAAAAGTTGTTTTGTTGAAAGGAAATACCATGGGTTTGATTGAAAAGATCTTCGGCACTCACTCTGACCATGCCATCAAAAGAATGCAGGGGACCGTGAATGCCATTGAAGCGCTCAGCGATACTTACGCCGCCATGACGGACGATCAGCTCCGCGCTACCACCGACCGTCTGAAGGAGCGTCTTGCCGCAGGGGAAACGGTGGACGATATTCTTCCCGATGCCTTTGCTCTCGTTCGCGAAGCCGGCAGTCGAGTCCTTGGCACCCGCCACTATCGCGTTCAGCTCATCGGCGGTATCGTGCTTCATCAGGGTAGGATCGCCGAAATGAAAACGGGCGAGGGTAAAACGCTGATGGCGACCCTTCCCGCCTATCTGAACGCACTGACGGGCAGAGGCGTGCACATCGTTACTGTCAACGACTATCTTGCCAAGCGCGACTCCGAGTGGATGGGTAAGCTCTATCGCTTCCTCGGTCTTTCCGTGGGCCTTGTGATCCACGGCATGGATAAGGAGGAAAAGAGGGCTGCCTACGCTGCCGATATCACCTACGGTACCAATAACGAATTCGGCTTCGACTATCTTCGTGACAACATGGTCCTCTATAAGGAGCACATGGTTCAGCGCGGTCACGCCTTTGCCATCGTGGACGAGGTGGACAGCATCCTCATTGACGAGGCCAGAACGCCTCTGATCATCTCGGGCGAGGGGGATACCTCCTCCGAGCTTTATACCCGTGCCGACGCCCTTGCCAGGACCCTTAAGCCCTATAAGGTCAAGGAGGCTGACAGCAAGGAGCTCTACGAGGATCTGAAGGCCGATTACATCATCGACGAAAAGGCCAAGAGTGCCACTATGACCCCCCGCGGCGTGGAAAAGGCGGAAAAATTCTTCGGCATCGACAATTTGACCGATCCCGAGAACGCCACCCTCTATCACCATGTGAACCAGGCCATCAAGGCCTACGGCACCATGCATCGTGACGAGGATTACGTGGTCAAGGACGGCCAGATCATTATCGTGGATTCCTTCACCGGCCGTATGATGTACGGCAGACGGTATTCCGAGGGTCTCCATCAGGCCATCGAGGCGAAGGAGGGCGTGGACATCCAGAAGGAAAGCAAGACCCTTGCTACCATCACCTTCCAGAACTATTTCCGTCTGTATAAGAAGCTTTCCGGTATGACCGGCACCGCGCTTACGGAGGAGCCCGAATTTCGCGAGATCTATAACCTTGACGTGGTGGAGATCCCCACTAACCGCCCCTTGGCAAGGGTGGATCATCCCGATGTGGTCTACAAGACCGTGGCGGGCAAGTACCGTGCCATCGTGGAAAAGATCCGCGAGTGTCATGAAAAGGGCCAGCCCGTACTGGTGGGCACCGTTTCCATTGAAAAGAGTGAATTCCTGTCCCGCCTTTTGCAAAAGGCCAAGATCCCTCATAACGTGCTCAATGCAAAGCACCATCTGAAGGAAGCGGAGATCGTGGCGCAGGCAGGCGGCTTTGGCGCCGTTACCATCTCCACCAACATGGCAGGCCGAGGCACCGATATCAAACTGGGCGGCAACCCCGAGTTCATGGCTGTTTCCGCCATGCGCAAGGAGGGCTTTGATGAGGATATGATCCGCGCGGCCGATGCCTTTTTTGAGACCGAGGACGAGGCCATCTTGACTGCCCGTGCCCGCTACCGAGCCCTGCTTTCCGAATTTGAGGAGAAGATCGCCCCCGCCGCCGAAAAGGTCAGAGAGGCGGGCGGCCTTTACATCATCGGTACCGAGAGGCACGAATCCCGCCGTATCGATAACCAGCTCCGCGGTCGAAGCGGCCGTCAGGGCGACCCCGGTGCATCCACCTTTTACCTGTCCTTCGAGGACGATCTTTTGCGCCTGTTCGGCAGTGACCGTATCATCGGCATCGTGGACCGTCTCGGCTTGGAGGAGGATCAGGCCATCGATGCCAAGATCATTTCCTCCTCCATCGAAAATGCCCAGAAGCGCCTGGAGGGCGATAACTTCAACCGCCGTAAGAACGTGCTTATGTACGACGACGTCATGAACCAGCAGCGCGGCCTCATCTATCAGCAGCGCGGCGAGGTGCTGGACGGCCTCAATATGAAAGAAAAGATCCTCTCCATGGTGGAGGGCATGGTCACTGATGCGGTGCTGTCCTTCGCTCCCGAAGGGGAGGGCGACTATCGCTTTGATGAGTTGAAGCAGAAGTTCATGGGTATTCTTTGCACCCCCGAGGATTTCCTTTTTGAGGAGGATGCCGCAAAGCCCGATGCGGATGAGGTCACCGAGCTTCTTTTGGACCGCGCCCGTACCCTCTACGCAGAAAAGGAAAAGCTTTTTGGCGAGGAGGAATTCCGTGAGGTGGAGCGCGTCATTCTGCTTCGACATGTGGATAAGCTCTGGATGGATCATCTGGATGCCATGACCGAGCTGAAGAACAGCATTGGCCTTAACGCTTACGCTCAGCGCGATCCTGTGGTGCAATATAAGATCCAGGGCTCCGTCATGTTTGATGAAATGGTGTCCGAGATCCGTAATAATACCGCCATGACCCTGCTGTCCGTATTCCCCAAGCGTGCTATCAAGAGGGAGGCGGTGGCCAAGATCACCTCTACCGGACAGAGCGACGGTTCCGTGAAAAAAGCTCCCGTTGTGAAGAAGAGCACCCCCTCTCCCAATGATCCCTGCCCCTGCGGCAGCGGCAAAAAGTATAAGAAGTGCTGCGGCCTGAAGGAGAACGGCTGATGGGCTTTGGATTTCTTTTTATCGGCTTCATGCTCCTTTACGATTTTGAGATTGGCCTTGTAGCGGGCGGAGGAGCAAGCTATCTCCTTTTGGATATTTTCCCCGACGTCTTGGGCTTTCTGCTTCTGTTTTTGGGATTCAGAAGGCTTTGCCAAAAGGGGGAGGATTTTGCTTTTCTCAAAAAAGCGACTCTGTTCCTTTTGCCTCTGTCCGTGCTGATGCTGCTGAAGGGCACCCTGTTTTTCTCCGTTTTCTACGGAGAGGCGGGAAAGGCGAGTCTTGCCGCCACCGCGCTGGATGTCTGCATGCGCCTTTTAAAGCTTGCCTTTACCTATCTCTTGTTCCAAAAGACCTCCGCTATGGCCTTTCGCCTCGGTGAGCCGAAGCTTTCCGGTCATCACGGCTTTCTCCCTCGTATTGCCTTGGTGGACGGAATCTTGTATTTGGCGGCAACGGCACTGCGCAATTTTGCTCCTCAGGGGCTTGCCACGGTGACCGCGACCCTTGTTACGCTGGAGCTTCTTTTTTGGGTGTTCCTCGTTTGGTTCGGCGCCATTTGTCTGTTCCGCTGTGTCTTGAGACTGTCGGATCTTTCCGAATAGAAAGGATGGTTGCATGAAAACAGGTCTTTTTCTCTTCGGCTTTTTGTTCCTGATCAATCCGGAGCTGGTCACCTTGGATCTCTTTCCCGATCTGATCGGCTTTCTGTTGATCGCCCGCGCACTGGAAAAGGGCTCCCATTTGGAGGAACGACTGTCTTTGGCACGCCGCTGGGCCTTCCTTTTGGCCATCAGCTCCTCGGCAAAGCTCTTTGCCACTCTGATGGTTATCCCATCCCGGTTTGAGTCCACCCGTCTGACGGCAAGCTTCGTCTTTTTCGTTCTGGATCTGTGGCTCTCCTATATGTTTGCCGATAACCTGTTAAAGGGCATTCAGTATCTTGCCACCCGTCGTGGCGGCGAGGGAACCTTGAAGGGCTTCGAGGTGGTACGCGGCTTTCTCATTTCCTTCTTTATCGTAAAGCATACCTGTCATTTTCTCCCCCAGGGCTTGGCGGCGCTGTATCCCCATATCGATTCCGATGCCGACCACGTGGAGAATTACAGCGAGATGGTTTCCAATTTCCAGTTCACTCGCAGCATTCTCTTTATTGCCTGTGTCGTGGTGCTTTTGGTGTTCGGTATCTATACCCTCCGCGTGCTGTCCGCCTATGCCCGTCGCTTGAAGGGTGACGCGGTCTTCTGTGAGAACGTTCGCGCGGATTATGAGGAAAAAGTAGGTAAAAACCAAAATATGCGGATCCGCATTGCCGTGCGAAACGCCTTTTTCCGCTTTTTCGTAGGATCGATCTTCCTCTTCGATTTTTATTCCGAGGGGCTGTCCCTGTTACCTCAGCCCGTGTTTGGACTCTTTGTTTTTTGGGGCCTTTCCGCCCTGAAGGAGATTTGTCCTCTCCGTCCCGCAGAGCGCGTTCTGCGTCACGTAGGCCTCTGGGGCACGGTGATCCCCTTCGTATATCGCGTGGTATGCCTCTTTGTGATGGATCCCTTTGAGACCGTCTTCCCCTTGTTTTTCCTGACCTCCGTCATGGCAGTGCTCAGCCAGCTGGCCTCTCTTGTGCTGTTCCTTCTGGCTATGCTCTCCACCTATCGCGTGGCAAAGGAATTTACTGTACAGAACGTACGCTTAAAGCTTATTCTGCTGTCTGTGGCGGCCACTGTTCTGCTGGGAGAGGGAGTTTTTGCCTATATCGGCATTTTGACCCCGACCCTTCTTGCCATCGCGGTGTGGATCTTCTACGCGCTCATCCTTTACGTATATAAGGATACGGCGGATGATCTGCGCGCCGAGGTCGAATATAAATATATGTAATTCAGACTCTGTTTTGACAGAGTAAAAGAAGTTTAAAGGAGTTTATTCCATGTGCGGATTTGCAGGAATGTTTCAGCCGGGCGGCCTGTGCGGAGAGGATCGCGAGAACCTTTCCCGCATGAGTCATGCCATTCGTTTCCGCGGGCCCGATGAATCCAGCCTTGTGGCGGAAGGGGAGATCGCCTTTGCCTTTCGCCGCCTTTCCATTATCGATCTTTCCGGCGGCAGTCAGCCCAAGGAGACCGACGACGGTAGGATCACGGGCGTATTCAACGGCGAGATCTATAATTATCGCGAATTGAAGGAGACCCTGCAGGGCGAAAGCTTTGTGACCTCCTCCGAGCTGGAGATCATGCTCAAGCTCTATCGCAAGGAGGGCGCGTCCTTCTTGACCCGTCTGCGCGGCATGTTCGCCATCGCCTTCTTCGATCGGGAAAGCCGCAAGCTCCTGCTTGCCCGCGACCCCTTCGGCATCAAGCCGCTGTATTACCGTGTCACGGAGAAGGGGATTACCTTTTCCAGCGAAGCCAAGGCCTTTTTATTCGATCCCTCCTACGAGAGCTTTGAAACGAAAAAGGAGCTGGTACAGCATTATTTTACCTACCAGTATATGCCCGCCAAGGAATTTGCGGGCGGGCTTTCCATTCTGCCCGCAGGCCATTTCCTGGTGTTTGACGGGGTCACGGGCGAATGCAAGGTAGAGCGCTATTTCGATCCCATCTTCCGTACCGACGGAGAAAAGAGCTACGAGGAGAAAAAGGCGCTCCTGCGCGAGACTCTCACCGAAAGCGTTAAGTACCATATGATCTCCGACGTGCCCGTAGGCACCTTCCTTTCCAGCGGCATTGATTCCGCCATCATCACCGCCCTTTCCTCCAAGCTCAATCCCGGCATTAAGGCCTTTACCGTTGCCTTTGGAGTGAAGGGCTATTCCGAGATCGACGACGCCTCCGCCATCACCCGGCATCTGGACGTGGACCATATCAAGGTGGTACGCGACGTGGAGGATTTCAAAAACGCCTTTGAAAAGGTGGTCTGGAGCCTGGATCTTCCCGTAGCCGACCCCTCCACCGTGGCGATTTATCTTGTCTGCCAGGAGGCCGCCCGCCATTTGAAGGTGGTCCTTTCGGGAGAGGGCGCCGACGAGCTGTTCGGCGGCTACAAGGTCTACGACGAGTCCCGCTTCTCCTCCCGCATTTACGGCCTGCCCACGCCCATTCGCTCCGTTCTGGCTTGGCTTGCCCGCATTCTGCCCGATTGCGTAAAGGGCAAGAATCTCCTCTATCGCGGTACCACCCCTCTGGAGGAGCGTTATATCGGTAATGCCTTCGTATTCAGCGATAAGCAAAAGAAAGCCTTTCTTAAGACTTACGATCCCGCTCTGCACTTTTACGAGCCCGAGCAAGAGATCCACCGTGCCGCCAAGGAGGCGGGCATGACGCCCATGCAAAGAATGCAATACGTGGATATGCGCTCCTGGATCCGCGGCGATATCCTGGTGAAGGGAGACCGCCTTTCCATGTATCATTCGCTGGAGGTTCGCGTGCCCTTCCTAGATAAGGAGGTGTTCCGCGTGGCTTCGAGCCTTGCCGATGGAGATAAGCTCACCCGCGGCACCACGAAATATATTTTAAGAGATGCTTTCCGAGATCTGGTGGATGAGGCTACCTTCCTCCGTCCCAAGCTTGGCTACCCCGTCCCTGTGCGCGTGTGGCTCAAGGACGAGCTTTACGGCTGGGCCAAGGATATTCTGGAAAATATGACCTGTACCGAATACATCGACCGCGATGCCGCGCTGCGTCTTCTTGAGGATCACCGCGAGGGTAAGGCGGATAACTACAGAAAGCTTTGGACGCTTCTTGTATTCGTTACCTGGTACCGCCTGTACGTTTCCGACCGCGACACCACCGTTTCCCGCTGCCTGGCAGGGGAGCTGTGAAAAATCAGGGTTGACAAGCAAAGCCTCTTCGTGTAGAATATGCATACATTTTTTGAAAAACGCTCAGCGTAAAAGGAGTTTTTATGATCGAAAAAGTAAAAGAACTGCTTGCCAAGGCTCTTCGCATGGATCCCGCCGACATCGATGACGATGCCAATATTCTCGAGGATCTGGGTGCCGATAGCCTTGACGTGGTCGATATGCTCATGACCCTTGAAGAAGAATTCAACATCCTCGTTCCCGATGAGGACGTCGTAAAATTGAAAACGGTCCGCGCCGTTGCTCAGTACATTGAAGAGAATCAGGACTGACGGGAATGCCTCACCTCGGGTGAGGCATTTTTTTGAACAAATTGAAAACTTTTTTGCGGAAGGGGAGAATTCCTTCGCATTTCGGTAAAAAAAGGTTGACATTCCATCCTCATCCGTGCTAAAATGAAAGGCCGCATGGAAAAGGCTCCGAAAAAAGCGCGTGCTTTGCCTTCGACAGCGAGACATAAAAGAAAGAGAGGTGCTTTTCGTGTTTGCTATTTTTGAATTTGGCGGAAAGCAGTACAAGGTTTCCGAGGGCGACGTAGTGTTCCTCGAAAAGATGAATGTTGAGGCCGGCGAGACTGTAAAGTTTGATAAGGTTCTTGCCATCTCCGACGAGGCCGGTTTCCAGGCAGGCGCTCCCGCGATCGAGGGTGCTTACGTAGAAGCCAATGCTGTTAAGAACGGCAAAAACAAGAAGATCGTCATTCTTCGCTACAAGGCTAAGAAGAACGAGAAGAAGAAGCAGGGCCACAGACAGCCCTACACCAAGGTTCAGATCACCAAGATCGCCAAGGCATGATTCGCGCGGACTTTGTTATCCGAGATAACAAGATCCGGTCCTTTTCCACTCGAGGTCATGCAGGACTGGCCGATGCAGGGCAGGATGTGCTCTGTGCCGCGGTCAGCGCCATGACGCAGCTTTGCGTCAATACCGTCACCGATGTGTTCGGTGCCCGTTGCAGGGTCCTTGTGGAGGAAGAAAATGCGCATATTTCCATGACCGTAGAGAGTGTGGAGCCGTCCCGAGCGGATGCCGTTGAGGGTGTCCTTCGCGGCTATTTGATCCAGCTTCGGGAGCTGGCAAAGCAGTATCCCGCCCATCTTACGGTAACAGAAAAGTAATAGAAAGGGTATTACGATGATTCAAATCAGCTTGCAATTTTTTGCACACAAAAAAGGTGTTGGTTCTACCAAGAACGGCAGAGATTCTGAGTCCAAGAGATTGGGCGTAAAGAAGGCTGACGGTCAGGCTTGCATCGCAGGCAACATTCTCGTTCGCCAGAGAGGCACCCATATCCATCCCGGCCAGAACGTCGGCATCGGTTCCGACGATACGCTGTTCGCTACGAAGGCAGGTACCGTAAAGTACGAGCCCATGGCAGGCGGCAAGAAGAAGGTCAGCGTTTACTGCGACTGATCCTGCACAGATTATTTAAGGGGTATGTCTTGATGGGCGTACCCCTTTTTTTCTACTAAGGAGGTGTTAAAATGTCCGTATTCGTAGATAAGACCGATATTTTCATCAAAGCGGGCAAGGGTGGCGGCGGTGCCGTATCCTTTCGCCGTGAAAAATACGTTGCCAAGGGCGGTCCCGACGGTGGTGACGGCGGCCGCGGCGGCAGTGTGATCTTTGCCGTGGATGAGGGAGAGAATACCCTCATCAAATTTCGTTATAAAAGAAAATTCATCGCTGAAAACGGTGAGGACGGCAAGGGCAAGCGTTGCCACGGTAAAAACGGGCAGGACCTTGTGATCATGGTTCCTCCCGGAACGGTGATCCGCGATAAAAAAACGGGCAAGGTCATGTTCGATCTGTCCCGTGATAAGACCTTCGTTGCGGCAAAGGGCGGCCGCGGCGGCTGGGGCAACGCTCATTTTGCCACCCCTACCCGTCAGATCCCTCAGTTTGCCAACCCCGGCCAGCTCGGTCAGGAGCGTGAGATCACGCTGGAGATCAAAATGCTGGCAGACGTGGGTCTCATCGGCTTTCCCAGCGTAGGCAAATCCACCTTTATCAGCCGTGCCAGTGCTGCCCGCCCCAAGGTGGCGGCCTATCATTTCACCACCCTTTCTCCCGTGCTGGGCGTGGTGTCGCTTTCCCCCGAGGAAAATTTCGTTATGGCAGACCTTCCCGGCCTTATCGAGGGCGCGGGCGAGGGCGCAGGACTGGGTCACCAGTTCCTCCGTCACGTGGAACGATGCCGTCTGTTCCTGCACGTGGTGGATGCCGCAGGCAGTGAGGGCAGAGACCCCGTGGAGGATATGCGCGTCATCTGCGGCGAGCTGGAAAAATACGATCCTACGCTCCTTGAGCGTCCCCAGATCGTGGTAGCCAACAAGGCGGACCTCGGCCTGACCGATGAGGGCAAGGCGGCCTTAGAGGAGGAGTGTGCCCGCACGGGTCGCAAGCTCTTCTACGTCTCCGCCCAAACGGGCCAGGGTGTCCGCGAGGTCATCGAGGAGGCTGCCCGCCAGCTTTCCAAGCTCCCCCCCTTGAAGGAATACGAGGCCGACTTTGTGGAAGAGGTGGAGGAGGAAGAAAAGATCACCGCTCAGAGAACCACCGTCACCCGCGTGGGCGAGGTTTGGTTCGTGGAGGGTGAGTGGCTTTGCCGCTTCATTGAAAAGATCAATTTTGCCGATCGCGACCAGGTCCGTTATTTCCAGAAGATCATGAAGGATTCGGGTGTAGAGGACGCCATGCAGAAGGCAGGCGTCAAGGACGGCGATACCGTGGATATCTACGGCATCGAATTCGATTATGTCTATTAAGACCTTTACTCTCACCACTCTCGGCTGTCGCGTCAATCAGTACGAGACCCAGTCCGTCCGCGAGGCGCTTCTTGCCTTGGGACTGCGGGAGAGCAGGGGAGAGGAAAAGAGCGATCTTTATCTGATCAATACCTGTGCCGTAACGGGTGAGAGCGTGCGCAAGGACCGTCAGGTCATCCGCCGTGCGCTGGCAGTAAAGGCTCAGGACCCTGCCGTTGTGGTCTGCGTGTGCGGCTGCTTTTCTCAAGGCGTGGCGTCCGATCCCGTTTTCGAGCAGGTTGACGTGCTTTGCGGCAACACCCGCAAGGGAAGCCTGGCCCCGCTTTTGGCGGAGCTTGCGGAGACCCCGCCCGAAAGGAGAAGGCGTCTCGATCTGCGGGAGGATATTTCCGCGGTACGGAAATACGAGCCTATGTCCCTCTGTCGCAGTCATAATGCCCGTGCCTTTATCAAAATAGAGGACGGCTGTAACAGCTTTTGCAGCTATTGCTACGTACCCCTCGTTCGCGGCAGAGTCCGCTCCCGCGGGGAGGAGGAGATCCTTACCGAAGCCTGCCGCCTGGCGGAGAACGGTTATCGTGAGATCGTGCTTACGGGCATTGAAACGGGTGCCTACGGCACCGATCTTACCCCCAAAAGATCCCTTGCGGAGCTGGTGGAGCGCCTACACGGCCTTGAGGGCATAGAGCGCATTCGCTTCGGCTCCTTAAAGCCCAGTCTCTTTACCGAGGAGCTTTGCTCCCGTCTCGCGGCCCTTCCCAAGGTCATGCCCCATTTTCATCTGTCCTTCCAAAGCGGCTCCGATGCCGTGCTTTCCCGTATGGGCAGGCGCTATACCCGCCGTGAGGAGGAAGCGGCCTTGGATGCGATCTATAAGTTTTTTCCCGATGCAGGCCTCTCCGCTGATCTCATCTGCGGCTTCCCCGGCGAGCGAGAGGAGGATTTTTCCGAAACCGCCTCTCTGGTGGAGCGTGCAGGCCTCCTGCATACCCATATTTTTCCCTTTTCTCCCCGAGAAGGAACGAAGGCTGCCACCATGGTCGACCCCGTTCCCGAGCAGGTGAAAAAGGAGCGCTGTGCCGCCCTTTTAGCCGTGGCGGAAAAGCAGAGCCGTGCCTTTGCCGAAAAGCGGACAGGGAAGAGCTATCGCGTGCTTTGCGAGCGTGTGCGCGGCGGAGCCATGGAGGGCTATACGGAAAATTTCATCCACACCGCCACCCGCGGTGAGAGCTTTGAGGTGGGACGGGTCTATACCGTGACCCTAACGCCCGAGGTGCGTTTTGACTCTTCTACCCTGACTGTTTTGTCAAATCCCTTCAAAGAGGTTGACAATTAGGCAAAAAAGTTGTAAATTATAATAGTAAATTTCCGCAACGAAAGGATATTGATATGGCAAAAACCGCGAAAACCAAGAACAAGGGCACGATCATCGGATTCTCCGTGATCTGCGCCGTTCTGGTGGCTTTTCTTGTACTGATCTTCATCGGTGCCTTTAATCAGACCTCTACCCTGATCGAGGATCCCGTGTTCCTCTCCGCCATGAGCGACTACTTTGAAAAAGAACCCCGTCAGATCACCAAAGAGGATCTGGCTACCATCCGCTACGCCTATTTCGTAGGCGGCAATACCCTTGCCTTCGGCGGCGATGCCTGCATCACCGCGCTGGATGAGGATCAGGATCCCTCCTCCGCCGCCACGGGCGTGCAGATCCTCACCGATCTGCAGGACGTCAAGGCTGACCTTGCCCTGCTGACGGGTCTGAAGTATCTGGATCTCTCCGGCGATCCCGATGCCATTGCTTCTGCTGAGGATATTGCCCCCCTTACCGGCCTTGAGTATTTGGTCATTACCGATACCAAGCTTACCGATTTTGCTCCTCTCGCATCTCTGGTGAATTTGAAGATGCTGGATTTGAGCGAGGTTGCCGTTTCCGACGCTACCTTCCTGAAGGGCATGACCGCTATGGAGACCCTGGATATTACCAAGACCGGCATTTCCGATCTTTCCGTCCTTTCCTCCATGACCTCTCTCAAGCAGCTTTCCGCCGGCGAAAACGGTATTAAGGATGTTTCCGCTCTGTCTTCTCTGACCAAGCTCACTAACCTGTCTCTGCAGGATAACGAGATCGAGACTCTTGAGTCCCTCAGCGGCCTTACCGCTATGGAGGGGCTGGTGCTCAGCGAGAACAAGCTCACCTCTCTCAAGGGCGTAGAGGGCATGACCGCTCTGACCACGCTGTCCGTGACCGATTGTGAGCTGACCGATATTTCCGCCGTTAAGGCACTGACCAAGCTCGAGACTCTTCTGCTTTCCAAGAATAAGATCGCAGACCTTACCGGCATTGAGGGCGCTACCGCGCTGACCTCTCTGTCTCTGGATCAGAACGAGATCGCCGATGTGTCCGCGCTGAAGGCACTGACCAAGCTCGAGACTCTGATCCTCTCCGACAACGAGATCGTTGACGTTACCGCTCTGGAGGCGCTCACCGCACTGACCAGCCTCGATCTTACCACCAATAAGATCGATAACGTGACCTCTCTTGCCAAGCTTGAGAAGCTCAAGACCCTGTTCCTGTCCGAGAACCCCGTGAAGGATCTTGCTCCTCTGGATGACCTGAAGAATGGTGGTTGCTCCATCACCTCCGTCTCCACCGGAGACGACTATAAGGCTCCCGAAGAAGACGAGGACGTCGCAGCTGAATAACAAAACCGAAAAGCAGGGCTTGTCCCTGCTTTTTTCATGAAAGGAGAAACCCATGGACGTTTTGGATTCGCCCCTGCTTCTGGCCTATCTCGGGGATGCGGTCATGGAGGTGCTGGTTCGCTCTCGCGTTATGAAGGAAAGCAAGAACAGCGCCGAGGCCAATCACCTTGCACTGGCATACGTCACCGCAGAAAAGCAAAGCCTTGCGGTAAAGCAGGGACTGGAGCATCTTACCGAGGAGGAGAAGGGTGTATTCACCCGCGCAAAGAATGCCAAGGCCAATTCCGCCCCCCGCAATATCGATGTGTATTCCTATCGCCTGGCCACGGGGCTGGAAGCCGTATTCGGCTATAACCACCTTTTGGGAAGAGGGAAGCGCAATGAGGAACTTTTTGATCTTCTGTTTCCCTACGGCGATATTAACAAACGGTAAATTTATTGTTTTTTTAAGTTTTTTCTTCAAAAACCAAAGCATTTTCCTTGCAATATCTTTTTAAATATGTTAAAATAACCTGTAAATTATGTTTGATAAAACTACGGAGGAAAAACAATGAGCAAAAAGTTTTGTTATCTCTTCACTGAAGGCGATGCTTCCATGCGTAACCTTCTCGGTGGAAAGGGTGCTAACCTTGCCGAGATGACCAAGATCGGTCTTCCCGTACCTCAGGGCTTCACCATCTCTACCGAAGCCTGCACTCAGTATTATGAAGACGGCCGTCAGATCAATCCCGAGATCCGTGCCGAGATCATGGAGACCATCGGTAAGATGGAGCAGGTCACCGGTAAGAAGTTCGGTGATATGGAGAATCCTCTCCTCGTTTCCGTTCGTTCCGGTGCTCGCGCTTCCATGCCCGGTATGATGGATACCATCCTGAACCTCGGTCTCAACGAGAAGGTCGTTCGCGTTCTTTCCGAAAAGTCCGGCAATCCCAGATGGGCTTGGGACTGCTACAGAAGATTTATCCAGATGTTCTCCGACGTTGTTATGGAGGTGGGCAAGAAGTATTTCGAGAAGCTCATCGATGAAATGAAGGAGCAGAAGGGCGTTGTTTCCGACCTGGAGCTCACTGCCGAGGATCTGGAGCAGCTGGCTAACCAGTTTAAGGCCGAGTACAAGGCTCAGCTGGGTACCGACTTCCCCGACGATCCCAAGGAGCAGCTCTTCGCCGCTATTCAGGCCGTATTCCGTTCCTGGGACAACCCCCGCGCCAACATCTACAGAATGGACCACGACATTCCTTATTCCTGGGGCACTGCCGTTAACGTGCAGATGATGGCCTTCGGTAACATGGGCGAGACCAGTGGTAC
>JAFQMA010000043.1 GCA_017414535.1 Clostridia bacterium | reverse complement strand
GTACGACGATCCATTTAAGGATTGACGTACCCCTTGCGGTTGGTAGCTTTAGCTTTTGGCGTACCCCTTTAGGGGTGAGCCAGTATTCTGCCCTTTAGGGCTGTTATAAAACCACCGGCTCTGCCGGTGTGATATTTATTTCTTACGCCCCTTTTTTTAAAAAACAATTGCCAAAGGAGGGCTTTTGCGCTACAATAGAGGGGAAAGGAAGGTCGTTATGGCTGATGAAAAAAGCTTGCCGTCCGTAGGGCTCGTGCTGGAGGGCGGCGGTCTGCGGGGTCTGTTTACCGCAGGCGTACTGGACGTGTTTTTAAAGGAGGACATCCGCTTCCCCGCCGTGGTGGGAGTCAGTGCGGGTGCGGCCTTCGGCTGTAACTTCAAGAGCCGTCAGGCAGGGCGCCCCCTTCGCTATAACGCCCGCTACTGTCGCGATCCGCGCTTCTTCTCCCTGCGGTCCCTGTGGAAAACGGGCGATCTGTTCGGGGCGGATTTTTGTTATCGGGAGCTGCCCTTGGAGCTGGACCCCTTCGATTTTGATACCTACGAGGCCGATCCCACCGAGTTTTGGGCGGCCTGCACCGATATGGCCACGGGTAAGACGGAATTTTTCCTCTGCTCGGACCCCGACAAGACCCGTCTTATGGAGATCTTCCGTGCCTCGGCCTCCATGCCGCTGGTGTCCCGCCCCGTGGTCTTGGACGGAAGGGAATATCTTGACGGCGGCATTGCCGATTCCGTGCCCCTTCTCTTTATGGAGGAAAAGGGCTTTGAAAAGAACGTGGTGGTACTGACCCGTCCCCGCGCCTATCGCAAGAAAAAAAGTGCGGCACTGCCCCTCATTTCCGCAAAATACAAAAAATACCCCGCTCTGCAGGCGGCCATGGCACGGCGTCACGAGGTCTATAACGAGACCCTCGCCCTTTTGGAAAAGCGGGAAAGGGAGGGGCGCGTGTTGATCCTGGCACCCGAGGCAGAGCTGCCCGCCGGTCGCACGGAGCGGGATCCCGAAAAGCTCCGTTTATGCCACGCCTTGGGCGAAAGGGTCGCCCTTACCGCGCTGCCAAGGCTTCGTGCCTTTTTGGAAAAGTGAAAGGAGTTCCCATGAAAAAGAACGATCACAGCTATTTTAAAAATACCGAGTGCGAATATTTCCCCTGCCACCAGCTGGAGGGGGACGACTTTAACTGTATGTTCTGCTGCTGCCCCCTTTACGCGCTGGGCGCGGCCTGCGGCGGTAATTTTACCTATACGGATAAGGGCGTCAAGGACTGCTCCGCCTGCACCAAGCCCCACGGCAAGGACGGCTACGAATACGTTTCCGCCCGTCTCCGCGCCGTCTCCGAGATCGCCAAGGAAAACCGCTATAAGAAATAATTTTTTGGAAATTCTTTACGGGGGAGGACCTTTTGCAAAAAGGTCGCTCCCCCGTACCCCCTCCCCAAAAACATTCAGTGTTTTTCTTGTTTTCCCATGTTATAAAGCAAAAAGCCTTCCTGTCATTTGGCAGAAAGGCCTCTTTTTTTGTAAATAATAAAAACCAAAAGTTTTTGAGAAAGGTTTGGAAAACCCTTTTTGCCTAAAAAGGGTTTTCCAAGAAATCATTCAAACAATTCCCTCTCCCAAGCGATCGCACTCAAGAGTTTTTATTATCGTTTTTTTCCACCGCTTGTAAAAAAGTCTTTACGATCGTTTCCAAATGCGGTTCCGCCTCGCCGGGACAGCGCCGGATCATTTGAATCACAGGCGTTTCCCCTCGCTCCTCATCGCCAAACAAAATATAATCGGCGGAAAGGTTCAGAACCCGCGTCAAGCGGCACAGCGTGGGAACGGACATTCCCTTGATTCCCAGCTCAATATCCGAACAGAATTTAGGTGTAACGTCGATTCTCTCCGCCAACGCTTCGCGGGAATAACCCAAAAACTCTCTTTGTCTGCGGATGCGCTTTCCCACTGCTTCCCAATTCATTCGTCCACTCTTCCTCTCCCCGTTGTTGGCCTTACCCCTTATAGTTTAACCCATAGAGTTGTAGTTTAAAATAAACTTTAAGGGTTGACACCGAACAACTTTAAGGGTATAATCGTTTACACTCTCAGTTGTTCATTCCAGGGAGTTACTATACTTGAAAAGGAGTCAAAAATGAGTTATTGTCAAAATTGCGGCGCCACGCTGAAGGAAGAGGCAGCCTTTTGCAACAACTGTGGCACTGCACAGAAGCCCCGCGAGCAAAATGAACGTGGCAAGATCCACTGCCCGAGCTGCGCTTCCCGTAACGTTTCCATCACTTCGGAATCCGGAGGTGCAAGCGCATTCTCCACAGTTGACCGAAACTTTTGGTTTTGCGCCGATTGCGGTACAAAATTTCGCAGCATTCCAAGCTTAGAGGAAGAGATCAAAAAAAGAAAAACGGCGATCGTCGGTTTTTTGATCGCCGCAGGTGTATTATTTGCTCTCGGAATCTGGATGTTGTTTTTTGCACTCGATGGTCTTTTCGGAGCTTTTTTCTTCGTTTACGCATTCTTTCTTTTTGCCGGCGCCATCGCATTTGCCATTGCCGCTCTGTATTATCAAAACTTGCGTAAAAAGCTGCAGACTGAACTGATCTATTTGGAAGAAAATTGTTTCAATTAAATTGATAACTGAGGTTAAAAACATGAAAACATTCTATCATTTCTCACTCCTTCTCCTTTGCGGCATCATGATCTTATCCGCCGCATCTTGCGGCGCAACCAAGCCGGAAACAACGCAAGAAGACACCGAAGAATCCATGGAACCGGAAGAAAACCCCTCCGAGGTCTATTCCTACGAAAAAGTTGACGGCGGCATTACGCTCACTGCCTACCGAGGCAACAAAAAAATTCTTACCGTTCCCTCCTCCATTGACAATCAAAAGGTCGTATCCATCGGAAAAGCCTTTCAGGGAAACATAGCAATCCGAGAGATCACTCTACCGGACAGCTTAAACGAACGATACGACCTTCAAACAATGTTTGATAACTGTGAAGCACTGGAAAAGATCACTTTTATGGGCAACGTAACATCATTTGCAGCCTCCAAAAAGCTCCCCTCCTTAAAAAGCATGGTCTTTTATTCCTTGGATTTCACAAAAACAGGCAGATATTATCACTTGGACTTGGGTAGTATAAGCCTCCAAGGCGTAGACGTAGAAATCAAGAAAGCGAAAAACTATACCCCCGTAAGCTCCTACGGTGAAACCGACAACGGAATCAGCAAAACCCTTCATTTCACCGTACCGGAAGAAATGGTCGAGCAGATTCTTAACGCAACCGTAGTAAAAAGAGACTACTACTCCTTTGAAAACCAATATGAGCCAAACACTGCACCACCGAAGGTTGCTGCTGATGAAAACCTGAAAATCAGTTTGGCATTCAGAATCAAAAGCATTGAGGTCAACGGCACTCTTTATGAGTATAAACGAAATTCGCAAGAAACAGGTTCAATCACTGTAACAGAAACTGTAACGCAAGACGACTCAAATTACGAGCAGGAGACCCAAACAGAGGAAGTTATAACAGCAGAGGGTCCTCGCCCCCCGTTAACAATTTTCGATCCGCAAAAAAGCAAAAAATAAGAGGTCTTTTCAAACGAAAAGGCCTCTTTTCTCTTTTTCTTAAAACAAACCTACAAGGGCTGGGCACAAAGCGGAAAAGGCTCTATGGAAACAGTTTCTCTGCGGAAAGGCTTTCCTCCGCGAGATGGAGAAATTCCGTCAGCGCCAACAGGTCGGCGGCGCCGCCGGGAGAAAGATTTCTTTCCACAAAGGCATCATCCAGGAGGAACAGCGCCTCGCGGGTGGAAAGAGCGGGCGCCGAAAGAAGGGCTTTCGCCTCGTTTTTGGCAAAGGATGCCTCCTCCTTGCCGCCGCGGCGGTAAAGGTTGGAATCCTCCGTCTCGGTGATGATGTAAAGCAAGGTCAAGCAGCGGGCATACTCCCCGTCAAGCCCCACGGCAAGGACGGCTACGAGTACGTTTCCGCCCGTCTCCGCGCCGTTTCCGAGATCGCCAAAGAAAACCGCTATAAAAAATAATTTTTTCTTTTGTGGGGAGACCTTTTTTCGAAAAAAAGGTCTCCCCACACCCCTTCCAAAAAACTTCAGTGTTTTTTATTGTTTTTTCCCTGTAATAAAGCAAAAAGCCTTCCTGTCGTTTTGGCAGAAAGGCCTCTTTTTTTGTAAATAATAAAAACCAAAAGTTTTTGAGAAAGGTTTGGAAAACCCTTTTTGCCTAAAAAGGGTTTTCCAAGAAATCATTCAAACAATTCCCTCTCCCGCGAAGAGCCCTCCTCCAAAAGGTAGATCAGCTCCGTCAGTGCCAGAAGGTCGGCGGCACCGCCGGGGGAAAGGTTGCGGGCAATAAAGGCATCGTCCAGCGCGCAAAGCTCCTCCTTTGCGGGAAGCTGAGGAGCGGAAAGAAGCCTTTCAGCCTCACCTCGGGCAAAAGCCGCACCCTCCGCACCGCCGCGACGGTGCAGGTTGGAATCCTCCGTTAAGGTCAGGATCCGAAGCAGGGTCAGACAGCGGGCGTATTCCCCCTCAAGCCCGCGGGAGAGCATATCGCGGTAAAAGGGCAGGGCGTGCTCCGCCACCGTGGGAAAGCCCTCCAGGGCCTCCCCGCGCACACCGCCGATACCGCAGCGGTAAAGAGAGGCGCCTGCGGTTTGAGATATGGGCGTGCGAAGCTGGGCAAGGGGCGCCATGGCTGCCAGATGACGGGCGAAATCCGATAAAAGGGAAACGGAAAAGGGCTCGTCCGGCGCAAAAAGCCCCAAGGCACCGAGGATCAGCCCCATGGAAAAGATCGCACCCTTGTGGGTATTCACACCACCCGTGGCGGCAAGCATGCTCCGCTCCGCCAAAACGCCCTCCTTCTGTAAAAGGAGGTAAAGACCGTCGTGGGGACGGTGGGCATTCTCCCGCGCCAAGCGGAAAAAGGCGGCAAAATGCTCCCGCAGACTGCGAGCGCTTTTTTCAAATAAAGGAAGGTCCATGTCGCGGTGACTGCCACTGTTGCGCCCGTCCACCAGCCCCGGCTTCGGGGTAGTGCGCGCCTCGGTAAGGAGCGCCCGCACCGTCAAGTCCGCAAGGCGCTCGGCATCCCTTTTTAAAAGGCCCTCCGTTAAGATCTCGTGCGTCCTTGCCTGCAGCTCCTCCACGGAATGGAGCCGACGGGAGGCACAGCCGCTGCCCGCCGCCCCGCAAACGAAGCAGCCCCGCTGACGGGGTCGGGAGAGCTTCTCCCCCGTGGGAGCGAGCACGTCCAGATCAAAGAGCCTGCCGCAGGGATGCTCCTCCTCCAGGGCAAGGCAAAGCTCCTTCAAGGCGCAGGGCTCCCTATCCACGGAAAACAGCACCGTATCCCCGGCAGAAGAGGGGTGCCTCTCCTCACGGTGCAGGGCCTCGCCCAAGCGCGCCCGCAGAAGGAACACACCGTCTGCCATGGCGCGGCGGATCAGGGGAGAGGTCTTGACGGGCCCTGCAATATTCATGGAAAAGGAGATCACGGGCAGACCGTGGGAAAGCATTTCCCCCTGCCACCGTACCCGATCCTCCCGCAGGGCCAGCACCTGAGACAGGGTGACGGACGTTTGTTCTTTTTTCATATCAAAGGATCAGATCGGACTGCTTTTTCTGCTGATCGTCAAGCTTTTTCAGATTCGCCTGGGCATTCTTACCCACACAGCCCACCAAGAGATATTTATGGTGAAGACGATCGTAAACGAAATGATTGAGCAGGCGGAAATTTTCGATCTGTGAGGTGCGGCGCACGTGCACGCGGGGTCCCGTACAGGAGAGCACCTTGTCTCCCACGGACACGTGATCGTGATCCACGTACGTCACGGGCAGATCCGCCTCAATGAGCGCGCATACCTTTCTCTCCAGCTCCGCCAGATCCAGATCCGGCTTTTCGGAAAAGCCCCATACGAAGCCGTGGCGCACGTCGTCGTAGGTATAGCTCTGCTGAAGTTCCTCGGGCAGGCTCATTTCGCAAAGCTCCTCCGCGGTATGGGCCATCAGACGGTAATGGAGGGATTCGTACACACTGTCACGGATCTCTGCGGGCTCCGGCCCGAACAGAGTGGGACGGGCGATGAGCACCTGCTCACCCACACCGATGAGCAGGTTGGCGTTGAAGCCCAAAATGGGGTAAAGCAGGTCGAAATGCTCCACGATGACCCGCTTGCCGCACTGGAGGGCGTGGGTCACCGCCTCGGCCAGCTCACTCATCTGGGTAAAGCCGTTTTCAAAGCGCACGTCCATGTGATAGGTATGAGGCGTAAAGAGGCTGAAGCCCCGACCCAGCTCCAGAAGGGGGAGCGGGCGCACGTAAACACCGTCGTCGTCGTTGGTCAGCTCAAGGCCGGGGAACATGCCGCGAATAATGGCACTCTTGCCCGAGCCCGCATCACCGATGATGCCGATGAGCTTATCGAAGGGAGAGAGGTACTGCTGAGCGATCTGCATGCCCAATTCGTACATTCTTTGGTGTCCGCGGGGGGCAAAATAGCTGCTCATGATATGGCTTTTTTGTCTTTCTTGCATCTTTTTTCCTCCTTCAGATCAGACCCAGGGTCTGCAAATAGTCAAGGGTGGTGGGAGGCACCGTGCTCCTCACGGTCTCCTTGTCCCCTGCGGCAAGGGCGCGCCGCACGGCGCTGGCGCTGACGGCGGTACCGTCCACCTCCCTGCGGGGGATCTCGAAGAGCTCGATGCCGCGGAGCGGCAGCTGCTCCTTTAAGCTCTCGTTATAGCGGGCGGTCATGGGGGAAAAGGGCTCCTGCCCCACAAAGCGCCGCGTAATGCCGAAGCGGGGGGCAAAATAGCGGCAGAAAATATCGATATCCAAGAGACACTGCACCTCGGCGGCACCGTCCCTGTCCTTGAGAAAATAGGTGGGGAAGGTGGCGGAGGAGATGAGATAGGGCCCCGTGGGAAGGACCGTTACACCCTCCAGATCCGCCACGCCGCGGCGCACCATTTCCATGCGGTCTCCGGCGGAAAATTCGCTCTTATCCTCACTGAGCACGAAAAGAAGCAGACGGTCGCACCGCCTTTTCGCCTCCTCCACCAAATAGCGGTGTCCCAGCGTGAAGGGATTGCAGTTCATGACCGCCGCCCCGGTAACTCCCTCAAAGGGCGGCAGAGCAAGGGACTCCAAAAAGGAGGCGATGCCCTCCCTTTGATCCTCCATGAGAAGGACCTTGTCCGTTTCCGCCACGGGATAGAAGAAGAGATCGGCAAACAGCAGGCGGTTTTCGGGCTTGGTGTAAAGGAACAGATGCTCCTCCCCCGCCGAAAAGGCGCTCTGCCGCAGGGCGGAGATCAAAGTGGCCAGAAGCCCCTCTCCCTGACGCCTCGGCGATACGGCGATAAATTTTAAAAGATTGCCCACACGGGCACCGGTGGCGCAAAGCTCCTCCCCGTCCCAGACCAGGCAGGTCTCCTCCGCCTCTCCGTCGGGAACCAGGCCGCAAAGAGCCAGAAGCTCGTCTCTTTTTCTCGCACGGGTCCCCCGCAGGCTCCTCACCAATTCAACGTCCATGGGCCCTCTCCTTTGCTTTTTTTCTTCATTATACACGAAAGACGCGCGAAAGGAAAGAAAAAATCGAAAAAAGCGCAAAATAGTAATTGCTTTTTCCGTTCGCTTTATATATAATATATCTGTATTATTATGTCATATCGCCCCCCGTGGGGTGAGGAAAGGAAGAAGAACCGTGAATGTGATCAAGCGTGCCTCCTCCGGCACCATGGAATCCAGCGACGTTTACGTGGAGATCGAGCCCGCCCAGAGCGGTCTGGAGATCCTTCTGGAATCCGTAGTGAAAAAGCAGTTCGGTGAAGAGATCGAACGCACCGTGAGAGAGGTTCTTTCCGAAGAGGGCGTGGAGAGCGCCTCCGTTCGCGTGGTAGATCGCGGAGCACTGGAATGTGTCATCCGCGCCAGAGTAGAGACGGCCGTGCGCCGCGGAAGGGGGGAAGCCTGATGCGCCGCAGTATGCTTTTCTTGCCGGGTAACAACCCCAACATGCTCATCAACGCCGCCGTTTTGGGTGCGGACGCGGTGATCTTCGATTTAGAGGACGCCGTCAGCCCCGCCGAAAAGGACGCGGCCCGCATCCTCGTTCGTAACACCATGCGCTACATGGACCTTTCCGGCTGTGAAAGGATCGTGCGCATCAACTCCGTGGATACCGCCTTCTGGCAGAAGGACCTTCTGGCCATCCTGCCCGAAAAGCCCGATCTGATCCTCCTGCCCAAAACGGGCTCGGCCGAGGACGTGCTTCTGGCGGAGCGCTTCATGGACGAGGCGGAGGAAAGCCTCGGTCTGGAGAAGGGCGCCGTGGGGCTCATGCCCCTCATTGAAACGGCACTGGGCGTGGAAAACGCCTTTGCCATCGCCTCGGCCACGCCCCGCGTGAAGGCACTGTTTCTCGGTGCCGAGGATCTGACGGCGGATCTGCAGTGCAAGCGCACCAAGGAGAGCCGCGAGATCGAATACGCCCGCACCCGCCTTGTGGTAGCGGCCCGCGCCGCAGGGGTGGACGTGTACGACACTCCCTTTACCGACGTCAACGACGACGAGGGCATCGAGCTTGACGCTCTCACCGCCAAGGGACTGGGCTTCACGGGCAAGGCCTCCATCTCTCCCCGCCACGTGGAGGTCATCAACCGCGTATTCACCCCCACCCTCGAGGAGATCGACTACGCTTACGAGGTCATGGACGCCATTGAAGAGGCCAAGCGTCAGGGCAAGGGCGCCATCGCCCTGTACGGTAAAATGATCGACGCGCCCATCGTTGCCAGAGCCGAGCGCACCATCGCCATGGCAAAGGCACTGGGTCTGGAAAGGAGGGCGTAAGATGACAAAGCTTGTCAAGAGCATTCGCGAGGTCATCGAGCTTTGCGGACTGAAGGACGGCATGACCGTTTCCTTCCACCATCACTTAAGAAACGGCGACCACGTTTTGAACCTGGTCATGGCCGAGATCGCCGAATTGGGACTGAAGGACATTTTCGTCAACGCCAGCTCCCTCTTCGACGTGCACACCCCCCTGGGCGAGCACATTAAGAATCACGTGGTCACGGGCATCGGTGCGGATTACATCTCCGCAGGGCTGGGCCGCGCCATCTCCCGCGGGATCATGGAGAAGCCCGTGGAATTTCGCACCCACGGCGGCAGACCCGCCGACATGGCAAGGGGCAGCTCCCCCGTGGACGTAGCCTTCGTGGCCGCACCCACCGCAGACCCCATGGGCAACTGCACCGGTAAGATCGGCAAATCCGCCTGCGGAAGCCTGGGCTACGCCTTTGCGGACGCCATGTACGCCAAGAAGGTAGTGGTCATTACCGACAATCTCGTTCCCTATCCTCTGGAGGGCTTTTCCATCTCCGAGGATTTCGTGGATTACGTGGTACAGGTGGACGCCATCGGCGATCCCAAGGGCATCGTGTCCGGTACCACCCGCATCACCCGCGACCCCGTGGGTCTGGTGATGGCAGAGACCGCCGCCCGCGTCATTGACGCCTCCGGCCTTCTCACCGACGGCTTTTCCTTCCAGACGGGTGCAGGCGGCGCTACCCTGGCCGCGGCCAAGTTCTTAAAGGAGATCATGCTGAAAAAGGGCGTGAAGGGCTCCTTCGGTCTGGGCGGCATCACGGCATACCTTGTGGATATGCTCCGTGCGGGCTGCTTCGAAAGACTTTTAGACGTGCAGTGCTTCGATCTGGACGCGGTGGAAAGCCTGCGCACCGATCCCCGCCATCAGGAGATCTCCGCCATGCATTACGCCTCCCCCGTGGCCAAATCCGCCGCGGTCAACAGCCTCGACGTGGTGCTTCTTGGCGCCACCGAGATCGACTGTGATTTCAACGTCAACGTGCATACCGACTCCCAGGGCAGTATCATGGGCGGCTCCGGCGGCCACAGCGACACCGCCGCAGGTGCCAAGCTCTCCATGATCATCGCGCCCATGTTCCGCGCACGCCTTCCCATCATCACCGACCGCGTGACCTGCATCTCCACCCCCGGCAAGGACGTGGACGTGCTGGTGACCCAGGGCGGCATCGCCGTCAACCCCCGCAGAGCCGACCTGCGTGACCGATTGCTGGATGCGGGCCTGAACGTCGTGGATATCCGCGAGCTGAAGGAAAAGACCGAGCGCATTACGGGCACGCCCCGTGCCCTGCCCCGCGGCGATCGCGTGGTGGCTAAGGTCATCAGCCGCGACGGCGACGTTTTAGACGAAATCTATTCCATTCCGGAAATGAAATAAAGAAAGGATAGCCATGAGAGAAGTCAAAGCAGAACGCATCACCGAAGCAGTCAAGCGCCTTTGCATCGAGGCCAACAGCTATTTGAGCTGTGACGTAAAAAGCTGCATTCAGAAGAGCTGCGAGGAGGAGCCCTGGCCCCAGGCAAAGGAGATCCTCGAGCGCATCATCGAAAACTACAATATTTCCGACGAGACGGGTGCCCCCGTCTGTCAGGACACGGGCGTTGCCTGCGTATTCGTCAAGCTCGGTCAGGAGGTCCACGTGGACGGTGACCTGAACGAGGCCATCCACGAGGGTGTCCGTCAGGGCTACACCGAGGGCTACCTGAGAAAGAGCGTGGTGCGCGATCCCCTGGACCGCGTGAACACCGGCGACAATACCCCCGCCATGATCTATTTCGACATCGTCCCCGGCGACACGCTGGAGATCACCGTGGCTCCCAAGGGCTTCGGCAGTGAGAACATGAGCCGCATCGCCATGCTCCGTCCCTCCGACGGACTGGAGGGCGTGAAGAGCTTCGTGATCCGCGCCGTAGAGGAAGCAGGCCCCAACCCCTGTCCCCCCATCGTAGTGGGCGTGGGCGTGGGCGGCACCTTCGACAAGGCGGCTTTGCTTGCCAAGAAGGCCCTGCTCCGTCCTCTGGATCAGCGCCACCCCGAGCCCTTCTGGGCCAATCTGGAAAAGGAGCTGCTGGAGGAGATCAACAAGCTCGGCATCGGACCCCAGGGCTTCGGCGGTAAGACCACCGCACTGGCCGTTAACATCGAGAAGTTCCCCACCCACATCGCAGGTCTTCCCGTGGCCGTCAACATCAACTGCCACGTGACCCGTCATCAAACGGAGGTACTGTAATGCCTATCAACGTAAAAGCGCCCCTCTCCCGCGAGGAGGCAAGAGCCCTTCGCGCCGGTGACAGCTGTCTCATCTCCGGCGTGATCTATACCGCAAGAGACGCCGCCCACAAGCGCCTGTGCGAGCTGGCCGCCAAGGGTGAAAAGCTCCCTCTTGACGTAGAAAACAGCATCATCTACTTCGTTGGCCCCACCCCCGCAAAGCCCGGTCAGGCCATCGGAAGCGCAGGCCCCACCACCGCCTACCGTATGGACGCCTACAGCCCCACCCTCATCTCTCTGGGTCAGACGGGCATGATCGGCAAGGGCAAGCGCGGCCCCGAGGTCATCCAGGCCATGAAGGAGCACGGTGCCGTGTACTTCGGTGCCATCGGCGGCTGCGGCGCGCTTCTCAGCCGTTGCATCAAGAAGGCCGAGGTCATCGCCTACGACGATCTGGGCGCCGAGGCCATCCGCCGTCTGGAGGTGGAGGATTTCCCCGTCATCGTCATTATCGACAGCGAGGGCAACAACCTCTACGAGACCGGCAAAAAGAATTATCTTGCCTCCCTGGAGGGCTGATTTCCTTCCTTATATTAGGATATAGAGAAGAGTTTGCCCCGTTTCGCGCTGGAAAAATGCGGAAAAAACTGCGGGATGAAAAAGAAAATTAAGTTTTTCTTTGATTTTCTTTTGATTTTGTTAGATTTTTTTGCGACCTCTTTTCTTTTCCTTGACAAGCATTTTCTTGCATACTATGATATTTTATGTCCCAAAATGCGATTTTTTATTACCGCCCCACGCGGGTGAATGAAAAAAGAGGTATCAATCATGGAAAAAAAGGATAAAAAGGTTCTCGTTATCGGTGTCATCGGCGCCGACGTACACGCCGTCGGTAACAAGATCCTGTACCACGCCTTTACCGAGGCAGGCTTTGAGGTAGTGAACCTGGGCGTTATGGTATCCCAGGAGGAATACATCGCCGCCGCCATCGAAAGTGCGGCTGACGCCATCGTGATCTCTTCCCTGTACGGTCAGGGCGAGCTTGACTGCCGCGGCATGCGCGAAAAGTGCGACGAGGCAGGCCTGAAGGGCATTCCCCTTCTGGTAGGCGGCAACATCGTTATCGGCAAACAGAAATTCGAGGACGTGGAGAAGCGCTTCAAGGCCATGGGCTTCGACCGCGCCTTCCCCCCCGGCACCAGCCCCGAGACCACCATTCAGGCCCTTCACGAGCTGCTTGACTAAAGACCGTGAAGCCCATATTACTCATAGACTTCGGCAGTACCTATACCAAGCTCACTGCCGTTGACGTAGAGGAAGAAAGGATCCTGGGCACCGCCCAGTCCTACACCACCGTGGAGACGGATATCAACCACGGCTTGGAAAAGGGCTTGGCACTCCTTCGGGAAAGGATCGGCTTTTCCGAATTTGAAAAAACCTACGCCTGCTCCTCCGCGGCGGGCGGCCTGCGCATGGTCACGTGCGGCCTGGTGCCCGAGCTGACCGGTGAGGCGGCAAAGCTTGCCAGCCTCGGTGCAGGTGCCAAGGCGGTGGGCATTTACGCCTTCCAGCTGACGGAGGACGATCTGGAGGAGATCCGCGCCTTAAAGCCCGATATCTTCCTTTTGGTGGGCGGTACGGACGGGGGCAACACCGAATGCATTTTGCACAACGCAAGAGTCCTTGCCTCCATGAAGCCCGAGTTCCCCATCGTGGTGGCGGGCAACCGCACCGCCGCACGGGAATGTCAGCGTATTTTAGAGGGGCTTGAGGTCCACGTTTGTCCCAACGTCATGCCGAAATTCGGCGTTTTAAACATCGAACCCACCCAGAATAAGATCCGCGAGATCTTTTTGAACCGCATCGTTCAGGCCAAGGGGCTCAGCCGTGCCGCAGAGCTTCTTTCCGATATTATGATGCCTACCCCCGCCGCCGTGCTGCAGGCCATGGAGCTTCTGGCGCAGGGCTGTGAGGAGGAAAAGGGCATCGGCGATCTGGTGGCCGTGGACGTGGGCGGTGCCACCACCGACGTCTATTCCATTGCCGACGGTATGCCCGAGCACATGAACACCGTGTTCAAGGGTCTGCCCGAGCCTTATGCCAAGCGCACCGTAGAAGGTGACATCGGTATGCGATACAGCATCGGCGGTATCGTGGAGGCGGCAGGGATCGATAAGATCTCCCGTCTGTCGGGTCTGACCAAGGCCCGCGCCACCGAGCTTGTGGAGGAGCTGAAGGTGGATACCGAGCGTATCCCAAACGGTGATCCCGAGCTGGAGGCGCTGGATTTTGCACTGGCCTCCTCCGCCGTGGAGGAAGCGGTCACAAGACACGCGGGCACCATCAGCGAGACCTATACCATGATGGGCAAGACCTTCGTTCAGGAGGGTAAAAACCTGACGGGCGTCCATCAGATCGTGGTGACGGGCGGTAGCCTGATCCACACCAAAAATACGGAAAAGATCGCATCCCACGCCCTCTTTTCCCCCCAAGCACCCCAATCGCTTCGCCCCAAAAAGGCCGACGTTTGGGTGGACAGAACGTATATTTTAGCCGCCATGGGGCTTTTGTCCTCGTATTACCCAGGGACGGCACTTCGAATCATGAAAAAGGAGCTTGAATACCATGGATATTCAGAATAAGCGTATCCCCGATGCAGAATTTGAAGCCTTGAGAAAAGAGGTGCTCACCCAGTGGCCCACCGGTAAGGAAGTGGATCTGGACGAGGCGATCGCCTATCACAAGGCTATGCCCAAGGAGAAGAGCTTTTCCAAGAAGCTGCTGGATGCCAAGCGCGACGGTCGCACCCTGGTGCAGCCCCGTGCCGGCGTTCCCGTTGTAGAGGAGCACATTAAGCTCATGCAGTATCTGGAGGAGTTCGGCGAAGCAGACCTGCTCCCCTCCACCATTGACAGCTACACCCGTCAGAATCGCTACGAGGAGGCTGAAAACGGCATTGCCGAGTCTCTGAGATTGGAAAGAGCCATGCTCAACGGCTTCCCCGCCGTCAACCACGGTGTGGCTAAGTGCCGTCAGGTCATCGAGAGCGTTAACGTGCCCATGCAGGTGCGCCACGGTACCCCCGATGCCAGACTGCTCACCGAGATCACCCTGGCCGGTGGCTTTACCAGCTACGAGGGCGGCGGTGTTTCCTACAACCTGCCCTACTGCAAGGACATTCCCATGGAGCGTACCATCCGCGACTGGCAGTACTGCGACCGCGTGGTCGGTATGTACGAGGAAATGGGCGTTTCCATCAACCGCGAGCCCTACGGTCCTCTGACCGGCACCCTCGTTCCCCCCTGTATCTCTCACGCCGCCGCTGTGATCGAGGCACTTCTTGCCGCCGAGCAGGGCGTAAAGAACATCACCGTAGGCTACGGCCAGTGCGGAAATCTCGTGCAGGACATCGCCGCCATTCATACCCTCGAGGAGCTGACCGACGAGTATCTGCACAAATATGGCTATAACGATGTGATCGTCACGACCGTTCTTCATCAGTGGATGGGCGGTTTCCCGGCGGATGAGGCCAAAGCGTTCGGCGTTATCTCTATGGGCAGCGTGATTGCTGCGCTCTCCAAGGCGACCAAGGTCATCGTCAAGACGCCGCATGAGGCGGTCGGCATTCCCACGATGGAAGCCAATGCCGAGGGCCTGCGCTGCACGAAGCAGGTGGTCAATATGCTGCGCGATCAGACCTATCAGAGCAAGGAGCTGGAAGACGAAAAGGAAATCATCCGCATGGAGACCCGCGCAATCGTGGACAAGTGCTTCGAGTTGGGCAACGGCGATATTGCTGCCGGCGTCTGCCGCGGTGTAACCTCCGGCGCGCTGGATGTTCCCTTTGCGCCCTGCCGCTTCAATGCGGGCCTCATGCTGCCCGCCCGCGACAACAACGGAGCAGTGCGCATCCTGAATTTCGGTAATCTGCCCTTCAATAAGGAGCTGAAGGACTTCCATATCGCCAAGATTGAAGAACGCGCGGCTTATGAGAAGCGCAAGGCGTCTTTCCAGATGGTCATCGACGACGTATACGCCATTGGCAAGGGCTATCTGGTCGGCAGACCGCGCGGCTAAAGCACAGCAGTCAAACCGGAGGGATCAAGTATGAAAATTATTGATGTTATCTGTTCCAGAGGACGTACCGGCTTTTATTTCGACGATCAGCGCGCCATCAAGAACGGCGCGGGACACGACGGCACTTTCTATGTCGGTACCCCCATGACGGCGGGCTTCCGCGCCATCCGTCAGGCCGGCGAGGCTATTTCCGTTATGCTGGTGCTGGAGGACGGACAGATTGCTTATGGCGACTGCGCGGCTGTTCAGTACAGCGGCGCGGGCGGACGCGATCCTCTGTTTTTGGCGGACGAGTTCATTCCGCTGATCGATCAGTACATCAAGCCCGAGCTGGTCGGCAAGGAGGCGGACAACTTCCGCGCTCTGGCGGCCATGATGGAGGCCATTCAGATCGACGGAAAGCGTCTGCACACCGCGATCCGCTACGGCGTATCTCAGGCGCTGCTGGACGCCGTAGCCAAGGCAACCGGCCGCCTGATGTGCGAGGTCGTTGCCGACGAATACGGCTGCACGGTCTCCGACGAGCCGGTTGCGATCTTCACCCAGTCTGGCGACGCGCGGTATGACAATGCGGACAAGATGATCATCAAGGGCGCGCAGGTACTGCCGCATGCGCTGATCAACAACGTCGAAACCAAGCTGGGCAAAAATGGCGAGAAGCTGGCCGAATATGTCGCGTGGCTGCGTGACCGCATCCTTGCCTTCCGCACCGACGATGATTATGCACCCGTTCTGCACATCGACTGCTACGGCACCATCGGTCAGGTCTACGGCAACAACAATTACGCCGCCATGGCCGACTACATTGAGGAGCTGGGCCGCATTGCCAAGCCCTTCAAGCTGCGCATCGAAGGCCCCATGGACTGCGATACCGACCGCGAAGCGCAGATTGAGGCGCTGGCGGGCCTTACGAAGGAACTGGATGCGCGCGGCTGCGACGTCGAGCTAGTCGCCGACGAATGGTGCAACACGCTGGAGGACATCAAGCTCTTCGCCGACGCGAAGGCCGGCCACATGGTACAGATTAAGACGCCCGACCTCGGCGGTGTGAACAACACCATCGAAGCGGTGCTCTACTGCAAGGAAAAGGGCATCGGCGCGTATCAGGGCGGCACCTGCAACGAGACCGACCGCAGCGCACAGGTTTGCGTACACTGCGCCATGGCGACTCAGCCGGTACAGATTCTGGCCAAGCCCGGCATGGGCGTGGACGAGGGCTTCATGATCGTCTACAACGAGATGGAGCGCATTCTGGCCGTACGCGCGGCAAAAGCGGCGATGAAGAAATAGAATACATCAAAGGGGCGGATGGAACACAGCCTCTTTGGCATATGCGTAAAGCCCCGGTCCTCAGAACAAGAGGATCGGGGCTTTTTACGTTATTGAGCCTGTGCTGCCATGCCGGTACTTGACTGGATGTGTATCAGGCGTTTTCAGCATGGCGACAGGGAGCCGTCAGGTGGTTCCGGGGGAGAAGGTGGTATCCGGCTCGGTCGGATGGGTAGTCTCGGGAGAGCCGGTCGTGGGCG
>JAFQMA010000042.1 GCA_017414535.1 Clostridia bacterium | reverse complement strand
CAGCCGTTGGGGTACGCAGGCTCCCTTCTCCAACATCACCTTGGACTGGACCTGTCCCCACGACTTGGAGGACGAGTACTGCATCATCGGCGGCTAGAGAGTGGACTTTAAGTACGGTGACTGTAAGAAGGAAATGGATATGGTCAACCGCGCCTTCATCGAGACCATGATCGAGGGCGATGCCAACGGTCGCGGCTTCCAGTATCCCATTCCCACCTACTCCATCACCCGTGACTTCGACTGGTCCGAGACCGAGAACAACAAGCTTCTCTTCGAAATGACCTCCAAGTACGGCACCCCCTACTTCTCCAACTACGTCAACAGCGACATGGAGCCCTCCGACGTGCGAAGCATGTGCTGCCGTCTCCGTCTCGATCTGCGTGAGCTGAGAAAGAAATCCGGCGGCTATTTCGGCTCCGGCGAAAGCACCGGCTCCGTGGGCGTGGTTACCATCAATATGCCCCGCATTGCTTATCTTGCCGAGAATAAGGCCGACTTCTTCAAGAGACTGGACCACATGATGGATATTGCCGCAAGATCCCTGAAGATCAAGCGCACCATCATCACCAAGCTCCTGGAGGAGGGGCTGTATCCCTACACCAAGAGATATCTTGGCACCTTCAACAATCACTTCTCCACCATCGGTCTGGTGGGTATGAACGAGGCTTCTCTGAACGCCAAGTGGATCGGCAAGGATCTGACCCATCGCGAGGCTCAGGAATTTACCAAGGAGGTGCTCAACCACATGCGTGAGCGCCTGTCCGACTATCAGGAGAAGTACGGCGACCTCTACAATCTGGAGGCTACTCCCGCCGAGTCCACCGCCTTCCGTCTTGCCAAGCACGACAGAAAGCGCTTCCCCGATATCATTTGTGCCTCCGAGGGCGAAACTCCCTACTACACCAACTCCTCTCACCTGCCCGTGGGCTATACCGACGATATCTTCACCGCCCTCGACGTGCAGGACGAGCTGCAGACCCTTTATACCTCCGGTACCGTATTCCACGCGTTCCTGGGTGAAAAGCTGCCCGATTGGAAGGCTGCCGCCTCCATCGTCCGCAAGATCGCAGAGAATTACCGTCTGCCCTACTACACCCTGTCTCCCACCTACTCCGTATGCAAGGACCACGGCTATCTGGCAGGAGAGGCCTTTGCTTGTCCCAAGTGCGGCAAGGAGACCGAGGTCTACAGCCGCATCACCGGCTACTACCGCCCCGTGAAAAACTGGAACGACGGTAAGAGCCAGGAATACAAGGAAAGAAAGACCTACGACATTGCCAATTCCAAGCTGACTCACAAGGGCCCCATGGCAGCAAGAGAGGAAAAGGTCGAGGGAGAGGGCGCCTTCCTTGCCGACGGCGTATATCTCTTCGCCTCCGCTACCTGCCCCAACTGCAAGATCGCTACCCAGCTTCTGGATAAGGCCGGCGTTGCCTTCAGCAAGGTGCTGGCTCAGGAGAACGTGGCGCTCACCGAGGGTCTCGGCATCAAGCAGGCTCCCACGCTGGTGGCTGTGAAGGACGGTAAGGCTGAAAAGTTTGTTTCTGTTCCCGGCGTGAAGGAATACATCCGTTCCGTTCAGTAAAAAACAATCGGACGGGGCCCCGCCCCGTCCGAATTTCTTTTCAGAGGTAAAGAATATGTATGATATCGTAATCGTAGGTGCAGGCCCCGCAGGCCTCACCGCCGCCATTTACGCCCGCAGAGCGGGAAAGAGCGTGCTCCTTTTGGATAAGGGGGCCTTCGGCGGTCAGATCACCTTCTCTCCCAAGGTGGAGAATTACCCCGGCTTTGAATCCGTCAGCGGCTCGGAGCTGGCCGATCACTTCGTGGAGCAGGCCCTTTATCAAGGGGCCGACGTAGAGGTGGAAAAGGTCACCGAGGTAAAGGATCTGGGAGACAAAAAGGAGGTCTATACCGAGGACGGCAACGTTTATGAGTGTCGCGCGGTGATCCTTGCGCTGGGTGCCCGTCACCGTCATCTTGGCCTGCCCGGTGAGGAAAAGTTTATCGGCGAGGGTATCAGCTTCTGCGCCGTGTGCGACGGCGCCTTTTATCAGAATAAGCCCGTAGCCCTCATCGGCGGCGGTAACTCCGCCTTGGTGGAGGCCATTTTGCTGGCGGAGACCAGCGAAAAGGTGTACGTGGTGCAGAATCTTGATTTCCTCACCGGCGAAAAGAAGCTGGAGGATACCCTCCGCAGCCGCGGCAACGTGGAGATCATCTGCGGTGCGGTGGTCACGAAGATTCGTGAGGGAGAGACCTTCTCCGGCATTACCATCCAAAAGACTGCCACGGGCGAGGAAAGAGAGCTTGACGTGGCAGGCATGTTCGTCGCCATCGGCCTTGTTCCCGAAAATGTGGATTTTGCCTCTCTTGCGGACCTGAACGAGCAGGGCTATTTCGATACGGACGAGAATTGCCTCACCCGTACCCCCGGCGTGTTCGTTGCGGGTGACTGCCGCAGAAAGGGCGTCCGTCAGGTCGCCACCGCCACGGCCGACGGTGCCGTGGCCGCCGTAGCCGCCTGCCGCTATATCGATTCCATGAATTGAGCCCCTTAAAAGATACGACCCGAAAAGGAAGCTTCCTTTTCGGGTCGTTTTTTGCTTTTATTCCGTCAATAGCGGGTACAACGAATTCGGTTGTAGCCAAGGATGGCAAAATTCAGTGTTACGCTGTCTCCGCCTTCCAAATAGACGCTTTCCGGAGCAGATTGAAATTGGTAGCCTTGGGAATGAATGACGACGGAAACGTTGTAGTAGCCGGGGGCAAGCTGATAATTGGTTTGTCCGTTAGCCCAACTGATGGCACCGTAATAGCCACCGTTGATATAGACGTCGGCGTTTTTGCCCTTGCCGTCCTCCGTTGCACAAACGGTGAGGGAGGCGGGGGAGTTGCGGCGGCGTTCTTCCTCTCTTCTGCGGCGCTCCTCCTCCTGTCTGCGGAATTCTTCTTCCTTTCTGCGGTTTTCTTCCTGAGCCTTTCTCCGTCTTTCCTCTTGGATCTTGCGCTGACGGAACAGGGCGTCCTGGGCAGAAGCGATTTTTTCTCTTGACATGCGCTCGCAGATGACGGCAAGATCGATCTCGTCCAGATCCTCTTCCGGATCAAAGGGATTCAACGCTTCGATCTCCTCCTTGGCAGAACGAATGATCTCGTTTTGCTCGTCGATCTTGGGCTGAAGCTCCATGCGCTTCATTGCCATGTTTGCCATAATGTCGGCGGTTTCAGCCAAGGCGTTGTCGCTATCGGTCTTTCGCGCTTCTTCCAAAAGAGGCGCATATTTTTTCTCTAAATCTGAAAGCTCGGCCTTGTAGGTGCTTTCCAGACCGTTTTTCGTTACCTTTCGCACAATGCTGTAGATCACGAAGCCTGCCAATGCGGGCAGAAGCGACAGAGCAAAGAGGGGATAGGAGACAACGATCAAGAAGATGCCGATCAAGCTCCAGCAATAGAAGATATTGATGACCCAATTAAGAAACTTGGGAAATTTGTCAAAGAGATCTCTGCCCACCACTGCCAGCATGGAAATGATCAGAGAGCCGTACAGCGTGACCCAGTCGAAAACACCCTCAACGGTGGGGGTGGTCTCATCGGAGCCTACGTACTGAATGGTTTCCGGGACTAACAGGAAGGTCAAAATGACGGAAAGGACCCACAAGGGGAAGAAAATGGCCCAAGAGAGCAAGCGCGTCTTTTTTTCGCTCAGATTGGAAAAGGTTGCGTCTGCGGCGTTTTTCGCTTGTTCAAATTCCGTAGCTATGCGTGCCTCGTTGTTCTGATCGTATTCCTTGGAGGGGTGTTTGGCATCCTCGATCTGCATGGCGTAATCATCAAGCCGGTGATCGGCCTTTTGGATATTTACTTTCAGTTCTCTGATTTTTTTGATTTTTTCAAGATCGGTCATGGCGTTTTCCTTTTCATCTGGTATAGATTTTGTAAGAATTATTTCGCAGAACCTCCGCCGCAGTAATGGGATCGGAGATATATACCGTTCCGTCGGAGGATCCGGAAAGAGGTTTGGTACGGTTCCAGGTGCCGTAGGGCATTTCTACATATCTTAAATAGTCGCAGTAGGCAAAGGCATCATCGCCGATATATTTGAGGGTGCTGGGGAGGTAGGCTTCCTCCATTTTGAAATCGGTATAGAAGGCATGGGAATTGATCCGTTCAATGCCCTCCATAATAACGAGCTTTTTGGTATCGCGAAACTTGCCGACATTGTCAAGACCGTTTCTGACACCCACCTCTTTTACGGGCAGACCGTTATAATAGGAGGGGATAATGATTTCCGATACCGCTGTATAGCCGGTGGCGCCCACGCAGATGTAATAGGTGCGGTCACTGCTGAGCTGATATTTCAGGAAGGAGGAGCCCACGATCTCGTCTCCGCAACTTGTGCATTTTCCGTTGACGTAATTATGCTGTCCCGTAGCGGGAATGCTTGCAGTGTCCAAAAGGCTGTTGCAAACGGAGCAGAATTGCTTTTTAAAGCCTGCGCTCTTGCAGCTCGCGACAGTAACGACCTGCCATTCGCCGGGGGTACAGGGCAAACGGGAAATGCTTTCTGTTTGCATGGTGCCGTTGCAAACGAGGCAGACCAGATGCTTGGAGCCTGCTTGACCGCAGGAGGCTTCCCGATCGGTGATCCACGAGCCGGGGACGTGGCCCGTTTTGGGAATGGATTCTGTTTTTACGGTCTCGGAGCAAACAGAGCAGATCCGGTGCTTAGAGCCTGCTTCGGTGCAGGTGGGATCCTTATCTGTGATCCACGTGCCGTCTGTGTGACCTGTGGGAGCAATGACGGCTTGGACTGTTAGGATCTCTTGACAAAGAGAGCATTTTGCGCCGGCGGTCAGTCCGTTTGCCTTACAGGTGGGGGTAATGGCGGGAAGGGTGACGGTGGTGCCGTGCTTACAGTTGACATCACGAGTGAAGCCGCAAGCGTTGCATGCACTGTCGCGGTCATTATCGTAGGTGTGCGGAGCGAGGGGGAGCTCCGTTTGTGCTTGAAGAACGGTACCGCAGACGGAGCAGTGTGAGCCTGCCGACCTTCCGCTTTGTGCACAGGTGGAGGGGGAGGCACTGTCGGCAACGGTCGTGTGATTGAGGCTCCTTGGAATGAGCTCCGTTTCGAAGGCAGAGCATTTGCTACAGCTTCGTCTGCTCTCTCCATCTTCTCCGCAGGTGGCTTGCCTTACCGTGACCCATTGACCGAACAAGTGCTCGCAAGCATCTGTGACGGGTGTCTCCGCGGTGGAACGGGTGTCCTCCGTTTTTGATTCCTCTCGAAGCTGAGAGTAGTATTCGTCGTTGTTCCTGCCCTCGTATTCAATATTGAGAAGCAATATGCCGATACAGAGCACGAGAACAACCGACAGTCCGATAAAAAGGGCCTTTTTGTTCATAAAAGCCTCCTAAATATTCATTATAAGAATATTATATTCATATAAAATATTACTGTCAATACTAAAATATGAAATAATTGAATATACATACATAAACATTTATGAAAAGCAAATGGTAATGTAAAGTAACTGCATAAAAGTATGGAATTGCAAGGGCTTTTTAGCAAATCACTTTACATTACCATAGTTGTCACTTACCCAGCGAGATCAGCCATTCCAGCAGATCGTTGTTTTCCT
>JAFQMA010000041.1 GCA_017414535.1 Clostridia bacterium | reverse complement strand
ACGGCAAATAATACCGCCTCTCTCCAATATGCTTTTAATAGTGCGAAGTCGCTTGAAATTGTGGACGCAAGCGAGTGGGGCGCTGGCGGGTTAAAACCGACATACTTCAATAGCACCTTTGCGGATGCTCAAGCTCTGCACACCATATTGGGCGAGATAGATTGTAGCGCATTGGTTAACGTGAACGGTACTTTCAGCGGTGCAATCGCACTAAAGGAAATCCGCATCAAGGCTGGGACGCTTGCGCGTTCGTTTTCGTTTATGAACTCGTCCTTGCTGTCCGCCGAGAGCATCCAAAGCATCATTGACGGCTTGGCTGACCTAACGGGCAAAGATACGCAGACTTTGACCTTGCACGCCAACATCGTGCTGACCGACGAGCAGAAGGCGACCATTTCCGGAAAAAACTGGACGCTGGTGCAGTAAGGAGGTTTAACTATGGACAATACAATCTTACGAGCCTCCGATGGTATGTGGCTTACCAACGGCGAGACCTTTGGTAAGACGGTGACCCTGCCGCCCGCCGCCGATGCGTCGGTATGGTATGAGATTACCGACGAGGAAAAGCAACGTAGAGAAGCATTGAAAGGCGGTGAGACGTAATGTCTCTCGCTGAAATCTTGGCGATCTTCGGTCTCGGCGGTACCGGTGGCGCGTTGCTGTTGCTCTCGCTGATCGAGGTCGCACCGGTCAAGGTCAAGCCGTTGTCTTGGCTGATGCAAAAACTCGGCAAGGCACTCAATCGGGATGTGATGGAATCGTTGCAGGCGCAGAGGGAGGAAACCTGCGCCACGCGCAACGAACTGGCGGAGCATATTGCCACCGACTGCCGTGCGCGGATCTTGCGTTTTGGAGATGAGGTACTGCACGGGCAGCGGCATTCCAAGGAGCATTTTGAGCAGATCCTACTGGATATCAAGCAATACGATCGGTATTGCGAGGAGCATCCAAGCTTTGAAAACAATATCACCGAACTCACCAGCAAGCGCATCAAAGAGGTGTACTGCCGGTGTTTGGAAACCTACGATTTTCTGTAAGGAGGAATTGTAAATGGCAAAGATCTATTTATCGCCGGCGTTGCACGGCAGCGATAATCCGACGCTGTGTCCGCAGAAGTGTAGTGAAAACACCCATTGCGGCCAGTATATGGATATCGTCGAGAAACGGTTGAAGGCGCTGGGCTTCGAAGTCAAGCGCGGCGGTCCGGCCACCGGCACGGCGGCAATGTATAAGCGCGTGGAGGAATCCAACGCGTGGGGTGCAGACCTGCACTACGTGGCGCATACCAACGCCGGCGGCGGCCGTTACAGTATGACGATGTGCTGGAATGACTCGGTCAACAAGAAGGCGGCCAACGTACTGCACAAGCACCGCAAGACGGTACCGACCACGCATAAGGTGGTCACCAATAAGGATCTGTACGAGATCCGCGCCACCGTCGCGGTATGCCTGTATGACGAGTTGATCTTCCACGATCACGCCGGCGATTGTGAATGGTTTCACAAGAATATGGCGGCGATGGCGGAGGATACCGTGCGGGCAATGTGCGAACTGCACGGTGTACCGTATGCGGAACCGGAAGAGGAGAAGCCGGAAGAGAAAAAGGTGACCTCTGCGACGCTGTATAAGGAGCCGTTGTACGTATCGTCTACCGCCAAGACGGCGGCAGGCACCAAGAGCGGCACGGCCTATCTGTGGTCGGAGGAGATCGTCAACGGTCGTGTCCGCATCACCACCGACGTCAAGTACGTCGGCGTGGCCGGTATGGTGACCGGCTGGGTGAATGCCAAGGCGTTTTCCAACAGTTCGCAGGCGGTCGTTTCGCCGAAGGCAGGACAGCAGGTAAAACTGACGCTTTGCCCGCTGTACATCTCGTCCACGGCAACCAAACGCAGTGGTCTGAAGAGCGGTACCTACTATCTGTACGACGGTAAGAAGGTCAACGGTCGCTATCGCATCACCAACAGCAAAGCCAACGTCGGCAAGGCCGTCACCGGCTGGATCGACGCGAAGTATGTGAAGTGAGGAGGTGGGAGTATGAAACTGATTGCAATGGTTATTCTGGCGGCCGTGCTGGTCGAAGCGCTGGTCGAGTATGGCAAGCAGATTGGCAAGGCGATTATCGGCAAGGAATGGAAGACCGCCGCCACGCAGTTGTGCGCGATCGCGGTGGCGCTGTTTATCTGCTTTGTGCTGAATGCGGATCTGTTCGTTGCACTGGGCATCAAACTGGCGGTCCCGTACGTCGGTATCGTGCTGACCGGCATTTTCTGCAGTCGTGGCGCGAACTATATTAGCGACCTCATCGGCAAACTCCACACAACTGTGAAGAAGGAATAAAACAAAAGCTCCCCGCTGAAATGGCGGGGAGTTTTTTATTCAAATTCTCGGAGTAGCAAGACGGGAATGCCGATAATACTAAACTCTGCTGTCGGTGGAAAACTCTCGCCAAGCGGAGAAAAAAAGTTTTTTGTAATTCGGCCGATCACATAATGTGATTCGCATAGGACCACGACCTCACCACAGGTGCAATCTTTTGTTTTGTGGATCAGTAACACATCGCCATCTTGATAGAGAGGGAATAGATTATCGCCGGAAAAGGTGAGGACGGCAAATTCGGATGGATCACAGTTGTGCAAGTATTTTGTGGGGATAGAAACGACATCGCTGGTAACAGTCATAATGATTATTCCTTTCGTTAATAATAACCGCCCCGTCCAAGAGAACGGGGCGGCAGGGATTTTACTTGTCGATATATGTCGAAACAAATGACAATAAAAAATGCGGGTGTACTTGGCCGGCATTGAGAAGCTGCACGATCTGTTTCGCCTCTGCACGGTTGGTCGTAACGTCGTCCACGCGCTTTTCCGATCGCTCCAGTTTAATATAGTAACTGAAATATGGTTTTCCGTCTTCAGAAACGTACTGTTTCCGATCCGATCGATACCGGTACATCGATCCCCACCTCCTCCGCGAATTCGTTCGGGTTGATTTGCAAAGCAATCATAAGTTTGAGAGCGGTGGGGAGTCGTGGCTCGTACTCTCCCTTTTCCAGGCGTTGGTATCCGCGCACGGATATATCGGCGTTTTCTGCCACCTGCGCCTGTGTCAGTTTTTGCTCGCTTCGAGCATAGAAAATTGTTTTTGCGAATTTGTGTTTTAGTTTCATTTTGCATATCCTCCTTCAATTAGGTTTGGATATGCTAACACGATAAAAGAAGAGGATAAACGAAGCATATACTTCGTATTGTGAAATGCGACGAAAAACCTTGTAAAAAGTCGAATAGGATGGCAATATCAGTATAAAGTCAGTAAAAAGACCGAAAACCGTTGCTATCACTTAATTTAAAACGAGTTCGACTCTCGTCGCCTCCACCAGAAAAAGACCTTGTCGAAAGACAAGGTCTTTTTCAACTAAATCCACCCTTGCGGGTGGGTGAAATATTGCTTTGCAATGTGAAATACGCCTGCGGCGTGTGAAATTCGCCGCGACGGCGAGTGGGTGGATTTAATTTCACTTGATGCGATAGCATCAAATTTCACAATTTACGTAGTAAATTATTTCACCGTGAGCGCAAGCGAACGATTTCACTATAACCGCAAGAGTTCGAATTCATACACAAAAACGGCATAAATATCTTTTTTGTAGGCCATAGACAAATAAAAGAGATACCAAACGGTATCTCTTTTATTTTATACAAAGATGTAGGGACTTGAAGGGAGCGAAGTGAATGACGACCTAAACGGCTGTCAGAGCGCGACCCCGCACCGCCCGCAGGCGGGCAAGTCCCGTCTCTCGCACCAAAAATAAGACAGTCGATCGACTGTCTTATTTTTTTATCCCCGCCTAATTCAAGGCCAAAAGCCTGTAGCTCCGTGGGGGAGCCTCGGGCTTTTTTTATCCGGGATAACAAAAAAGAGCCCCGCCGAGGGGGCTCTTTGGATAGGGGGATCAGAAGGAAAAGCCGTAGCGCTCTGCAAGGCGGTGCAGATCCACGGGAGCTCCGCTTTGGGCGGATTCGATCTGACCGTGCATGAGCAGGGTGGAGAAGACGGCCTCCTCCGGTGGGTTTTCTGCCTTGCGCTCCCCGCGGACGGCACGAAGGAATTCGTTCCATTCTGCGCGATACACGTTGTCAAAGTCGCCGCGCAGATCGGTAAAGCGTTCGATCTTGCCGTCCCGTGTACCCAGCGTGCTGGAGGCGGTCATGAAGTCGCCCTGAATATAACCCAGATCGCCCACCACCTCCAGGGTGTGTATCTGCGGGTGTTGGACGTAGTTAAAATGCACGTGCGCGCCCATGGTCGCCTCGTTCCAGCCGTACAGCGTATCAATGACGTTTTGGGGAGAGGAGAGGGGGAGGTCGCCCGCCTTATAGGCGCGAGCCAAAACGGTATCAGGCATTTTACCCGTGATGTGGTAGAGCAGGTCGGAATCGTGAATGCAGTCCATGGCCAAGGCGAAGGGGGTATGCTCCTGGTGACGGGTCACGGAGCAGAGCAGAGTGTTGTAGGTTGCAAAGCGGGAGGCGTAATGCACCACGTTGCCGATGCGTCCCTCCTCAATGAGCGCCTTGACCTTGCGGATGAAGGGATCGAAGCGGAACATGAAGCCTACGGAAAATACCTTATCGCTCTGCTTGGCGGCCTGCATCATGGCAACACATTCCTCCAAGGAATCGCTCATGGGCTTTTCACAGAAAACGTGTACGCCGAGGGAGATCGCCTCCAGCGCCATGGAAGCGTGCATCCCGTGAGGGGTAGCTAAAATGACGGCCTCTGCACCGCCTACTCTGACCGCCTCCTCCATGGAAGCGTAAAAGGGGACCTGCGGTGCGATCTCCCTTGCCTTTTCACGGCAAGCCTCGGAGGGATCCACCACCATCAGTGCCGTGTCCTCCCGCTCGGAAAGAATACGAAGATGCCGCCGTCCGATGGATCCGGCTCCCACGAGACAAAGCTTTATTTTTCTTACCACTCGGTCATGCCTCCGTCCACCACGATGTTGGTGGCGGTCATAAAGGAGGAGGCATCACTGGCCAGAAGGAGCAGGGCACCGCAAAGCTCCTCGGCCTTGCCCGTTCTTTTCATCATGGTCTTGTTCTGCAGTCTGCCGATAAATTCCATGTTGCTCTTATCGGTAATGACGGGGAAGGGGCCGGGAGTCAGGCAGTTGACGCGGATATTGTCTCTTGCCAGCGCGGCGGCACTGTAACGGGTGAACTGGCGAACGCCTGCCTTGCCCGTGCCGTAGGTGGGAGGGCTCCAGGGAATATCGTCGCCGTAAATGGTAAAATCGGGGGAGATGAGGCCGTACATGCTGCCCACGTTGACGATGTTGCCGTAGCCCTGCTTTTTAAAGTAGCCGATGACCTCGCGGGTGCAACGGAAGATCACGCCGATGGTACCGTCAATGCCCTCGTTCCAGGTCTCGTCGTCCACCTTGTCCAGACGAAATTCGCAGCTCTTTCCTCCCGCACCGCCGCCGTAGGCCGCGCAGTTCACCAAAACGTCGATCTTGCCGTAAGCCTCGTGGATGGCGGCAAAGGCCTCGCGGGTGCTTTCGGTGCTCTTCAGATCGGCAAGGAACACCTTTAATTTGCCTGCGTTTTTATATTCGTCAAAGCTTGCGTCAAATTTATCACTGCGGTTGGGCACGGCCACCGTAGCGCCGTAATCCAGCAGGGAACGGACCATGACCTGACCTAAGTTTCCGCAGCCGCCGGTAAAAATGACCACTTTATTCTCCATGGAAAAAAGATCGTTTTTCATAAAAATACCTCTTTCTCAAGTTTCTTTACGTTCAGTATAGCACAGCCTGCGGATAAAAAACAAGACCGCAGAAAAGACAAATTCTGCGGTCTTAATGTCCCATTCGGTATCATTTTTTGTTGAGTTCGGCCAAAAATCTCCGTCTTGCCCGTCGAAAGGCCACGGGGGACCGATATCCTACGGCGTGTGCGAGCGTTTCGGCAGAGCGCACGCCCTCCCGTCGCATGGCCTCGGCAATGCTCATGCGACTGCGCAGGAGAAGATTGGAATAAGAATCACCATATACCTCCCGTAGGATGCGGCCTAAGTGGCGTTCGCTGACTCCCAGCTGTGCGGCCAAATTCTTTTTGGAGCATTCGGGATCCTTGAGATCGATATTAAAATGTGCCTCCAAAAGAGCAAGCCGCTTGCGATCCAGATTGGAAAGAGGCGCTTTCCTGACGTCTTCGGGGGAAAGGGAGCGGCCGAGACAAATGAACAGAAGCCAAAGCTCCGCAGCCAGCTGATCTGCCGCCCCGGGTAAATGGAGCTCCTCTGCCAGCGTTTTGGCTGTGAGGATGCGGCTCCGTCCGCCGCCGGGGTCATCCAGCTCGGTGGGCTGTGTCAGATACTTCAGCTGGTGGCAAACATCCTCGGTCTTGCCGGGGGAAAAGGAAAAAAGCAAGGACGAGGTCTTTTCCGTGGGAGCATCCACGGCTAAGTGCTCTTGCAGGGGAGGATGAACGATGAAGCGCATGCCATCCTCTCCGTCTATGCAAACGAGCTCGTAGGCGGGGTGGGAATGAAGCCTGCGGGGGCGGCCCAGTTGACCTGTGAAAAAGTTTTCCGTTAAAAAAACATCCATGGAGGGAAGACTGACGCAGTAGGGAACGGAGCGCTCTTTTTTCATGGAAGGAGCTCCGAAATTTTTGCGATCAGCTCCTCTGCGGTATGGGCGAAATGCACCGCGCCCGCCTCCCGCAGGGTCTCCTCACTGCGGAAGCCCCAGGTAACGGCAATGCAGGGGATCCCCGTGTTTTTGGCGGTGGCAACGTCCACCTCGGAATCGCCGATATAGATGCAGTCCTCTTTTTTGACGCCCATCCCCTCCATGGCAAGATACAGCCCGTCGGGATTGGGCTTGCGGGGCACGCCCGCCTTTTCCCCTGCGGCAACGGCCACGGCAGGGAAATAGAGCCTTGCCAGATCCTTCACGGCAAAATCGGGCTTATTGGAAACGATGCCCATGGTATAGCCCTTTTTCTTCAGTCGCTCCAAAAGCTCCGGGATGCCCTCGTAGGGGCAGGTGGCGTCGTCACTGTGGTGGGCGTAATGCTCCCGAAACAGCTCAAAGGCCTCGTCAAAGTGCGCTTTTCCCTCCTCGGGCAGGGCAAGGGTAATGAGCCGCGCGGCACCGTTGCCCACAAAGCGGCGTACCTCCTCCACCGTTCGCTCGGGAAAGCCCAGAGAGCGCAGGGCAAAATTGACGCTGGCGGCAAGATCCGTCAGGGTATTCAGTAACGTTCCGTCCAGATCCCACAAAATGCCTTTCATGACAAAACCTCCGAATTTTTTTCTCATTGTAGCACATGGCCCGACTCTTTTCAACGGCTTTTCGCAAAATTTGAGGGTTTACATTGGATTAAAAAAGGGCTATTATAATGATAGAAAAAGACCGTGGAGGAAGACGCAATGTTTCGCATTATGGTGGTAGAGGACGATCCCCATACCAGACTTTTACATACCAAGATCTTAGAGGGCGCAGGCTACGTGGTCATTCCCGCCGCCAACGGGGAGGAGGCCTTGGAGCGCATGGATCACGAGCACGTGGATCTCATTTTGCTGGACGTGATGATGCCCCGCATGGACGGCTTTGAATTTGCCCGCATCCTGCGGGAGACAGATTGCCAGATCCCCATTCTCATGGTCACCGCCAAGGAGGGCAAGCAGGACAAGCGCGACGGCTTTTTGGCAGGCACGGACGATTACATGACAAAGCCCGTGGATGAGGAGGAGATGCTCCTGCGCATTGCCGCCCTGCTTCGCCGAAGCAGCATCAACGCCTCCCGCCGTATCGAGCTGGGACGCACGGTGTTGGATTTCGACGCTCTTTCCGTCACCGTGGACGGCGAGGCCCGGTATTTGCCCCAAAAGGAATTTCAGGTGCTGTTCAAGCTCCTTTCCTATCAAAATAAGATCTTTACCCGCCGTCAGTTAATGGACGAGATCTGGAATTTCGATTCCGAAAGCGACGAGCGGACGGTGGACGTGCATATCCATCGCCTTCGCGAGCGCTTTGAGGACAATCCCGACTTTGAGATCTGTACCATTCGCGGTCTGGGCTATAAGGCGGTGAAAAAGAATGGCTAAAAGGCCTTATCGATACCGTAATATTATTCACCTGTTCACGCTGATCATTATGATCACCTCGGCACTGATTACCATTGTGGCCTTTGCCTTTCTTCGCGGCATGCAGGTGCTGCCTGCAGGATTCTTTGCTACCATTTGGATGCCCGCGGTGATCCTGGTGGTGGCCAATATCATTTCCGGCCTTGCGCAGATGATTCTGGTGCCCCGTGTGGTGCGCCCCATTGAACGGGTGATCCGCGCCACGGATCAGGTGGCCAAGGGCGATTTTTCCGTGCGTATTCCCGAAAACGACGTAGCGGGCGAGGTTCAGGAGCTGGTGCACAGCTTTAACGCCATGACCGAGGAGCTGGGCAGCACTGAGATCTTCCGCAGTGATTTCATCCGCAATTTCTCCCACGAATTCAAGACTCCCATGGTGTCCATCGAGGGCTTTGCCCGCCAGCTGAAAAGGACGGACCTCAGCGAGGAGGAGCGGCAGAATTACTGCAATATCATTATAGAAGAAGCCCGCAGACTGATGGGTATGAGCCAGAATATCCTGCTCTTATCCAAATTTGAAAATCAGCAGATCGTCCCCGATAAGGCGCTCTACCGCTTAGACGAGCAGCTACGGGATTGCATCCTGAAAAGGGAGAGGGCCTGGGAAAAGAAGGGGCTCGAATGGGAGCTGGAGCTTGCTCCCGTGACCCTTTGTCAGAACGGCGAGGCGCTGTTTCACGTGTGGGACAATCTCATCTCCAATGCCATTAAATTTACCCCCGAGGGAGGAAAGCTTACCATGACCGCCGCGGAAAACGAAAGCAGTGCCGTGGTGACCCTGCGGGATACGGGCATTGGCATGACCGAGGAGGAGATGAAGCATATCTTCGACAAATGCTATCAGGCCGATCCCTCCCATTCCGGCGAAGGTAACGGCCTCGGCCTCTGTATTGCAAAGCGCGTGACGGAGCTGTGCGGCGGAAATATTTCCGTGCGCAGTAAAAAGGGAGAGGGAAGCGTCTTTACCGTGATCCTGCCCAAAGAAAACGGTTGACTTTTCGGTATTCTCGCACTATACTGAATTTACACATCTTGGAAGGAGAACACCTATGGATTTTAAAAATTCCGGCAAAATGAAAGCCGTCACCTTCAGCTTTGACGACGGTATCGTTCAGGATTACCGCATGATCGAGCTTTTGAATAAGTACGGTCTTAAGGCCACCTTCAATCTCAGCTCCGGCCTCTTCGGCAAGTCCGACGTGCTGTGGCTTTTCAACAAGCGCCTTTGCCATTATTACGTTCACGCCGACCGCGTGAAGTGCACCTATGAGGGGCACGAGGTGGCCGCTCACGGCGTCCATCACCCCCACCTTGCCTGGCAGGATGCCGATGAGATCGTGGCCGAGGTAGAGGGTGACCGTCTTGCCCTCAGCGAGCTGGTGGGCTACGAGGTGGTAGGCCTTGCCTATCCCTTCGGCAGTGTGGATGACAGGGTAGAGAAGGTGCTCCGCGAGCGCACCGGCATCAAATACGCCCGTCAGACTCCCTTGACCAGCAGCTTTGACGTACCCCAAAATCTGATGCGTCTCAACGGTACCATGCACATGATCCGCTTTGATGAAATGATGGATCTGGGACGCAAGTTCATCGAGCTGGAGACCGAGGAGCCCAAGATCTTCTACGTATGGGGTCATTGCTACGAAATGGATTACGAATCCGAGAACTGGTGTCGCATGGAGGAGTTTTTCAAGCTCATTGCAGGCCACGACGATATTTATTACGGTACCAACAAGGACGTTTTACTGTAAAAACAAAAAGGAAGCGACAAGGTCGCTTCCTTTTTGTTTGTGTAATCTTAGCCTTTGATAGCAGCCTGCCCTGCTATCCGCAAAAGAGGGAATTATTTAACAAATGTAAAAACAAATAAACCTATAGCGTCTAACGCCAAGCCACCGATGAACGCAATTAAGGTGACCCAATGTCCTAAATATTGCTTTATCAATGCCATAAAAATGTTTACTAAACTTATACCAATAGAGAAAGAACCAATCAGCCCCAATATACCGCCCACCGCTCCGCATATATTACTAATTTGTGTTGTCGGTTCAGATGCGTTACTTGGTGCAATAATCAAAAAAATAACAAAAGGAACAAGCAAAATTATGATAGAAAGAATTGTGTGAATGGTATAAAAAGCACCATATTTTTCTTTTAGGACTTTTTCTTGTTTGGGTGAAAAATATTTCTTAACATCTTTCGGTAATTTCCAATAATCATTAAATTTCATAAAACCACCTCTTAATTCCATTATAGCTATTCACAAGGGAATTTCAATAGAATAGACAAAAATCCCTCTGCCGAATAATCAGTAGAGGGAAAATTTGCTTTATAAATCTAATTACTTAGATTCTTTGATAGCAGCCTGTGGGGCTATACATCGAGCGATGGAAGTCGCAAGAGTTTTTATGCCTTGAGGCGGAGAAGGGCCCGGGAATAGGGCTGAGTCATGGCGACCTCCTGAGATCTATAGATTCTTATCTGTCAAATTCGTCTTCGGCCTCGCGGAGAAGCTCGGCAGGTACGGGGCGGTCCTTAAAGTAATATTCGCGGTCGCGGCCGCCTGCCTTGCGGATGACGCGGCAGGGATTGCCCACGGCCACCACGCCCGAGGGGATGTCGCGGGTGACCACGCTTCCCGCGCCGATGACCACGTCGTCTCCGATGGTGACGCCCGGCACGATGACCGCGCCTGCACCGATCCAGCAGTTTTTGCCGATGCGCACGGTGGCGTTGAACTGCAGCCTTTGATTGCGCAGAGCAGGGTTGGTGGGATGGCCCGCGCTGGCTACCACCACGTTGGGGGCGAACATGGTGTTATCCCCCACGTAAATGTGGGTATCGTCCACCAGGGTCAGGTTGAAATTGGCGTAAACGTTTTTGCCGAAGTGGCACTGTCTGCCGCCCCAGCTGATGTGAAGGGGAGGCTCGAAATAGCAGCCCTCGCCGATCTCGGCAAACATTTCCTTCAAGAGCTGCCGGCGCTTCTCGTGCTCCGAGGGGCGGGTGGCGTTGTAATCGTACAGCTTTTCCTGACAGGCGTTCTGCACCCGCATGGCCTCGTCACTGTAGGGCATATAAAGCTCGCCCGAATGCATTTTCTTTTCGTAATTGGGATCCATTGCAAACTCCTTTTTTATATCATGGCACGGTTTTTAAATTCCGTTGGGGTCATACCGGTCAGCCGCCGAAACACGCGGGAAAAATACTGGGGATTTTCAAAGGAGAGCCGCTGGGAGATCTGAGAAAAATTCAGCTCCGTTTCGCGGATCAGCTCCTTGGCTCGGTCGATCTTCAGCTTTGTAAAATGCGCCGCGGGGCTCTCGCCCGTATCCTGCTGAAACAGGCGGGTCAGAAAGCTTCGGCTGCAGCCGAATTCGTAGCACAGGTCGGAAATGCGAAGGTTGTCCTCCACCCGGTCCCCCATGAAGGCCAACACCGCCGCGATCAGCGGATTTTTCTCTCCTGCCTTTTCGGGTAAAAGGGTGATGTCCTCCTTATCCGTTTCGGCGCGAAGCAGATAGATGAGAAATTGCTCCAGCCCGATCTTCACCAGCTGCTCGCCCCCGAAGGGACGGCTCTCTCTACGCTCCAGACGGTTCTTTTTGGGATCGTTTCCCTTGATGCGGTAATTCTTTTCCGCCTCACTCATGAGTGGGGCAAGATGGCTCTTCAGGGTCTTATCCAGCCTGCGGCGGAAATTTTCAAAATAGCGCATGGCCGGGGAGGAGCATTCAAAGGAGATGACGAAGAAGTTGGGGGAGGAGGAATGGCTCTTGACGGCGTGAAATTCATTGGGGGGATGAAAGGTCAATTCCCCTTGGGACAGCACTGTTTCCTCATCCTCGCGGCCAATGAGCACGCTGCCCTTGTCCACGTAGACCATTTCCCAGAAATTGTGCCGCTCGCCCTCAAAGACGAAGCCCGCACCGAATTCGTGATAATGGCAGGTGACGATGCGGGATACGTTCACCACCGTCACGGGTCTTGTAGGAATATATGAATCGCTCATGGCTTCCTCCCTTCCTTTGGTCTCCGTGCACAAAAATATACAGAATAAAGACAAAAATGTCTGTTCAAAAGTGCACTTTTTCCTTTATCATGATTATACCATGAAAAATAAATTATTCAAGGGGGTTCTTATGAAAAAAGGTATTAATATCTGGTCCTTTCCCGCACAGAGCCTGAAGGAGACCTTTGCCCTTGCCAAGAAGGCAGGCTTTGAGGGTGTGGAGGTTGCGCTGGACGAGGGCGCAGGCGAGATCCGTTTGGATTCCACCAAGGCAGAGCTCTTGGAGGTGAAAAAGCAGGCTGAGGCCGAGGGCATTGAGCTGTACAGCCTTTCCAGCGGCTTGTATTGGAATTACTGGCTTAACAGTGCCGACAAGGCTGAGTGCCAAAAGGCACGCGACGTTGTGAAGAAGCAGATCGAGACGGCGGCCATTCTCGGCTGTGAGAGCATTCTTGTGATCCCCGGCAGCGTCAATGCCGAGTTTGCCGCTCCCGGCAGAGTAGAGGATTACTGCGAGACCTATGAAAGAAGCCTTGAGTCCATCCTTGCCGTGAAGGGCGAGGCTGAGGCTGCCAAGGTGGAGATCGCTCTGGAGAACGTTTGGAATAAGTTCCTCCTTTCTCCCTTGGAAATGCGCGACTTTATCGATAAGGTAGATTCTCCCTACGTAGGTAGCTACCTGGATATCGGCAATACCCTGGCCAACGGTTATCCCGAGCAGTGGATCCGCGCCCTCGGAAAGCGCATCAAGAAGGTGCACTTCAAGGATTACAGAGTGCAGGCAGGCGGCCTCCACGGCTTTGTGGATCTGCTGGCAGGCGACGTGAACTGGCCCGCCGTTACCGCAGAGCTTGCGAAAATCGGCTACGAGGGCTGGGTCAGCGCTGAAATGATCCCCAATTACGCACACTACACCGAAACCATCATTTACAATACGTCCAACGCCATGGACAGCATTTTAGGGAGGAAATAAATCATGTTGAAGGTAGGACTCATCGGCTGTGGCTTCATGGGCACCATGCATGCCAACTGCTATAAGAATATTGAGGGAGTGGAGCTTGTGGCCTTGGCAGACCTCCGTCCCGAAAAGGCTCAGGAACTGGCTCAGGGCACCAATGCTACGCTGTACGGTGACGGCATGGAGCTGATCGAACAGGCTGACGTTGACGTGATCGACATCTGTCTGCCCACGTATCTGCACGCCAAATACGCCCTTGCCGCCATGGACAAGGTAAAGTATCTCTTCGTGGAAAAGCCCGTGACCCTCACCATGGAAGAGGGCGACGAGCTCATCGCCAAGGCCGAAAAGACCGGTTGCCGCGTGCAGGTCGGTCAGGTCATCCGTTTCTGGGATGAATACGTGGCCCTGCGCGACATTATCGCCTCCGGTAAGTACGGCAAGGTGGTCAACGCCAACTTCCGCCGTCTGTCCCCCAGCCCCGATTGGGGATGGGAGAACTGGCTCCACAACACCGCCCTTTCCGGTGGTGCCGGTCAGGATCTGCACATTCACGACATTGACTACGTGCTGTCCGTGTTCGGCGAGCCCGCCAAGCTCTTCTCCGTGAAGAACCTTGTGGGGGAGGAAAATTCCTACGTAAACACCATTCTGCAGTACGGGGATTTCGTGGTAGGCGTGGAGGGCACCTGGAATCTGCCCGCCAGCCATCCCTTCCAGGCCACCTTCCGCGTGGTCTTTGAGAAGGCTGTGGTGGAGAACGACGCAGGCAAATTCATCTGCTACACCGCTGAGGGTGCAGAGGAGATCAAGATCGAAAAGAAGGAGCTTGCTCTGGCAGGCGGTACCGCCGGCAACATCTCCGATCTGGGCGGCTACTTTAATGAGCTTTACTACTTTACCTCTCAGGCCAAGGCAGGTGCTCCCATTGAGCAGGCTTCTCTCACCGATGCCGTTGCCAGCCTGAAATTCCTCCTCGGAAAGGAGCTTTCCTTCCATGCTTAAGGTCGGTATCGTAGGCTGCGGCAATATCTTCACCATGCACGCTACCAGCTGTGACCATTTGGAAAACGCACAGCTCGTGGGTGTTTGTGACATTAAAAAGGATCGTGCCGATGCCGCGGCAAAGAAATACAACGTGAAGGCCTATTACGATTATAAGGAGCTTATCGATCCCGAAAAGATCGACGTGGTCCACGTGTGCGTGCCTCACTATTTGCATCCCATCATTTCAAAGTTCGCGCTGGAGCACGGTGTCAACGTCATCTGCGAAAAGCCCATGGCCATTGAAATGAAGGATGCGCTGGAGAACGTCAGGATCGCGGAGGAAAAGGGTCTGAAATACGGCATCATTTTCCAGTGCCGCTACAACGACACCTCCCGCATGATCAAGGATGCCCTTGACAGCGGTAAGCTGGGCAAGGTCATTTCCGCCCGTTGCACCCTTACCTGGTGCAAGCCCGACTCCTATTATTCCCTGTCCGATTGGAAGGGCACCTGGGATAAGGAGGGCGGCGGCGTGATCATCGATCAGGCCATCCACTCTCTGGACCTTGCCAACTGGTTTATCGGCGATGAGATCGAGGAGGTTCAGGCGCATCTTGCCAACCGTGCCCATACCATTATGGAGGTGGACGATACGGGCGAGGGCTATATCCGCTATAAGAACGGCGCCACCCTGTCCTTCTGGGCCATGAACAACTACGGCTGTGACGATCCCATCGAGATCCGTCTCTACTGCGAAAAGGGCAAGGCTGTCATGAGCTATGACGATGCTCGCATCGAGTTTAACGACGGCACTGTGCTTTCCACCTCTCAGCAGTCCGACGGCATCTATTACGAGGGCGGTAAGGACTATTGGGGCTTCCGCCACATCCGTCAGATCGAGGATTACTACAAGGCCGTGGAGGAGGACCGTGAGCCCTTCATCAGCGGCAAGGAAGCACTGAAGATCCAGAAGCTGGTCTGTGCCATCTACGAAAGCGGCAAAACGGGCAAGACCCTGAAATTCTAAATTCAAGCAAAAAAGAAAGACCGAATTAGGCGTTGTACCCGTAAGGGTACAACGCCAGTTTTATTCGCCTTGCGGCGAGTAGTATTGCTTTGCAGTTATATTCGGTTTCGCCGAGTGATATTTGCTTCGCAAGTTTAAAGGCGGATAAAATATCACTGAAACCATATGGTTTCAATAACACTATTGCCGGAAGGCAATAATATCACTCCGACGACAGTCGGAATATCACTTGAAAATCACTTAAATTTTTTATATAATAAAAACAAGGAGGTGTTTTTTATGTGTTATTTCCTTTATGGAGCAATCAACGACGGAATCAATGAAGATGATTATGAAAAAATAACAAAAGATGCTGAATATCATTTTAATTCTGGCAATGTTAATTCTGTAAATAAATGCGTTGCAAACTGCGACGATAGTTATAGAATTACACTTAACCATTGTGATTGTGATACTGCTATAGGACAAAAACATACTAACAAAAAAGAATTGGAAGAGCTTAGAAACTTACTCTTAAATTTACAAAATGTTAGAGGAATTAAATATGTTCTAATAAGTAAGAATTGGTGGGAAGAAACCAATAACAAACAAGAAACCGTTCATATTCAAGATATAGATATTCTGCATTTTCTTGCAAATATGGAAGATAACTGTCTATATAAATTAGAACTGTATAAAAAATATT
>JAFQMA010000005.1 GCA_017414535.1 Clostridia bacterium | reverse complement strand
GGCACCCCGAATTTACCGTTAAGGTAATGATGAACCCCCATCCCGTGCTGATCTCCACCCTCTTCACCCGTCTGAAGGCAGCCAGCGAAGCAGGCAAGAGCTTCACCATGATCCTGGGCAACCCCGAGCCCGACACCTACATCCCTCTGGCACAGCTGATCAACTACTTCCAGGTCGACTGCTCCAAGGTTCACCTGGTAGCTGAGGACGAGTGGGCCGATCACAACGGTAACATCGCTCCCATCACCTACGAGGCAGGCTTTGCTCACTCCATGATCAAGTATCTGTACTACCAGATCGATGAGAAGCTCCGTATGCCCATGGAGAACGTTCACTTCCCCACCAACGCCAACATCGCTGATTACTCCAAGATCATCGACGACATCACCGAGGGCACCGGTGCCGACATCGCTTCCACCTCTCCCGGATGGGCAGGCCACATGGCATTCGTAGATCCCATTCCCGAATTCATCGGCAGCGGCGATATCGAAGAGTGGCTCAACCAGCCCGATCAGATCGTTACCCTCCATCACATGACCATAATGCAGAACTCTCTGAACGGTACCTTCGGCCAGTCCGGTGACATTGCCAACGTTCCCCCCAAGGCAGCTACCATCGGTCCTCTGGACGTTATGCGTGCCAAGGAGCGCATTGAGGTTCACGCTCTGGCAACCTGCGGAACCTTCTCCTCCTGGCAGAGAATGACCTCCCGTCTCTGCACCCACGGTCCCATCACTCCTTACCTGCCCAGCACCATGCTACAGACCAAGAAGACTCAGGTCTACATCAGCGAAGAGCTGGCTGCTCCCTTCGAGTGCTGGGAAAAGGTCGGCTATTAATTACCGATCAGACCCGAAACACAAGATCACCGCTTTTCGGAGCGGTGATCTTTTTTTGTATCAAGCGGAAGGGAGCCCGAGGGAAAACGGGCTGTACCCTCGTCAGGATCCGTTCTCCTTCCCGAAAAAGCGCCGTTTTCCGTGTTCAACGAATAATGAAAAATTGATATAATATCCCGAAATTTTATTATATTATTTTCCTTTTTTCTCCGTTATAATGAGAGCGTTGCAAAATAATCGAAGAGACAAAGAAAGGATAGCTTTCATGAAAGAGAAAACGGTCGTTGCCATCATACAGGCACACATGTCGTCCTCCCGCCTGCCGGGAAAAATCTTAAAGGATCTTTGCGGAAAGCCCGCTCTTTACCGCATGATCGAACGGGTGCGTCAAAGCAAGCGCATCAGCAGGATCGTCCTCGCCACCTCAACCATGGAGTGCGATGATATTCTGGAGGAGCTTTGCCGCGAATGGGGCGTTGATTGCTTCCGCGGCTCCGACGATGACGTTCTCATGCGTTTTGTGGGCGCAGCAAAGGCCTTCCCCTCGGAATATTACGCTCGCTTAACCAGCGACTGTCCTCTCATTGCGCCACGGGAGACCGACGAGATGATCGAGGCCTTCCTATCCAAAAACGCCCGTTACGGTCGCTACGAGCAGGATCACTATATCAACGGCACGGACGTAGAGCTTTTTACGGCCGAGCTTTTGATGGAAGCAGCGGAAAAGGCCATCGAAAAATATGAGCACGAGCACGTCACTCCCTATATGTATTGGAAGCAGGATTCCCAAATGACGCACGTTCAGTGGAAGGACGGAAAGCGCTACCGCATCACGTTGGATACCGCCGAGGATCTGGAACTGATCCGTTCCGTCTATAACGCGCTTTATACGGAAGGCAACACCTTTACCCTCAAGGAGATCATTGATTTTCTTGATACTCATCCCGAGGTCTTTGCCTTAAATAAGGACGTGCATCAAAAAAGCGCCAAGGAATGAGCGGCCTTCGACCGTAATCCGCAGAGCGCACCCCGAACGGGCTGCATAACAGCAAGGAAAGTTTTTCTCGGCTTTTGCCGAACTGTGCACGGTGATTTTTGAATTTTTTTAACTTTTTTTATTAAAAGTTTTGCAGAATATTGCCAAGAAAAAAGTAGTGTGGTATAATATTTCGTCAACAGGTTTAATTTTTAAAACCAAAGGAGTACAAAACCATGAAACAACTGTATGAAGGCAAAACCAAAAACGTCCTTTTGGATGAAGAGACCGGCATCGTTCACCTGTTTTTCAAGGATTCCATGACCGGCGAAAACGGCGTTTTCGATCCCGGCAGCAACACCGTAGGCGGCAGCGTTGAAGGAAAGGGTAAGATCGGTCTTGCCATTTCCAACTATTTCTTCGAGCTGATGGAGAAGAACGGCATTCCCACCCATTATCTTGGCGGCGACGTGGAAAAGGGTCTGATGAAGGTGAGAAATCTGACCGTGCCCCGTCTTGAGTTTGTACTCCGCTACTTCACCGCAGGCAGTATGTGCCGCAGATTCGAGCTGGAGGAGGGCCTGGTATTCGATCCCCCCTACACCGAGGTCACCCTCAAGAGCGACGAACAGGGCGATCCCCTCATCAGCGAGCGCATTTGTCTGATGAAGGGCATCCTGAAGGAAGGCCAGTATCAGGAGGCACTGGACATCACCGTGAAGGTGGGCGAGGTGCTGAAGAAGGAATTGGCAAGCCTGGGTCTCACCCTCATCGACTTTAAGATCGAGGTGGGCTACGACGAAAACGGCAAGATCTACGTGGCAGACGAGATCACCCCCGACATCTGGCGCGTGCGCGATGAGAACGGCAACATTCCCAATCAGCTGGATTGCTCCAGAATGCTCCTCGCCAAGCTTCAGAAGTAAAAGAGAACGCAAAAAAAGATCCCGAAATTCGGGATCTTTTTTTATGCTCAAAGGGATTTGATGCGGAAGCGGAAGCGGTATTCCATATCGTTCAGCACGAAGGGTGCGGGCAGAGTGGGGCCGCAGGAATTGGAGCCGATGCCGCACTGGGCAAGGTCGATATTGACCACCGTTTCCTCCCGGGGCACAAGATCGAAATCATGGCGGGTCTCGGCCAGATCCTTGGGGGAGAAATGGGCGGCATTAAAGCTGAAGCGAGGAAATTCCTTTGTTCCCTCAAAGCGCAGACCCCGTCCCTTTCCGTCCTCCAGAGTGAAGAAGCGGGTCTCGGCGTGGGCCATATTCTCCTGCGGCTTGATATAGCGTTCCAAATGCTCGGTCACGCTCGTCTCGTAAAGTCCCATGCGGGCGGCGAGTCGCTTATCCTGATAGGCGGCCATGGGGCCGAGTCCGAAGAAGCAAAGGCGCTCAAGACCCTTTGTCACGGAGCACTGCATACCCACGCGGGGCAGAGTGAAGCCGGTGCGGGGCGCGGACAGCTCGATCTTGCGGCGTAAAACGAAGCGAAGCCCCACGGTGATGCCCTGTCCTGCGGTGACGGTATAGGTAACGTATACGTCTCCCAGAACAGAGGCGGCCACGGCACCGTAAACAAGGTGCGCGGTAAGAGTAGCCTTTTCCTCCTCCGCCTGCCAATCAAAGCCGCGACAATCGGTGGTGGCGCGATGGAGTCCCAGCTCCGCCCAAAGCTCCCGCACGTAAAGATCGTTATCGGTAGGTGCGCGATACACGGTAAAATCCAAGGGATCGGCAAGATACTCACCACCCTCATCGGCAAGGGAGACGAGCAAGCCGCGATTTTTATCGAAGCGATAGCTCGTTTTACCGTCGACGACGGTAACGAATCTCTCTTCCTCCGTCACCTTCACCTTACCTACGGGGTCGAGCGCTACGGGAACGGCCTCCTCCTGCAAAACAAACTGCGCGGTGGAAACCACGTGGCCCGCCTCAGCCCAAGGGGTATCACTGTTGGTGACGAAATCAAGGTTCAGCGCCGTAAAGAGATCCTTCTCCGGTGCAGGAATGGGCAGGGAAATTTCACCCACGCTCTGAGGTGCAACGGCAAGAGAGGCGATCCTGCCGGAGGCGATCACCTTTCCCTCCTCCTCTACGCTCCAAAGAAGGGCAAGATCGGAAAGATCGGTAAAATAGCGGCGGTTTTTCAAGGTGAGAGAGCCCGTTTTTTCATGGAAGGAAAGGGGCTCGGCGGGAGACAGGATCTGGCGGTATTCCAGCATTCCGGAATGAAGCCGTCTGTCGGGCCACACGAGACCGTCCGCACAGAAATTACTGCGGTTGGGCTCGTCGCCGAAATCGCCGCCGTACAGATACTTGGGCTCCTCGGGGGTGCCTGCATTGACACCGTGATCGGTCAGCTCCCAAATACAGCCGCCGAAGAAGGCGTCGTGGGCGTAGATGATATCCCAGTACTCCTTTAGGTCTCCGGGGGAATTGCCCATGGAATGGCAATATTCGCAAAGGAAGAAGGGGCGTGCCCGATCGGGATCGGCCATATAGCGGCGGCAATCGTCGGGCGTGGCGTACATGCGGCTGTCAATATCCATATAGGGCTCTTGTACGTACTTTTCCAAGCCCTTCACCTTGGGATCCTCGATGTAGAGACGGTGCTGAATGAAATTGAAGCGCTCGCTGTGAACGATGCAGCCGGGCATTCTTTCGTGGAAATACTCCGTTTCCTTCACCAGATTTTGGCCGATACCGCATTCGTTACCCACCGACCAGAAGATAACGCAGGGGTGGTTTTTATCCTGCTCCATCATGCGACGAGCGCGGTCCAGATAAGCCTCCGTCCAGGCGGGGTCGTCGGTGAGATAAGTCCTTCCCATCCCCTCGATGAAATCGAGACCGTGGGTCTCAAGATCCGCCTCGTTGCACACGTAAAAGCCGAGGCGATCGCACAGGGTCAGAAAACGGGGATCGTTGGGATAGTGAGAAGCGCGAACCATATTCATATTGTTTTGCTTTAGGATATAAAGGTCGCGTAGCATATGCTCCACGTCCACGGCGTAGCCCGTATTGGGGTCGCTGTCGTGGCGGTTGGCACCCTTGCCCTTGACCTTTTTTCCGTTGATAAGAACGCAGTTGTTCTTGATCTCGAGGCGGCGGAAGCCCACGTCCTGAGAGAAATACTCCTCTCCTACCTGCAGAGCAAGGCGGTAAAGACGAGGGATCTCGTCACACCACAAAGCGGGAGATGTCAGCGTGAGCGAGAAGCTCTCCTCCGTGGCCTTTCCCTCGGTCTCTCCCTGCGCCACGAGGGCTCCCTCGGGGTCGAAAAGGGACCAGAGCACCCTTTGGGGAGAAGTGAGGGTCAGCTCCGCAGTCAGCTCTGCCCGAGACAGATCCTCGCTGACGGAGGGGCGCACGTAAAGATCGGCAAGATGGACCTTTTCGCGGTACAAAAGATATACGTCACGGAAAATACCGGAAAGACGGATCTTGTCCTGATCCTCCAGATAAATACCGTCGCACCATTTCAGCACCAGCACGCGGATCTCGTTTTCGCCCTCGTGAAGGAAGGGCGTCACGTTAAAAACGGAGGAGGAGTGGCTCACCTGACTGTAGCCCACGTATTCTCCGTTCAGATACAAATAGAAGCAGGAATCCACACCGTCGAAGCGCAGCTGCACCTCGCCCTCCAAGGCCTCCTTTTCCACCGTAAAGAAGCGGCGGTAAAGGCCGCAGGGATTTTCCGCGGGAACGTGGGGAGGATCCACGGGCATGGGGAATTTGCTATCGCCGTAGAAGGGACGATCGTACCCTCTGTCCAGGAGCACCTGCCAGCAAAGGGGGACGGGGATCTCATCCCAATCGGTGCGGGCATCGGGCTTAGTCACAAAATCCTCTACCTCGTAAAGGGCGGGGTAAAAGCGAAAATCCCACGTGCCGGAAAGGAGCTGAAAGCGACGGCTCTCCTCCCTTTCCGAAAGGGCGGCCGCGGCACTGTGGTAAGGAATGAGATAGGCTGCGGGCTCAAGGCAGTTCTCGTGCAAAATATCAAGGGATAGGTGTCGGTTCCATTCGGGACGCATATCGGGTCTCCTTATTTTATATAGCCTTTATCCAGTTCGATCTTTTCCGCCTCGGTCTCCGTACCAAAGTAAAGACGGAAGATCTCCTCGCTGATCTGTCGGCGGGCATCGCCCCAACCGCTGTTGGACAGGATGATAATATCAAGATCGTCATCCTGGGGCAGGTGCTGATGATAGGTACGGAAGCCCGTAGAGCCGCCGTTGTGCAAAATACGGTCCTTGCCGTGCCACGGAACGCGGCGGCAGCCGAAGGAGAAATCACCGGCAGGCAGGCGAGAGAAGAGCTGATCGAGGGTCTCCTTTTTACGGAAGAGCAGCCCTTCGGTCACCACGCGATGGAGAAGATACACATCGTCTGCAGTACCCAAAACGTCGCCTGCGCCGCGCATCCATTCGCAGTTCGGCAAGACGGGATAGACGGTGCCATCCTTGGCAAGCTCGTAGCCCATGACGCGGTAGGGGATCTCCTTACCGGGCATATGAACGGTGAGAGTTTCGGAGCCCAAGGGCTCGAAGACCTCCTTTTGCATATAGTCCTCATAGGCCATTCCCGTCAGGTTTTCAATCACCATGGTGCCTATGGCAAAGGGAGGATTGGTATAGCGCATACCCGTTTCAGGCTCAAAGAAATGGGGAAACTCGTGAAGGTGAGATACCACCGCACGCAGGCGGTCGGGCGTACCGGGGCCGTACTTTTCCACACCGGGGGTCTGATTGAAATCGGGCATACCGCTGACGTGCAGAAGCATGTTTCGAAGGGTCAGCGCAGGGTGCAGCTTTTCCGCCTCGGGAACGTAAACCTTGGGATGAACGTCGAAATCCAGCCTTCCGTCCTCCCACAGGCGAAGCAATCCAAGAGAGCAAAAGGCCTTGGAGATGGAATAAAAATTAAAACGGCTCTCGGGGGTAAAGGGGACCCTTTCCTCCTTATTGGCAAAGCCAAGCTTTTTTTCGTAATAGAGCTCACCCTTTTTCGTTACGCGAAAATAGCCCGTGGTGCCGTGCTCCGCGTTGTAAGCATCCAAAAACTCATCTAATCTGCGAGAAAATTCTTGTTGTGTCATGCTGTTCTCCTTTCGGGGTAAAAAAAGCCGCAATCCCCCTGAGGTGATTGCGGCATGCTATTATTCTTCGATCTGAGAGGTGCAATGGGGGCAGCGGACCGCATCCAACGCGATTTCGGACTTGCAGAAGGGGCAGGTCTTGGTGGTAGGAGCCTTGGGCTCCTCCTTCTTCTTACCGAGGCTCATGATTGCTTGTACACCCTTCATGAGAAGGAAGAGAACGAAGGCGGTAAGAACAAAGTTGATGACCTCGGTCAAGAAGCCTGCCACGGCGGCACCGAAGGAGGTGAAATTGATAATATCCCACTCCCAGGTGAGGATGGCAGTGAGCAGAGGCTGGATGAAATAGCCGGTCAGGGACTTGACAAGACCCGTGAAGGCGGCACCGATGATGATGCCGATGGCCATGTCCAGAATGTTGCCGCGAAGGACGAATGCTTTAAATTCATTTAAAAATTTTTTCATTATATGTGAATCCTTTCAGAAGTTTTCTTTATCATATCACAAAAGACTGTTCATTTCAACACAAAACGAAAAACTTCTTTGCTTTTTTTAAAAAAACTTTCAAAAATTTTCCTCAGTTTTCTATTGACAAACCCTATAAAATGTGTTAAGATAATCCGCGCTGAATTGAATATTGCCGAATAGTGTAACGGTTAGCACGACAGACTCTGACTCTGTTTGTCTGGGTTCAAATCCTAGTTCGGCAGCCAGAAAAAGACCAAGTCGAAAGGCTTGGTCTTCGTTTTTTCCCCGACTCAACCAACGGTTCGTGGTGTTTTTCATCTCCGCGGATACAATAAAAGCGAAAGGAGGATTCATGATGGATCAAAAAAAGATCGGCGCCTTCATTGCCGCCTGCAGAAAAAAGCAGGGGCTGACCCAGGCAGAGCTGGCCGAGCATCTGAATATCACGGATCGGGCCGTATCCAAATGGGAAACAGGCAGGGCCATGCCCGACTGTGCCGTGATGCCCGAGCTGTGCAGGATCTTTCGCATCAGTATCAACGATTTATTTTACGGGGAGGTTATGGAATTGGAAAAATACAACGAAAAAACGGAAGAATTATTGCTGGAGATGGCAAAGCAAAAGGAGGAGGCAGACAGAAGGCTCCTTGCACTGGAGATCCTTATCGGCATTCTTTCCGTGATCGTGCTTTTGGGCTTTACCTTTGCGGCATCCTTTTTTGAGATGCACGCGGGGCTGCGCATCGGCCTTATCGTGTTCGGCTTTGCCGTGTCCCTTGTAGGTTTGTTCTACGCGATCAAGATCGAGCAGACGGCGGGCTACTATCTGTGCACCAAGTGCGGCCACCGCCACGTGCCGAGCTTTCACAGTGTGCTGTTTGCCATGCACGTGAACCGTACGCGCTTTATGCGCTGTCCCAAGTGCGGAAAGCGCTCCTGGCAGAAGAAGGTCATTTCCAAGGAGTAAACAAAAGCACCCTGATGGGTGCTTTTTCTCTTGTCAAACGAAAAAAAACGTGCTACAATTATTCCGTTATTTCCGAAAACGAGGTTGATTATGAAAAAGATCCTGCTGCTGGGCGATTCCATTCGCATCGGCTACGACAAATCCGTCCGTCTTTCTCTGGAGGGCGTGGCCGAGGTAGTTTTTCCCGAGGAAAACTGCCGCTTTGCCTCCTACCTTCTGCGCTATTTTCACGAATATTTAAATACTCTGGCCCACGGCAAGGCGGATATCATCTGCTGGAATGCGGGGCTTTGGGACTGTCTGCGCCTCTTCGAGGAGGAGCCCCATACCCCCGTGGAGCATTATACCTTCATGATCGAGCGCATCTGCCGCCGCATCAAAAAGCTCTGCCCCGACGCCCGCGTGATCTTTTCCACCTCCACCACGGTTCAATCGGAGAAAATGGATAAGGATTTCAAGCGCTATAACGAGGAGATCGCCGCTTATAACGAGGCAGCGTTGTCGGTAGTCAAGCAATACGGCTTTGAGGTGTGCGACCTTTTTACCGTCTCTCAAGGACTTTCGGATGCGGCCCATTCCGATCCCGTTCATTATTACACCCCTGAGGGCACCGAGGCCTTTACCAAGGCTCTGCTCTCTCATCTGGCTCCGATCCTGGGCGAGAAGGAGATTCTCTATCGCGAGGTCATCCACGTAAAAGCGCCCGTTGGCATCTGATTTGCAAAAAAGCATCTCTTCGGAGATGCTTTTTTCGTGTTTCCTGTTGAAAGATGAAAAAAAAGATGATATACTGGGGGAAAGACGAAGTGAAGGAGAGCTCCATGAAAGCCATCGTCAATCAGGAAGACTACGAAAACAGAATCAAAAAGATCCTCATTACCGAGGAAGAGATCGCCGAAAGGATCCGCGAGGCGGGCAAATGGATCGACTCCCTTTACGACGGCAGACCCATTCTGCTGGTGAGCATTTTGAAGGGGGCATTCGTGTTCATGGCAGATCTGTGCCGCGCGGTAAGCGTACCTTGCGAGATCGGCTTCATGTGCGCCAAGAGCTATTACGAGGGAACCTGCTCCACGGGCGTGGTAAACATCACCATGGATCTGGATCGGGACGTGACAGGCTATCATCTGGTCATCGTGGAGGACATCATTGACACGGGACGCACCTTGAACGATATCATCACCCTGTTAAAGACCCGCGATCCCCTTTCTCTTTCCGTGGTCACCCTGCTGGACAAGCCCTCCCGCAGGCTGGTGGATTTCAAAGCAGATCTGTCTTTGTTCACCATTCCCGACCTGTTCGTCATCGGCTACGGTCTGGACTGCGCGGAGCTGTACCGCAATCTCCCTTACATTGCGGAATATGCCGAGGAATAAAAAAACAAAGTAAACAAAAGCCACCCATCGGTGGCTTTTTTTCTTTTACGGAACAAAGAAAGCGACGGCAACGGTGCCGGGGCCTGCGTGGGTGCCGATGACACTGCCGATGCAGGTGACCTCCGCCTTTCCGTCGGGGAAGATATCTCCGTGCTCTTTGATAAAGCGCAGAGCAGGCTCGTCGGAAAGGCCCGCGTAGCCTACAAGATAAGGCATGGTAGGGTCGATACCACCGAAGGAGGCGATCTTCTCCGCTACAAGTGCCCCTGCACGAGCGTCGCCGCGGACACGACCGATGGGTGTCAGCTCTCCGTCGGTGAGCGTCAGAACGGGCTTGACGTTCAGAATGCCTCCCGCAATGGCAGCGGTGCGGGACAGGCGACCGCCCCGTCTGAGATATTCCAGTGTGTCTACCTTAGCAATGAGGCAGAGGTGCCCTTTTTTTCTTTCCAACAGCTCAGCGATCTCCGCGGCCCCTTTCCCCTCGTCCAAAAGGCGCAGGGCATACTCCGTCAGCGCGCCGCCGCCCACCGCGGTGGAGCCGCAATCTACCACAAACACCCCATCTCTGCCCTGCGCGGCCATCAGAGCGCTTTGATAGGTGCCCGACAGCTTTTGGGACAGGGTTATGATCACAGCCCCCTCTCCCTCCGTCAATCCGTCCAGAACGCGCCGAAAATCCTCGGGTGTGGCTTGCGCTGTTTTAGGAAGCTCCGAGGAGCGTTCCAGCATGGTATAAAATTCATGATGATCCGTCTCCACCCCGTCAAGATACCCCTTTTCTCCGAAATACACGGTCAGCGGCACCACCTCCACGCGGCATTTTACCGCAGGGATCAGATCAGCCGTGGAATCTACAATGATCTTCGTTTTCATAAAATTACTCCAAATCAAATTGTTGACTTATCAACATCTCATACCTTAACACAAAGAAGTTGATTTGTCAACATCTTTTTTTTAAAAAAAGAGAAAGCCGGAGGGCTTTCTCTTTCGGTTCATTCCGGATCAGTCGTCCAAAAAGGAGCTCTTTTTCTCCTCGACGGGCTCATGACGCAGGATCAGAAGGCGCATAATACGGTGATGATCGTCCCGCTCCTTCACAAGGATGGTCAGATCCTTATAATCGAAGCTGTCGAACAGCTCGGGCATGGCACCGATGACCTCGGTGGCCCAACCGCCTACGGTGGCGCAATCCGTATCCAGCTCCTCATCCTCGCCGTCCATATCCAATTCGTCGAAGAAATCGCTCAGGTTCATGTCACCGGAGCACTCAAAGCGATCCTCGCGGATCTTTTGCCATTCGTTAACGATGTCGTCGTTCTCGTCCCAGATTTCGCCCACCAGCTCCTCCAGCACGTCCTCCATGGTGACGATGCCCATGATACCGCCGTATTCGTCTGCCACGGCGGCCATATGGGTACGGTGACGGCGAAATTCGCTCATAATATCGTGGAGCTTCATGGTCTTATGGATAAAAACGGGCTCCAGCATCAGATCTCTTAGGGAGACCTCCTGCTCGTCGGCCAGCTCACGAAGAAGATGCTTGGCGTAAAGGATGCCAACCACGTGATCCACCGTTCCCTCGTAAACGGGGTAACGGGAAAACTGGGTCTCGTTGATGATGGACAGGATCTTCTCGATGGAATCGTTCACCTCAACGCCCACCACATCAATACGGGGGGTGAGGATATCGCCTGCATCCATGTCGGTGAATTCCAGGGCAGACTGCAGAAGCTCGGTCTCCTTTTCATCGATGACACCCTCGTCCTCGGCAGTGTCAAGAAGGTTTTCCAGCTCCTCCTCGGTAATGGTGACCTCGCGGTCATCCTTCCTTCTGATAAACAGAGAAAAGAATTTCACGATGATACTGGTGATCCACACCACAGGGAAAAAGAGGATCATCAATACGATGAGAGGCCACGCAGCCACCTTGGCAAAGGCCTCGTTGGCACGACGGGCAATCATTTTCGGGGTGATCTCACCCACGATGAGAATGATAGCGGTCATGACGAGGGTCACGATGGTGGAGGCGGTGGACTCGCTGAGGGCGGAAGAGCTCTGCGCCAGCTTCACCGCCAGAACGGTGGCGATGGAGGTGGCGGCGATGTTCACCAGATTATTGCCCACCAGCACCGTGGAAAGGGCAAAATCGTAATGGTTGTAAATAAAGCTGACGATCTTCTGAATGAGAGAAAGATTCTCTCCGTCCTTCTTTACCTTCAGCTTACTCAGAGAGGTATAGGCGATCTCGGTTCCGGAGAAAAAGGCAGAGCCGACGAGGCACAAGACGATCAAAATATATTCCATAGCCGCACCTCCTCAGACCATTTCCAGAACTTCACCCGCGTCGGATTCGTCCTGGATCTCGCCCACAAGCTCCTCCAAAAGGTCCTCCATGGTCACAAGGCCGACTTTTTTGCGGCCCTCGACGAGGAATACCATGTGAAGCTTATTGAGACGCATACGGTGGAGCAGCTCGGCAATCTCGATCTGCGCATCAAACACAAAGGGCTTCATAAGAAGCTTTCTCATGGGAACGGGCTTGCCCGATGCAAAGTGACTCAAAAACTGATTCACGGGCAGGATCCCTACGATATTTTCCTTATGTCCCTCGTAAACGGGAAGGCGGGAATAAGGCGTGGTCTTTACCAGCTCCGCCAGCTTTTTGGTGGAAACGGTGCTGGGAATGGACTCGATCTCGGCAAGAGGCGTCATCACATCGATGGCGCGCTTATCGCGAAATTCCATAGCGGAATTGACCAGGGCTTGCTTTTCGGGATCCAGAACTCCCTCGTCCTCGATGGTTTCAATGAGGCTCACCAGCTCCTCCTCCGTTACGGTCTTCTGCTCCTCTACGCGAAACAGACGGGAAAGACCCGTAGCAATGGCGGAAAAGACGGCGGAAACAGGGGTAAGGATCTTCACCAGAATAACGAGGCCGGTGGCATAAAAAAGGGCCAGCTCCTCATTTTTCACCTTGGCAATGCTCTTGGGGAGCATTTCCGCAAAAAGATACACGATCAAGGTGGTGACAACGGTACCCAAGGCCACGGCGGCATCGCCGAATCTTTGTAACACAAGCACGGCGGACACAGATGCACAGGTGGCGTGGAAAATGTTGTTTCCGATGAGAATGGTGGTCAAGGTCTTGTCATAATGATCGCACACCCAAAGGGCGCGCTTTGCCTTTTTCGACTTGCGATCATCCTTCTCTGCCAGCGTACGCAGTCGGACGCGGCTGACGGCGGTAAAAGCCGTTTCCGCGCTGGCAAAATAAGCGGATAATACAAGGGAAATAACGTAAACGATCAAATTGAGGTACATACGGATACCTCCTTCGTCCATCGTTTATTACTACTATCGCCTTCCACGAAAAAACCAACTCCTTTTTTGACACTGTAGTTTTTTTATTCTATCATAGCTTGCGACAAATTGCAAGGGCTTGCGACAAATTGCAGGCTTTTCCGAAAAAGTACCGCAAAGGGGAAAAAGCCTTGCCGAAGCGATGCTTTTGTGCTAAAATAAAAAAAACGCTTCTTTGAGGTAAAGCAAGATGAAAAGCTCTCTATCCCGCCGTTTTGCCGTCACCCTTTTTCTGTTCAGCCTTGTGGGACAGATCGCCTGGGTGGTGGAAAATATGTACTTCAATGTATTCCTCTACAAAATGTTTCATGCCACCCCCGACGCCATTTCCGCCATGGTATCCGCTTCCGCAGTGGCGGCGGCAGTGACCACGGTTTTTATGGGCGCCCTGTCCGATAAGGTAGGCAAGCGCAAGCTGTTTATCTGGCTGGGGTACGTGCTTTGGGGCCTTTCCATCATAGGCTTTCTGTTTTTGAATCGGAGCACCCTTTCCGCCCTGTTTCCCGCAGCTACGAGCATTGCCGCCATCGGCGTGACGCTGACGGTGGTGCTGGACTGCGTCATGACCTTCTTCGGCTCCACGGCAAACGATGCCGCCTTCAACGCTTTCGTTACCGACGCCACCGAGGAGGGCAACCGCGGTAAAGCGGAGGGCATCAACGCCATGATGCCGCTCATCGCCATTTTGGTAGTATTCGGCTCCTTCATGTTCTTCGACCTTGACCGAGAGGAAAGCTGGCGCGCCATTTTTCTCATCATCGGCACCTTCGTGATGCTGGTGGGCGTGGTGGGCCTTTTCCTCATTCGCGAGCCGCAGATCACCCCTTCCCGCGAAGGGTATTTCAAAAGCGTTCTGTACGGCTTTTTCCCCTCTACGGTGAAAAAGAATCCGACGCTGTATCTGACGCTGCTTGCCTTTTTGATCTTCAACGTCTCCATTCAGATCTTCATGCCTTATCTGATCCTTTATTACGAGGTATCCCTCGGCATGAAGGACTACGTTTTCATTATGGCGCCCGCCATTCTGGTGGCGGCGGCGGTAACCTTCTTCTGGGGCAGGGTCTACGATAAAAAAGGTCTCTTCTTCTCCGCATCCCTCTCCCTTACCTCCCTGGTTCTGGGCTATATGCTGCTCTTTTTCTTCCGCGGTACGGTCCCCGTTTTCATCGGCTCCCTTCTCATGATGATCGGTTATCTGGCGGGCATGGCAGTGTTCGGCGCCCACATCCGCTCCCACACTCCTCGGGGCAAGGCGGGTCTTTTCCAGGGCGTTCGCATCTTCTCGCAGGTGCTGATCCCCGGTGTCATCGGCCCTTACGTGGGAAAGCTGCTTCTTGCCAACGCGGAAACGGTGCTCAATTCCGACGGCACCCGCTCCTTCATTCCCAACGCCACCCTGTTTTTGGGCGCGGCAGTGGCGGCGGTGGTGCTGATCCCCTTCCTGTTTTTGCTGAAAAATAAAAAAGGAGCAGAGAAATGACAGAGCTTCGAACCCCTTACGAAAAGGACCTGAGACGAAACAAGCTTCCTTGGAACGAATATCCCCGCCCCTCACTCAAGAGAGCGGCCTGGTTTAATTTGAACGGTGCGTGGCGCCTGGCCGTCTCCCGCGGCACGAAGGAGGTCTTTTGCGGAAAATGCACCGTACCCTTTCCGCCGGAAAGCCGCCTGAGCGGCGCAAGCTTTGCGCCCCGTTCGGGAGACGTGCTTTGCTACGAGCGCAAATTCACTCCGCCCCGCGCCTACAAGGGACAGCGGGTACTCCTACACTTCGGCGCGGTGGACGGTCCCGCTACCGTTCTGCTGAACGGGGAGCGCGTGGGGGAGATCCCCCTGCCTTATCTGCCCGCAAGCTTTGAGATCACCCATCTCCTGCAGGAGGGCGAAAACATCCTCACCGTCACGGTCTGGAACAAGGGTGACACCTCCCTGCCCTGGGGCAAGCAAAGAAAAAAGCGAGGCGGCATGTGGTACACGCCCGTCAGCGGCATCTGGCAGACGGTGTGGATGGAGGCCGTGCCCCAAAACTACATTGAAAGGATCCGTTGCGAAACCGAGGCGAACCGCGTGACCTTTCGTTTTCAAGGAGGTGGGGCGCAAAAGACGCTGATCTTGCAGAAGGCAGGCGAGGCGCTGGAATACCGCTTCGAGGGAGATTCCTTTACTCTGACCCTGCCCGAGCCGCGCTTCTGGTGCCCCGAGGATCCCTTCCTGTACCGATTTACGGTGCTGGCGGGAGAGGATCGGGTGGAAAGCTATTTTGCCTTCCGCACGATGGAAACCAAGGAAGTGGGCGGACAGAGCGTTCTTTGCCTCAACGGAAGGCCCACCTTCTTTCACGGTCTGCTGGATCAGGGATATTTCCCCGACGGCATTTTTCTGCCCGCCTCCCCCCGCGGCTTTGAGGAGGACGTTTTGCGCTGTCGCGCCCTGGGCTTCAACATGCTCCGCAAGCACATAAAGCTGGAGCCCGAGCTTTTTTATTACTACTGCGATCTGCACGGCGTTGCCGTGCTTCAGGACATGATCAACGCAGGCCCCTATTCCTTCCTGCTGGATACGGTACTGCCCACCCTCGGCCTCAAGCGCGGGGTGCGCCATCGGGTGAAAAAGGCAACTCGCGAGGCCTTTTTCGCCGTGGCAGAGGGCATTCAGGAGGCTCTGTTCCACCACCCGAGCGTGGTCTGCTACACCATCTTCAACGAGGGCTGGGGTCAGTTTGACGGGGACGGTGCTTACCGCCGACTGAAGGCGAAGGACCCCTCCCGTCTGTACGATACCACCTCCGGCTGGTTCTTTGAGAAGGAAAGCGACGTAGAGAGCCACCACGTGTATTTCAAGCCCGTTCGTCTCCCCCATCGTGCAGACAGACCCACGGTGCTCTCGGAATTCGGCGGCTATTCCTTAAAGCTTGCCGAGCACAGCTTTAATCCCAAGCGCACCTACGGCTACCGCTTCTTTGAAAAAGCGGAGGACTTCCGCCGGGCGCTGGAGACCCTTTACCGTGAGGAGATCCTGCCCGAGATCGGGCGGAGCGGCCTTTGCTGTACGGTGCTGACCCAGCTTTCCGACGTGGAGGACGAGACCAACGGCCTTCTCACCTACGACCGCAAGGCAGTCAAGGTGGAGGAGAAGGCCATGCAGGCCTTGGCAGAGGAGCTGCAGGCGGCCTTCACGGAAAAATTCCCCTCCGCAGGGCTTGAAAAATAACGCGCCCTGTGCTATCATAAGGAGGATCGGGGCAAGACCCCCTTGAAAGGAACGACAATGGAACAAACCGAAACCAGAAAAAGAATTTTCTCCGCAGTTCAGCCCTCCGGCAATCTCACCCTGGGAAACTACCTGGGTGCGCTGAAGAACTGGGCCGATCTGCAGGACGAATTTGAATGCATCTACTGCGTGGCAGACCTGCACGCCATTACCGTCCGTCAGGAGCCCGCGGAGCTGAGAAAGAAAAGTCTTGACACCCTGGCCCTCTACCTTGCCAGCGGCATCGACCCCCAAAAGGCCACCTTCTTTTTGCAAAGCCACGTGCCGGAGCACACCCAGCTTTCCTGGGTCTTGGGCTGTAACACCATGTTCGGCGAGCTGAGCCGCATGACGCAGTTTAAGGATAAAAGCCAGAAGCACGCGGACAATATCAACGCAGGCCTCTTCACCTATCCCGTTCTCATGGCCGCCGATATTCTGCTCTATCAGGCAGATCTGGTGCCCGTGGGCAGTGACCAGAAGCAGCACATCGAATTGGCCCGTGACATTGCACAGCGCTTCAACGGTGCCTACTCCCCCACCTTTACCGTGCCCGAGGCGTATATTCTCAAGTCCAGCGCCCGCATCATGTCTTTGGCAGAGCCCGAGAGAAAAATGTCCAAATCCGACCCCAACGTAAACGCTTCCATTTTCATGCTGGACAAGAAGGACGACATCATTCGCAAATTCAAGCGCGCCGTCACCGATTCCGAAGCCAGAGTGGCCGCCGATCCCACCCGTCCCGGCATTTACAATCTGGTCAATATCTACTCCTGTCTGACGGGTAAGACAAGCGAGGAGACCGAGCGGGAATTTGAGGGCAAGGGCTACGGCGATTTCAAGGTGGCTGTGGGCGAGGTCTGTGCCGACGCGCTCAGCGGACTGCAAGCGGAATTTGCCCGTCTGACCAAGGACAAGGGCTATCTGGACGGTATTCTCCGCGAGGGCACCGAAAAAGCCTCCTACATTGCCCGCAAGACTGTTTCCAAGGTCTATCGCAAGGTGGGCTTCTATCAGGGAAAATAAGATCAAAAAAGACCGCCTCAGCGGTCTTTTTTACGTTAAGAGAATGTAGAGCAGAATACCAAGGAGCACCACGTCGTTATTGGTATTGTCGCAGAGAAGAAAAACGATCAGAGCAATGAGCGCGGAATCCTCGGGAGAGACCAGCTCCAGCAGAGCAGAAAGACTGTGCGGCTCCTTCTCTTTTCTTTTTTCCTCCTTTTCCTCGGCACCTTCCCGCAGACGGGAGAGCAGTTCCTCCCGCTCCTTTTGGTGGTGCATGGTACCGCCGTCGGGACGGAAGACGGGGCGGAGCATTCCTTGATACATGGCGTCCTCCTTCAAATGAGCTTTTGTGCCGAGGAAATGATATCCAGCATTTTCATAGTGCTGATGATATGATCCAGCTTCTCCCGCTTTTCCTCCCGCACGAAGGGGCGCATGGCGGAAAGAAGGGCGATGCGCTCGCGACTGCCGTCTCCCAGCATTTGCAGCGCCTTTTGAATGGCAGGCACCCGTAGGAGATCCCGAAAGGGATTCTCCTCCCCGGGTGGAGCGGGAACACCGGACAGGGCGCTTTCTCTTTTTGCTTCAAATTCCGCCTTTTCCTCCTTATTTTTCTGGGAGGCGGCAAAGCTTTTGGCAAGAGAGGCGATCTTCGCCATGCTTTCCGGATCGGAAAGCACGGAGGATAGCTTATCGGACAGAGAATCCATCAGGATTGCACCTCAGCGCGAATGCGCCCCACGAGCTTTTCCGTTTCCTCCTCTCCCAGTGCGGCGGTGATACGGTCGAAATCCTCCTGCGTCAGCTCCGTGACACTGCGCTTGATCTTGTCCATATCTCCCAGATACACGCTTGCCAGAGCGGGGTCGATGCCGAAGCCTGCGGCAATGCGCCCAATGGTATCGGCCAGGGTATCGTTATCCAGCTCTCCGATGCGGGAGAGCAGCTTGCGGTCAAGTTCCATCTTTGTTCTCCTTTTGCTTAAAAGATACTATATCCTATGCGGCAAGCCTCTCTTTCGGAACAAAAAAATTCCCGGAATCCTCGGGGAATTTTTCGTTTTATTCTTCGTCCTCATCCTCATCCTTTTCAGGCACGGGCAGAGTAACGGTGGCGCGGCACACCTGATGCTCCTTCACGTCGCTGACGGAGACGGTGATGCCCTCCCACTCCACGGTGAAGGTGGCACCGTCGTCGGGAATAGAGCCGTAGAGACTGAGCACCAGACCGCTGAAGGTATCGTATTCATCGGGAAATTCCAGATCCAGCGCCTTGCCCATGACGGCAAGGGAAACGTTGCCGTTGACACGCCAGGTGTACCTATCCACCTGCTGGAGCTCCTCCTCCTGAGAGGCCTCGTCTCCCTGCAGGATCTCACCCACAATACACTCGATCAGATCCTTGATGGTGATAACTCCCTTGAAGCCGGCGTATTCATCCAGCACGATGGCAAAGCTTTCTCGCTTTTTCTTCATATTGCGGAAGGTGATATCCGCAGGAGCCCCCTCGGGTACGAAATAGGGGGTGCGCACCGCCTTTTCCATCACCGTTTTTCGGTCGCGGGCGGGCAGGCGGAAATAATCCTTGCTGTCCAGCACACCCACCACGTTATCGATACTGCCTTCGCAAATGGGGTAGACGGAGAAGCGGCTTTCGCGAATGGTCTTTTCCCATTCCTCCTCGCTTTCCTCCATCCAAAGAAGGGTCACGTCCGTGCGGTGGGTGGAAAGCTCGCCCACGCTCAGATCGTCAAAGGCAAAAATGTTTTCGATGAGCTCTCTTTCATCCGCCTCGATCATGCCCTGCTCGGCACCCATTTCGGCCATCATGCGGATATCCTCCTCGCTGACCTCCTCCTCGTCGGAATTGGGGTCAATGCCCATCAGGCGCAGAACGCCGTTGGTGGAGGCGGTAAGCAGCCACACGATGGGGGCAAAGCACTTGGAAACGGCGTAGACCGTACCGGAAAGACCGAGGGCGATCTTTTCGCTTTTTCTCATGGCCACACGCTTGGGGACAAGCTCACCGAAGATCAGAGAGAAATAGGAGAGCAACAGAGTGATGAGCACTACGGAAATACCCTCCAGGGCCTCCTCGGACAGGGGCAGGAAGGTCTGCAGACCCTTTACGGCATAGGGGGCAAAATGATCGGCGGCAAAGGCGGAGCCCATAAAGCCCGCCAGGGTAATGGCCACCTGAATGGTGGCAAGAAATTTTGCAGGGCGGCTCTTCAGGCGGGCAAGCCTTTTTGCCTTGCGATTGCCCTGCTCGGAAAGCTTTTGCAGCTTGGCATCCGTCACGCTGATGACAGCGATCTCCGCCATGGCAAAGACGGCGTTTAAAAAAATAAGAACGACCTGTAATACTAAGGGAAATATGAGTTTCATTATATGCTCCTTCTCAAAAATAAAAAAAACGTTCACGTAAACAAAAAGCTATCCCCTATCCCCGCAAATAATAGGACAGGCGATGCCTTCTTATGTGAACGACGGTATTTATTTTCTGACTGGGAGGCTCTAAAGAAATACTGTTACTGTCCGCGTCCATGTGGTTTACGATCATCTCCTTCGTTTGATTTCAATCGGTATTATAGCAAATCTTTTTTCTTTTGTCAACTCATGTGTTTCCGCATAAGAAAAGCCCAAGCACCGAGAAGGTACTTGGGCAGGGGTGCGGGGGTCAGACGGCGAGAGCCGCTTTTTTCTCCTGCGCCTTGAGAATGGCACGCCAGACGAGCCAGGTGATCAGAAGTGCCAGACCGAGGCCGAGGATGGCCAGAGCGGCTACGGCACCCTCCGTCAGGACCACGGAAAGCACAACAAATATTACGTTGTTGTGGAGGAAAAGTCCCAAAAGGAAGGCCACAAAGCACATAAGGGAGGTAAGACCGCCGAGGGTCAGATACACCACGGAGAGCTTGCCAATGCCGGAAAGGAGCGCCTTCTTATGGATCAGAAGGATCAAAGCAGCAAAAATCAAAGACAAAAGGCCCAGAACGATGGCAGTGACCTCGGAAAGACCGATGGCAATGCCGTAGTAAACCAAGGGCTGAGCCTTTCTCAGCTGGGCGGCGTTGAGATTTTCCAGCCCGGCGGATTCGTAGAACCACTTGGCCAGCTTTTCATAATAAGAATCGGAAAGCTTCACACCGGTATCCTCCAGAAGGATCGTGGCGTTTGACTTGAGCAGATTGAGAATGTCCGCCTGGGTGATCTCGGCCTTTTCACCGTCGGTGACGGCTTCGATCAGATCCCCTGCCTTCTCGGTGATAAAGGCGGGGAAGGTGGAGCGGTCAAGGAACTTGGCAACCTCCTTGCGGGAGGGCTTGTACTTATCCTGCGTCACCGCGGCAAGCTCCTTGGCAAAGACCTCGGCAAGATCCCCCTCCTTACCGGTAAAGGCGGAGAGATCCAGCGTGGAAAGCTGGGTCTTTTCGAAAAATTCCTCCAGACCGTCCTCGCTGATGGCCTCAGACAGATCTGCCACCGCAAAGGAAGCAAAACCGAAAAGGAAGGCCAGAATGGCAAGAAATACGGTGAGCACCTGCATGCCGGCGGAGATCTTCTTTTTCTTCTCCTTCTTGGCAGGGGCAGGCTGAGGGGGAACGGGAGCCGTCACGGGTGCGGGCTCTGCCACGGGTGCAGGCTCAACAACCGGGGCAGGTTCTGCCACGGGCGCGGGCTCTGCCACGGGCGCGGGCTCTGCCACAGGGGCGGGCTCAACCACAGGGGCGGGCTCTGCCACAGGGGCGGGCTCTGCCACAGGCGCAGGTTCTGCCACAGGCGCAGGTTCTGCCACAGGTGCAGGTTCAACCACAGGGGCGGGCTCTGCCACAGGGGCAGGTTCTGCCACAGGTGCAGGTTCAACCACAGGCGCAGGTTCTGCCACGGGCGCGGGCTCTGCCGCAGGGGCGGGCTCTGCCACGGGCGCGGGCTCAACCACAGGCGCAGGCTCAACCACAGGGGCGGGCTCTGCTACAGGCGCAGGCTCAACCACAGGGGCGGGCTCTGCTACAGGCGCAGGCTCAACCACAGGGGCGGGCTCTGCCACAGGCGCAGGCTCTGCTACGGGCTTGGGTGCGGGGACGGGATTACCGCAATGAGTACAAAAACGTGCGTCAGCAAGCAGGGGCTTGCCGCACTGAGTGCAAAATGCAGGCATTCAGGCATACCTCGTTTCTTTCGGAGAAAAATCCCCTTCGTTGCTCTTATCATAACACGAACAAAAGCATTTGACAAGAAAAAAATCCTTTTCTCCGCAAAAAATCCCATCTTTTCTCCAAGGAAAAAGCTTTTTTGTTTTTTCAACTTTTTTCCTTTACACAAGACACTCTTTTGTGTATAATGATAGGGTAATTTTTTATCGGAAAGAGTACTGACTATGAATCACAATTTTTTACCTGCACACATCCTTCTTCCCAAGAGTGACCCCGTCCTTTGGAGCGTGATCGCCTGCGATCAATTTTCCTCCGAAAGGTCCTATTGGGACCGTGTGGAGGCGGCGGTGGGCGAAGCACCCTCCACCCTGCGCATGATCGTGCCGGAGGCGTATTTGGGTAGCATCTCCATGGTTGAAGCGGCCCCCGAGCGCAACCGCGTCATGGAGGAATATTTGAAGGGAGACGTGTTCCGTCATCTGGAAAACAGCTTTATTTACGTGGAGCGTGCCGTCACCGGCGGCAAGATCCGCCGCGGTATCGTGGGCAAGCTGGATCTGGATGCCTACGACTATTTAGCCGGTGAGAATCCCGCTGCCCGTGCCAGCGAAAAGACCGTGGTAGAGCGCCTTCCTCCCCGCATTCAGGTGCGCCGAGGCGCCATTCTGGAAATGCCCCACGTGCTGGTGCTCATCGACGATGAAAAGAAAAGCGTGGTAGAGCCCTTGACGGAAAAGAAGGCTTCCCTCCCCTGCGCCTACGATTTTGAGCTCATGGAGGGCGGCGGACGGATCGCGGGCTACAAGGTTAGCGGCAACGAGGCGGAGGCCGTTGTGGCCGCCGTGGACGCGCTGGCAGAAAGGAGCGTGCAGTTCGTCATCGGTGACGGAAACCATTCCTTGGCCGCCGCCAAGGAATGCTGGCGCGAGATCAAAAAGGGCCTGACCCCCGAGGAGGCAGAGAGCCACCCCGCCCGCTGGGCGCTGGTGGAGGTGTGCAACGTTTACGACGAGGGCATTGAATTCGAGCCCATTCACCGCATCGTATTCGACGGCAACGCCGAGGAGATCCTGAAAAAGCTGGCCCATCGCTACGGCGATGAAGCAGGCCGCAGTCTCAAATACCTGACCGACGGCAAGGAGGGCGAGATCCGCCTGAAGAACGAAAGCCTCGGTGCCTTCATCGCCCACGTGCAGGAGATCCTGGACGAGGTGGAGAAGGAGGGTGCCACCGTGGATTACATCCACGACGACGAAAGTCTGCGCGCGCTGGCAGAAAGAAAGGGCAGCCTTGCCCTGTTCATGCCCCTCATGGAAAAGGGCGATCTGTTTCGCACCGTGGAAAGAAGCGGCGTATTCCCCAAAAAGAGCTTCTCCATCGGTCACGCCCGTGATAAGCGTTACTACACCGAATGCCGCAAGATCCAAAAGAATTGATTTAAAGGAAAAAGCCGAGATCGGCTTTTTCCTTTTTTGCACCGAGGCACGGAACGTGAAATATGCTATTTTGATATAGTTTTACCTTTATGTATATCAGTCTGTTTATGCCGATATCAAAAATTGGTATAAAAAACAACGACTTTTTGTTGAAAAAATCGGCTTTTTTTGATATAATTACACTGTTTGAGTACGTGTTTTTTTCGGCAAGTCCGAGGAAACAGTCAATGCGATGGAAAGGATGACGATATGGTTTTCAGTTATTATCCCGGATGCACCCTGCGCACCCGTGCCAAGGAGCTGGATGAAAAGGCAAGAAAATGTGCCGAGGCGCTTGGTATTACGTTGGAGGAGATCCCCGATTGGCAATGCTGTGGCGGTTGCTACCCCGTAGCAAGCGACGAGATCGCTACAAGGTTGTCCGCCGTACGTGCCCTCATGGCCGCAAAAAGCGAGGAACGCCCCTTGGTGACCCTTTGCTCTGCCTGCCACAACGTGCTGAAGCGCACCCGTCACGATCTGCAAACGGACGAGACCTTCCGCGACCGCGTAAATCGCTACATGGGAAACGACCCCGTCTATGCCGGCGAGGGCGAGGTCATCCATTTCCTGGAGATGCTGCGGGACAAGGTTGGCTTTGACACCATCCGCGCCGCAGTGAAGAATCCCCTGACGGGCAGAAGGATCGCCGCCTACTACGGCTGTCTGCTTCTCCGTCCCTCGGGCGTCATGGCCTTTGACGACCCCGAAAACCCCACCGTCATTGAGGACTTTATCCGTGCCCTGGGTGCGGAGAGCGTGGCGTGGTCCATGAGAAACGAGTGCTGCGGCTCCTACATGGCGCTGGAGGACAAGGGAATTGTGGAAAGAAAGAGCGGAAGCGTTCTTGCCAACGCCAAGGCACAGGGCGCCGACACGGTGATCACCGCCTGCCCTCTGTGTCTTTACAATCTGCAAAAATTCGGGGGACAGGATCTTCCCGTGGTGTATTTTACCGAGCTTCTTTACGAAGCCCTCGGTCTTTGATAAGGAGGCCTCATGGAACAGAACAATCTGAAGGAGACCCTGCTTCGCATCAGCGGCGTCAATCCCCGCAAGTGCATGAAGTGCGGCAAGTGCAGCGGCACCTGCCCCTCCTACGACGAAATGGAATATCATCCCCACGAATTCGTTTCCATGGTGGAAAACGGCGAGACGGAAAAACTCATGGCCTCCCCCTCTCTGTATCGCTGTCTGACCTGCTTTGCCTGTGTGGAGCGTTGTCCCCGAGGCGTTCAGCCCGCCAAGCTCATCGAGGCGGTAAGGCTTGCGGTGATCCGTCAGCAGGGCATGAATCACTTAAAGCCCGACCAATTGCCCGATATGCTGGATGAGGACATGCCTCAACAGGCTCTGGTCTCCGCCATGAGAAAGTTTGCCAAATAGGAGGATAGGATGCAAAGAATCGGTGTATTCGTATGCTGGTGCGGTTCCAACATTGCCGCCACTGTGGACGTCAAGGCTGTGGCCGAGGCGCTGGGCAAGGAACCGGGCGTAGTATACTTTGAAGATTATCAGTACATGTGCTCCGAGGAAGGACAGACCAAGCTTCAGAACGCCATCCGTGATTATAAGCTCACGGGCGCGGTGGTTTGCTCATGCTCTCCCCGTATGCACGAGGCCACCTTCCGCAAGGCGGCGGCCAAGGCAGGCGTCAACTCCTTTATGGTGGAGATCGCCAATATCCGCGAGCAGTGCTCCTGGATCCACAAGAACAAGGAAGAGGCCACCGAAAAGGCCATCATTCTGGGTCGTGCGGCCATTGCCAAGGTGCACCTGAACGCACCCCTTACCGCAGGCGAGAGCCCCGTTACCAAGCGCGCGCTGGTCATCGGCGGCGGTATCGCGGGCATCCAGACCGCCTTGGACATTGCCGATGCGGGCTTTGAGGTGGACATCGTAGAAAAGAAGCCCACCATCGGCGGCAAAATGAGTCAGATCGATAAGACCTTCCCCACGCTGGACTGTGCGGCTTGTATCCTCACTCCCAAAATGGTAGAGGTAGCCCAGAACGAAAAGATCCGCATCTTCTCCTACAGTGAGGTGGACAAGGTACAGGGCTTCGTGGGCAACTTCAGTGTTTCCATCCGCCGCAAGGCAAGATTTGTGGACGAGGTGAAGTGCACGGGCTGTGGCCTTTGCACGGAAAAGTGCCCTCAGAAGAAGGTCCCCAATGAATTCAACTTAGGGCTCGATCAGAGAAGAGCCATCTACATTCCCTTCGCACAGGCCGTGCCGAAGGTTGCGACCATCGATCCCGATTACTGTACCATGCTGAAAACAGGCAAGTGCGGCGTGTGCTCCAAGATCTGCACCGCCGGCGCCATCGATTACAAGCAGAAGGACAGCTTTATTGAGGAAAAGTACGGTGCCATCGTGGTGGCAACGGGCTTCAATCCCATCGAGCTGAACAAATACGACGAATTTGCCTATTCCCAGTCACCCGACGTGATCACCTCCCTGGAGTTTGAGCGCATCACCAATGCGGCAGGCCCCACGGGCGGCACCCTGCTCCGCCCCTCCGACGGAGAGCATCCCAAGAAGATCGTGTTCGTGCAGTGTGTGGGAAGCCGCGAGGACGGCAGTGGCTGCGGAAAGACCTACTGCTCCAAGATCTGCTGTATGTATACCGCAAAGCACGCCATGCTCACCCGCGAAAAATATCCCGATACGGAGGTCTACGTCTTCTATATTGACGTACGTACCCCCGGCAAGAGCTTCGATGAATTTTATCGCAGAGCCGTAGAGGAATACGGCGTTCACTATATCAAGGGCATGGTGGGCAAGGTCATTCCTCAGGGCAAGAAGCTCATGGTTCGCGCCTCCGACCTGATCGACCGCAAGCAGCTTCTCATTGATGCGGATCTGGTGGTTCTGGCGGCCGCCATTGAGCCCGATAAATCCGCCCGTCCTCTGGCCACCATGCTGACGGCCAGCATGGACACCAACGACTTCTTTACCGAAGCTCATCCCAAGCTCCGTCCCGTGGAAAGTCCCACGGCGGGCATCTTCCTGTCCGGCTGCTGCCAAGGACCCAAGGATATTCCCGAGACCGTTTCTCAGGCCAGCGCCTGCGCAGCCAAGGTCATCGGCCTGCTGTGCCGCGACAAGCTGACGGGCAACCCCTGCGTGGCCCATTCCGATGAGCTGATGTGCAACGGCTGCTCTACCTGCGAAAAGGTGTGCCCGTACGGCGCCATCACCTATCAGGATAAGGAATTCCGTATGCCTGACCGCACCATGCGGACCCGTCGCGTGGCAAGCGTCAACCCTGCGGTATGTCAGGGATGCGGCGCCTGCACCGTGGCCTGCCCCAGCGGTGCTATGGATCTGCACGGCTTCTCCAACTCTCAGATCATGGCGGAGGTAGATGCAATATGCAAGTAAACGAAGAAAAGTTTGAGCCCACCATCGTTGCCTTCTGTTGCAACTGGTGCTCCTATGCCGGTGCGGATCTGTCCGGTACCAACCGTCTGCAGTATCCCGCCAACGTAAAGATCATTCGCGTGCCCTGCTCCTGCAGAGTGAACCCCATGTTTATCCTGCGCGCCTTCCAGCGCGGTGCGGACGGCGTGATCCTGTGCGGCTGTCACCCCGGTGACTGCCATTACACCACAGGCAACTACTTTACCCGCCGCCGCATGACTCTTCTCTTCTCCATGCTGGAATTTCTCGGCATCGAGAAGGAGCGCACCCGCCTTGAGTGGGTCAGCGCCGCCGAGGGTGCCAAATTTGCCGCCACCATGAACGACTTTGTGGCAACCGTCACAAAGCTCGGTAAAAACCGCAGATTGGAGGATCTCAGATGCAAAAAATGATGCAAGATCGCGCCCGCGAGCTGCTTTCCTCCGGCAAGGTGGATCGCGTTCTCGGCTGGATCGAGGGTGACTTCGTTTACGACGTGACCCCTCACGTATTCCGCGAAAACGATATCGATCAGCTGATCTATCACTCCTTCGCCTCCCAGAACCTTTCCAAGTATCTGGTGGGTGAGACCAAGAAGGACGGCGTCATTGCCGTATTTCTCCGTCCCTGCGATTCCTATTCCTTCGTTCAGCTCTTAAAGGAGCATCGCTTCGACCGCGAAAAGGTCTACGCCATTGCCATCCCCTGCCTCGGCAAGGTGGATGCAGAGGATCTGCGTGCCATGGGCATCCGCGGCATCACGGGTGTGACCGACGGCAAGGAGAGGATCATCCTCCACACCCTGTACGGCGACGTAGAAAAGGAAAAGTCCGAGGTCATTGCCGAACGCTGTCGCAAATGCCGCGGCGTGCACGCACCCTATTTTGACGAGCGCTTGGGAGAGGAGCTCACCAAGGAGCCTCTTACCGATCGCTTTGAGATGGTGGAGAAGCTGGAAAAAATGACCGCTGAGGAGCGCTTTGCCTTCTGGCAGGACGAGCTGAGCCGCTGTATCCGCTGTAATGCCTGCCGCAACGTGTGCCCTGCGTGCACCTGCGAAAAGTGCGTATTCGACAACGCGGCCTCCGGCATTGAGAACAAAGCCCCCGCTTCCTCCTTCGAGGAGCAGAATTTTCATATTATCCGCGCCTTCCACGTAGCGGGACGGTGCACCGACTGCGGACAGTGCTCCAGAGTTTGCCCCCAGGGCATTCCCCTGCACCTTTTAAACCGCAAATTCATCAAGGATATCAACAGCTGCTACGGCGAATACAGAGCCGGTGCCGATCTGGAAGAGAAGGCACCCCTCAATCGCTTTGACGTGGACGACTGCGAGCCCGGTGACGTAGTCGGGAAAGGAGAATAAGAAATGAAAAAGATTCAGCTTTCCCTTCTGCCCAAGCTTCTTTCTGCCATTGCCGCAAAGAAAGCTCTTTATCTCCCCGTCGACGGCAAGGCAGGCGCCGATTATAAGAGATACGAGGAGGGGGATACCCTTTCCCGTGCCTGCCGCACCAATCGCTCTGCCAAGGACTTTTTCTTCCCTCAGGTAGAGGATATGGCCGCCTTTCGCGTGGAGGGCAAGAAGATCGAGATCATCGATACCCGAAAGGAGAACGAGGATTTTGTGATCTTCGGGGTAAGAGCCTGCGACGTGAGAAGCTTTGACATTCTCGATCGCGTGTTTTTGGCCGATCCCGTGGATACCTTCTATGAAAACAGACGTCAGCACGCCACCGTGGTAAGTCTTGCCTGTGATGCGCCCGAGGAGACCTGCTTCTGCCGCCAGTTCGATATTCTTGCGGAGGATCCCGCAGGGGACGTTGCCGCGTGGATCGTGGGCGACGAGATGTATTTCAAGGCCAAGACAGAAAAGGGTAAGAAGCTCCTTTCCTCGCTGGACGTTCTCCTTGCCGACGGCGATAGTGCCCCTGTGGAAAAGGAAAAGAAGCATCTGGAGGCCATCCAGCACAAGCTTCCCATTTCCGAATTCAATAAGGAGCACTTCAAGCCGGAGGACCTGATGGAGCACTTCAACGATCCCGCTTGGGCTGAGCTTTCCGAGGCCTGCCTCGGATGCGGCACCTGCACCTTCGTGTGCCCCACCTGTCAGTGCTTCGATATTCGCGATTTCAAAACAAACGACGGCGTTCTGCGCTATCGCTGCTGGGATTCCTGCATGTATTCCGACTTTACCAAGATGGCGGCAGAAAATCCCCGCCACACCCAGTTGGAGCGCTTCCGTCAGAGATTTATGCACAAGTTGGTTTACTACCCCGCCAATAACGACGGTATTTACGGCTGTGTGGGCTGTGGCAGATGTCTCGCTAAGTGTCCCATTTCCATGAACATCGTCAAGGTTGTTAAAAAGATCGGAGGGAAGAAGGCATGAAAAAGGAAGCTTTGATCCCGGAGATCGCCGTTATTACAGATATTCGCATCGATACGCCGGACGTCCGCACCTTCCGCGTGGTCACCCCTGACGGCAAGAAGCCCTTTGAGCATATTCCCGGTCAGTGCGCCATGCTGAGCATTCCCGGCGTGGGCGAGGCGCTCTTCTCCATTACCAGCTCCCCCACCAACACGGAATACATGGAGTTTTCCATTAAGAAGTGCGGCTGTGTGACCAATTTCCTTCACGCCGTGGAGCCCGGCCAGTACGTGACCGTGCGCGGTCCTTACGGCAACGGCTTCCCCGTGGATACCGCCTTCCGCAATAAGGATATGCTCTTCATTGCGGGCGGCATCGGACTTGCTCCTCTTCGTAGCGTCATCAACTACTGCCGTCACCACCGCAAGGACTACGGCAAGATCGACATTGTATACGGCTCCCGCTCCATGCAAGATCTGGTGGATTACAAGGAGATCATCGACGAATGGTGCCATGAGGACGGCATTCACGTTCATCTGACCATCGACCGCGAGCAGCCCGAATGGAAGGGCCACGTTGGCTTCGTTCCCAACTTCGTGAAGGAGCTGCAGTTTGATACCAATAAGACCGCCGTTCTGTGCGGACCGCCTATTATGATCAAATTTACCCTGGCCGGTCTGCAGGAGCTGGGCTTCAAGAAGTATCAGATCTACACCACGCTGGAAATGAAAATGAAATGCGGCATCGGCAAATGCGGCCGCTGTAATTTGGGCGATAAGTTCATCTGCAAGGATGGACCCGTCTTCCGCTTCGATCAGCTGGAAGAGCTCCCCGACGAATATTAAACGGGTGAAAGGATAACGAACTATGGAAAAAACGGTAAACATCTTCCTGTACGGCAAAAAATACGCCGTACCCGAAAACCTCACCATTATGGGCGCCATGGAATACGCCGGCTATCAGCTGGTGCGCGGCTGCGGCTGTCGCAACGGCTTTTGCGGTGCCTGTGCTACCATCTACCGCATCAAGGGCGACCGCGAATTGAAGGTCTGCCTGGCCTGCCAGACCAAGGTGGAGGAGAATATGTACATCGCTACCCTCCCCTTCTTCCCTCTGGTGAAGGCAGTTTACGACATTGAAAAGGTCAGCCCCACCGAGCAGATCATGATGCAGCTCTATCCCGAGATCTACAGCTGTATCGGCTGTAACGCCTGCACCAAGGCCTGCACCCAGAGTCTGAACGTCATGCAGTACATTGCCTACGCTCAGCGCGGTGAATACGAGAAGTGCGCCGAAGAAAGCTTTGACTGCGTTATGTGCGGCGTATGCTCCTCCCGCTGTCCCGCGGGCATCAGCCATCCTCAGGTCGCTATGCTGGCACGACGCCTCAACGGAAAGTATCTGGCTCCCGGCTGCGGTCACTTAGAGGATCGCGTCAAGGAGATCCGGGACGGTACCTTCCGCGAGCTGATGGAAAGCCTCATGCAGAAGCCCCTGGAGGAGCTGAAAGAGCTCTACAACAACCGCGAGATCGAAAAGTAAGGGAGGCAAGAGAATGTATACCGAAAAAATGCTTGAATCCATGGCAAAGGTTGCCGCCAACCGCGAAGCCAACGCCGCCATGGAACCCCGCAGAATGACTGCCGAGGAGAAGGAAAAGCTCCTTGCCACCTATCATCCGGACTATATTGAAAGCCAGTTCGCCACCCTGTCCGTGGGCCCCAACAAGGGCGAGAAGGTACCTCTGGAGCTGCGCGCTCTCTTAGAGGCCAATTCCCGCGTGAAGGACATGGAGATTGATCTGGAAAAGCCCTTCTACGACGTGGACGTACTGGTCATCGGCGGTGGCGGTGCAGGCTCCTCCGCAGCTATTGAGGCGCACGAAAAGGGCGCCAACGTGATGATCGTCACCAAGCTCCGCATCGGTGATGCCAACACCATGATGGCAGAGGGCGGCATTCAGGCGGCCGACAAGCCCAACGACTCCCCTGCCATTCACTACGTAGACGCTTTGGGCGGCGGCCACTTTGCCAACAAGCCCGAGCTTCTTTACCGCCTCGTTACCGAGGCACCCGAGGCCATTTTGTGGCTCAACAAGTTGGGCGTTGAATTTGACAAGATGCCCGACGGCACCATGGTCACCACCCACGGCGGCGGTACCAGCCGCAAGAGAATGCACGCCGCAAAGGACTATTCCGGTGCGGAGATCATGCGTACCCTGCGTGACGAGGTGCTGAACCGCGGTATTCCCGTGGTGGATTTCACCGCCGCGATCGAATTGATCCTTGATGAGGAGGGCAAGGCCGCCGGTGCCGTGCTTCAGAACATGGAAACGGGCGAGATCCTGGTGGCTCGCGCCAAGACCGTGATCCTTGCTACGGGCGGATGCGGAAGACTCCATTATCAGGGCTTCCCCACCTCCAACCACTACGGTGCCACCGCCGACGGTCTGATCCTCGGTTACCGCGCCGGTGCCAAGCTTCTCTATCAGGATACTCTGCAGTATCACCCCACCGGTGCCGCCTTCCCCGAGCAGATCTTCGGTGCACTGGTTACCGAGAAGGTACGTTCTCTGGGCGCTATGCTCATCAACGTGGACGGCACACCCTTTATGCATCCCCTGGAGACCCGTGACGTTTCCGCCGCCAGCATCATTCGTGAGTGCAAGGAGCGCGGCAAGGGCGTTCCCACCCCTCAGGGTGAGGGTATCTGGCTGGATACGCCTATGATCGAAATGAAGGGCGGCGAGGGTACTATTGAGAAGCGCATCCCCGCCATGATGAGAATGTTCGGCAAATACGGCATCGATATCCGCAAGGAGCCCATTGTCATCTATCCCACCCTGCACTATCAGAACGGCGGTCTGGAGATCGCCGCCGATAACGAGACGGGTGTGCCCGGTCTTTACGTAGCAGGTGAGGCCGTTGGCGGTATCCACGGCAGAAACCGTCTCATGGGTAACTCCCTTCTGGACATCATCGTCTTCGGCCGCTCCGCCGGTAAGAACGCCGCTGACCGTGCCAAGGACGTAAAGCTTGGAAAGCTGACCCTCCGCCACGTGGAGAGCTTCGCCAAGGAAATGGAGGAGGCCGGTATCAAATCCGATATCGTTTCCCCCAAGCTTCTCCCCGATTACGCTCGCAAAGCCTAATTTCAACAAAAAAGAGCAGACCGCACGGTCTGCTCTTTTTTTGTTTTATTGTTTATTATTACGTTTTCGGGGGAGGACCTTTTACAAAAAGGTCTCTCCCCCGTATCCCGCCCCTAAAATTTTTATTTTATTGTAAAACAGGAATAAAAAATTCAAAAGTTTTTGGGAAGAGGTGTGGGGAAATCCTTTTTTTCAAAAAAGGTTCCCCCACAAAGAAAATATTTAATCTAATTGCTCCAAGATGCCGTGAAGGGCCTTAGCGCGGTGGCTGATGCCGTTCTTCTCCTCGGGGGAAAGCTCGGCGCAGGTCATGCCGAATTCGGGCAGGTAGAAATATGGGTCGTAGCCAAAGCCGCCTTCTCCCGCAGGGGTATCTACGATCTTGCCGTAGAGCCTCCCCTCCGCTACGAGCTCACGGCCGTCGGGAAATACGAGGCACATAGCGCAGGCATAATAAGCGCTCCGATTTTCTTCACCCTGCAGCTTTTCCACCAAAAGGCGGTTGTTGGCCGCATCATCACCGTGGTGTCCGCAGAATCTGGCGGAATAGATCCCGGGCGCACCGCCCAAGGCATCCACACAGATACCGCTGTCATCCGCCAAGGCGGCCTTTCCGGAGATCTCTGCGATCTCTCTTGCCTTTTTACGGGCATTTTCAAGAAAGGTGCTTCCGTCCTCCACGGTCTCGTGATCGATGCCTGCCTCCTTCATGGAAAGGATGCTTTCAAACTTTTCTCCTAAAATGGCACGGATCTCACGGACCTTGCCCGCGTTACCCGAGGCAATGATCAGCTCCATTTCAATCCTCGTAAATGGGGAACTTGTCGCACAGAGCCATAACCTCGCGGCTGACTCTTTCGCGGTTGCCCTCGAAATCGGTAGCAATATCGCGGATCCACAGAGCGATCTTCTCCATTTCCTCCTTGCCGAAGCCACGGGTGGTCACGGCAGGGGTGCCCAGTCTCATACCGCTGGTTACGAAGGGGCTTTCGGGATCGTCGGGGATAGCGTTCTTATTGACGGTAATGTGCACGGCATCGAGACGGGCCTGCATCTCCTTACCCGTAACCTTGAAGTTTCTCAGGTCAATGAGCATCAGGTGGTTATCGGTACCGCCGGATACCACGCGGAAGCCTGCCTTTTCCATAGCAGCGGCAAGGGCAGAAGCATTCTCCACGATCTTCTGCTGATATGCCTTAAATTCGGGCTTCATAGCCTCGGCAAAGCTAACTGCCTTAGCGGCAATGATGTGCTCCAAGGGACCGCCCTGAATGCCGGGGAAAATGGCCTTATCGATCGCCTTGGCAAACTCCTCCTTGCAGAGGATGAGACCGCCGCGGGGACCGCGGAGGGTCTTGTGGGTCGTGGTGGTGACCACGTCCGCATAGGGCACGGGCGAGGGATGAAGCCCTGCGGCAACCAGACCTGCAATGTGCGCCATATCTACCATGTAGTAGGCACCCACTTCTTTCGCGATCTGACCGAGCTTTTCAAAGTCGATGGTGCGGGAATAGGCGCTGGCACCGGCAATGATAAGCTTGGGCTTACACTCCAGTGCGGTGGCACGGATCTTCTCGTAATCCAACACCTCACTCTTTTCATCCACACCGTAGGAAACGATATTGAAATACTTACCGGAAATATTGGCAGGAGAGCCATGTGACAGATGACCGCCGTGAGCCAGAGAAAGGCCCATCACCGTATCACCGGGCTGGCAGAGAGCAAAGAATACCGCAAGGTTGGCGCTGGCACCGCAGTGAGGCTGCACGTTGGCATGCTCCGCACCGAACAGCTTCTTGGCACGCTCAATGGCAAGGCTTTCCACCTCGTCGATATGCTCGCATCCGCCGTAGTAACGCTTAGCAGGATAGCCCTCGGCATACTTATTGGTCAGCACCGTGCCTGCGGCCAGAAGAACGGCCTTGGAAACGATGTTCTCCGATGCGATCAACTCGATATTGTGACGCTGACGGGAAAGCTCACGGTCGCAGGCCGCAAAAAGCTCCTCATCGTACTGCTTCAGTTCGTCAAAAAAGTTCATAGCTCCTCCAAAACTTACATTAATAGAGTTATTATAACAAAAAACGGGAGAAAAAACAAGTTTTCTCCCGTTATTTCACAAAATTATAACAATATTTCCTCCATACCGCCCGAGCGAAGTCTCCAAAGAGAGGTAAAACCCGTTCTTTTCAACAGAGCCTGCGTCTCCTCAAAGGCATAGTCCAAGGATGCGGTATCGTGCGAATCCCCACTGAGGATCAGCTTCACGCCAAGACGATGCATCTCCTCCAGCAGAAACGGCGCGGGGTAAGGAATGGCACGGTAGCCGCGGTACATGGCACCGCAATTGACCTCAAAATAAGGCACGATTTTCGCTACCTCCCGCAGAGCCTCCATGGCTATGGTCTGATAGGCGGGATCGTCCTCCTCGAAGAGGCTGAATTTATTGATCACGTCAAAATGTCCCTGAATGAGAAAGGTCTCCTTTTGAGCATGGCGCACGGTAATATCAAAAAAGCGCCTCGCAAATTCCAATCGATCCCCACCGCAGCAGTTGGCTACGTATTTCTCCTGCACCGCGCGGGACATATCCACGCTCCAAGGGTCACCCCCCTGAGGATCGGGCACGTAGTGAACCGAGCCGATGACGTAATCGTAAAGGGAAGCGTCAATGGGAGAGTAGTAATCCTTTTCCATACCGCAAAGGAGCTCAAATTCACCCTCAAGACTTTTCTGCAACTCTCGCAGTGTCCTCACGTAGCGTGGATAATCCTTTGCCTCCATGCAGTAGCCCGTAGGATCGAAGGGAGTATCGCTATGGTCGGAAATCCCCAGCGAAACAAAGCCCTTTGCGCGGGCGGCGGTCACCATTTCCTCGGGCGTATTCTTTCCGTCGGAAAAGACGGTATGGGTATGTACGTTGGAGGCGATCATGCCTGTTCCCCCAATCTAAAGAGACGGACGGCATTTTCTCCGAGGATCAGCCGCTCCTCCCGATCGGTGAGCCCCAAGGACAGAAGGATCTCCAGCTCCTTGCCGGGATCCCACATGGGATAATCTGAGCCGAACATGACCCTCTCCGCGCCCCAGCGACGGATCAGCTCTCCCGCCTTCTCCTTCTCCCAAAAGCGGAAGGTGGAGGAGCAATCTACCATAAGGTTCTTGCAATCGTGCAGCTTTTCATAGGCCTCCTCCCACACGCTCCAGCCTGCCAGATGGGCACCGATGACCGTCAGGTTCGTATAAATGTCCAGAATGGGACGGAGACGGTTGGGATTGGAGAAATCGTAGCGGTAGTCACCCGTATGGATGAGGATAGGTACGCCCGCCTCTTCACAAAGCTCGTACATTTTCAGACAGCGGTAATCATCCAGCTTGAAGGCTTGAATATCGGGATGGATCTTTACGCCTCGAAGGCCGTTCTCCAGCAGATGATGAAAATCCCCCGCAATATCCTCGCTTTCGGGGTGGAGCGTACCGAAGCCGAAAAAGCGATCGGGAAACTGCGCCACCTCACGGGCAATAAAATCGTTGATGGAGCGCACCTGAGCGGGCGTGGTCGCTACGGAATGGACCAGGAAGCGATCGATGATCCCTGCGGCGGGATTGCGAAGCAGTCCTGCGGCGGTCCCGTCTCCCTCCGCCTTGGTGCCGTAAAAGGCATCGGTCCCCGCGGCGGCACGAGCGGCGATCTTCTCGGGATAGATATGGCAATGCGCATCAATGACAACCTTATCTCCGATCATGGCACTTCCTCCTTTTTTGCTTTTTTCACGTCCTTTATTATACCCCCGTTTTCCCGCCGTTGCAAGGGGTGAAGAAGAAAAAAGCGCCCCGATGGGCGCTTTTTTTATTCATCGTAGCGGAACATATCCTCCGCTGTTTCGCGGCGCACCGCAATGCGTTCGCCCTCTCCCGAGAGCATGACGACGGGGGGCTTGGGGATACGGTTGTAATGGGACGCCATAGAATAGTTATAGGCACCCGTGGTCAGTACCGCCAAAAGATCCCCGCGGGTAACGCTTGCGGGAAGGGCTACGTTTTCCTGTATGATGTCACCGCTTTCACAGCAGCAGCCCACCACGGAATAGGTATCCTGCGCTTCCTCTGCCATCTTTTCCGGCAGGCAGACGGTGTAGGCAGAGCCGTACAGGGCAAAGCGAGGGTTATCTGCCATGCCGCCGTTGACGGACACGTAATTCTTATAGCCGGGAATGCGCTTCACGGTTCCCACGGTATAAAGGGTCAGCCCCGCGTCGGCCACGATGCTTCTGCCCGGCTCCATCAGGATGCGGGGCGCTTTGATGCCGCATCTTGCCACGGCGCGACGAAAGGTCTCCCCTACCGTGAGGATGCAGGCGCGCAGATCGTAAACGGGATCGCTGTGGACGTATCTTACGCCCCAGCCGCCGCCCAGATCCAGCACAGACGCCTCAAAGCCAAGCTCTCTTTTGACCTCTGCCAAAAAGTCCACCATCACGTCCACACTGCGACAGAACACGTCCGCATCGAACACCTGACTGCCCACGTGGCAGTGAAAGCCCTCCAAAGAAACGGCGGGCACGGACAGAGCAAGACGGCAGATCTCCATGGCCTGCCCCGTTTCAATGGCAGAGCCGAACTTGGAATCCACCTTGCCCGTGGCCACCTCCTCATAGGTGTGAGGGTCGATACCGGGGGTGATGCGAAGAAGCAGACGGGCCTTTTTTCCAAAGGACGCGGCAATGCGGGAGACGGCGCGAACCTCCTCCTCATTATCCGCTACAAAACAGCCCACGCCGCACTGCAGAGCGAAGGCAATATCCTCATCGGTCTTGTTATTGCTGTGATAGAAGGCGCGGGACAGATCGAAGCCTGCGTTTTTAGCGGTAGCGATCTCACCGCGAGATACCACATCACACCCCATGCCCTCCTCCTTCATAATACGGTACATATGGGTAAAGGAAGCGGCCTTGGAGGCATAGAGGGGGAGCGCATCCTCCCCGAAGGCCTCCTGCATGGCACTGCGATACAGACGGCACATCTCACGGATGCGATCCTCGTCGAATAAGTACAGCGGGGTCCCGTAGGTCTCCGCCAATTCTTTCAAGTCTCTCTCATGAAAGAGGAGTCTCCCCTCGGGGGAGACTCTCAAATTCTTACAAAGATCATGCATTAGCTTGCAAAGGCGCGATAGATCGCGCGGATTCCTTTTTCGTAATCAGCCTCGTTCAAGGCAACGATGATATTCAGCTCGCTGGAGCCCTGATCGATCATACGGATGTTGATCTTTTCCTCTGCCAGAGCGGTAAACAGACGGGCAGCCACACCGGGAGAGCCTGCCATACCGCGACCCACCACGGCGATGAGGCACAGATCCTCCACCAGATGGATGCGATCGGGAGAAACGGCCTTCTGCAGAGCGTGGATGATCTCATTCTCGTGACCCACGAGAGCGGTACGGTCTGCCACGACGGTGAGAGTATCGATACCGCTGGGCAGATGCTCGAAGCTGATCTTTCTGTCCTCCAGAACGGAAAGCACTCTGCGGCCGAAGCCCAGCTCGTTATTCATCATGCTCTTTTCAATATAAATGGCACCAAGGCCCTTTTTACCGGAAATACCCGTTACAATGCCCTCGCTGGTGTCGGCCTTTTCCACGATCATGGTGCCGTCGTCCTCAGGTGCATTGGTGTTACGGATATTGATCGGAATGCCCTCGCGGCGCACGGGGAAGATAGCATCCTCATGGAGCACGCTGGCACCCATGTAGGACAGCTCGCGCAGCTCACGGTAGGTAACCACCTGAATGGCGCGGGGCTTCTCTACGATGCGGGGATCGGCCATCAAAAAGCCGGATACGTCCGTCCAGTTCTCATACACGTCCGCCTTCACGGCACGGGCGGCCAGAGAGCCGGTGATATCGGAGCCGCCGCGGGAGAAGATGCGTACGTCTCCGTTTTCGGTGGCGCCGTAGAAGCCGGGGATCACGGCACGGGGATGCTTCTTCATCAGAGCGCCCAGCTTTTCGTTGGTCTGTTCCTCCTGAAGCCTTCCGTCCTCGTCGAAGATGATGCCCTCAGCAGCCTCAATGAAGGGGAAACCGAGATAGGCGGCCATGATCTTAGCGTTAAAATACTCACCGCGGGAAGCGATATAGGCCTGGCTGGCACCGCGGACGATACGCTTCTTAAATTCGTCAAAATCCGCCTCCAGAGAGAGATCGAGGCCAAGATCGGCAATGATCTCACGGAAGCGCTGACGGATCTTCTCAAAGGGCTCGTCAAAGCTTTCCTCCTCACTGCGAAGTCTAAAGCAGGTGAGAAGCAGGTCGGTGACCTTAATATCGTCGGAGAAGCGCTTGCCGGGAGCACTGACCACCACGTAGCGACGGGCCTTATCGGCAAGGATGATCTCCTTGACCTTGGCAAACTGCTCGGCGCTGGCAAGGCTGGTGCCGCCGAATTTTACGATTTTCAACATGATTTACCTCACAGAAGTCCTAATTTTTTCATTTCTCCCAGCATGCGCTCACGGTTGCCCTCATCCATGGGAGTCAGGGGCAGACGGACCACGTTGGCACCGTAGCCCATGGCGGCCATGGCGGCCTTAGCGGGGATGGGATTCACTTCGCAGAACAGATCGTGGCAAAGGGGCAGATACTTCAGCTGCATTTCTCTTGCCCCCTCCACGTCACCGCGGAAGAATTTCTGACACATTTCGTCCGTCTCGGCGGGAAGAGGATTGGAAAGCACGGAGATCACGCCTGCGCCGCCCAGAGAAAGCACGGGCAGGATCTGATCGTCGTTACCGGAATAGATGTCGATGCGATCGCCGCAAAGCTGAGCAAGGGTAGCCACCTGAGACAGATCGCCCGAGGCCTCCTTCACCGCAACGATATAAGGATGATCGGCCATGGCGGCCACCGTTTCGGGCTTCAGATTACAGCCCGTGCGGCCGGGGACGTTATAAAGAATGCAGGGAAGCTCTGCCGCATCCGCAATAGCGGTAAAGTGGGCAATAAGACCCTTTTGAGTGGCCTTGTTGTAATAGGGAGTCACCAGAAGCAGACCGTCCACTCCAAGGCTCTTGGCGTGAAGGGACAGCTGAATGGCATAGGCAGTATCGTTGGAGCCGGTGCCTGCAATGACGGGAACACGGCCTGCCACGCGCCCCACGGCAAACTCCAGCACCTCCTTATGCTCGTCGTCGTTCAGAGTAGAGCATTCGCCGGTGGTTCCGCAAACGATCAGAGCGGAAATGCCGCCTGCGATCTGAAAATCAATCAGTCGGCCGAAGGCCTCGAAATCGACGGCGCCATCCTCCCTCATGGGAGTGACCAGCGCAGTACCTGCACCGCGGAAAAGAGTGTTTTTCATGATCTTTCCTTTCTTCAAAAAAAATCGGCAGCCGCCGAGCAGCTACCGACACGACCCCAAGTATACACCCTTGGAGAAGTCGGATAGCACTCCGCATTTCTGCGACAGCACCGAGGATCTTATCCCCGTTGCCAGCCGGTATCTCCTGCCGCAGAGACCCGCTTCGGCACCCACCCCTTTGGGAAACGCTGGACAACGGCATGCCGCAACGCGCTCCTACTCTTGATGCAATGCACCTCTATCTTGGCACAAGATTACCACAAAATCCGCCAAATGTCAAGGCGTTTGCCTGATTTTGTTTGCGCCTGAGCAAAGGACAAAGAAAAGCGGGCCCTTCCTTTTATTTTATACGTCTGCACCCGCTCGGGTGACGGAAAAACACTCTTTACTTTTTCGCTTGTTTTAACTATAATAAGATTGCCCTTTTGTGGCACTCATTACCTATCTTTCTGTATTCGGAGGATACTCCCGTGCAATACGATCCCAAGGAACTGATGCCTCTTTTTATGGATTACGGAGAGGCGCTTCTGGCCTCAGGCGGCGAGGTGCGTCGCTTAGAGGACACCATGGACTACCTGGCTGAAGCCTACGGCGGCATACGCGTAGACGCCTTTGCCATTTCCTCGCTGATCCTCCTGACGGTGGATTTCGGAGAGGGTGGTGTTCACTCCATTTCCCGTTGCGTTCCCCGCTGGAACGGTACGGATTTTGAAAAGCTGGAGCTGCTGAACCGCCTCAGTCGCACCGTTTCCCGCGCGCCCCTCTCCCCCCAAGAGTTTCGTGCGGAGCTTGACAGGATCTCGCAAGTGCATACCCACCCCGTCAAGAAAATTTTGGGCTCCGGCCTTGCGGCGGGTGCCTTCGCCATGTTCTTCGGCGGCGGCATTTTAGAGGGACTTTTGGCCTTTTTCTTCGGTCTGGTTGCCCTCGTTCTGCAGTTTTACTTTGCGCCCCGTATGCGCAGTCGCGTTTCCTTCCTCTTCGTAGTATCCCTACTCTCGGGACTGGGTATCTATGCATTGGGATTGACTCCGTTGCCCGTGCAATGCGATATGGTGGTCATCGGCGTGATCATGCTGCTGGTGCCCGGCATTGCCATTACCACGGCCGTACGGGATCTTTTTATCGGTGATACCGTGACAGGCTCAAGCCGCTTGATGGAAAGCATTATCGGTGCCGCCGCCATGGCCGCAGGCTACATGCTCTCTATGATCCTTTTTGCAGGAGGTGTACTGTGAGCTACGTTCTTCAGTTACTTTACGCCACACTGGGCAGTTTGGGCTTTGCCCTGCTTTTCAATATGCCCACCCGTCATCTTCTGCCCGCCTCGTTGGGCGGTCTGCTGACCTGGGGCACGTACCTTTTATCCGCCCACCTCGGGGCGGGACTGTTTTTAGCAAATTTCTTTGCCGCCGTCATCGGTCAGCTATGGGCGGAGATCATGGCCCGTACCATGAAGACCCCCGCAACTCTTTACTATATTACCGCTTTTATTCCTCTTATCCCCGGCAGTTCTCTATATCACACGATGGAAAGCGCCGTGGGCGGTAACTGGACGGGGCTTCGCAGTTACGGTGTACAGACCCTTCTTGTTACCCTCGGCATTGCCGCAGGCATCACGCTCATCGGCGGTATCCTTTACTTTATTCGTAAGAAACCCCGGCACGAACCGAAAACAAGCCGATAAGAAAATGAAAAGACCCGAAAAATCGGGTCTTTTTATTATTCATTTGAGATTTGAGCGGATCAGCTCGTAAACAGCACCGATGTGCTCGGGAGTCATAAAGGGATCCGCAGGGCTGTGAACGATGGCATGGAGAAGAGAGTCCACCGTGCAAGCGTTAAAATGGGCGGGAAAGCTTGCCAGATCCACTACGGGCGGACGCTCGCCGTTGGGATAGCTAATAACCAACATGTTGCGGATATGATCCCCTGCCCCCTCCAGAGAGGCGAGCGTACGGCGCATAGCTCCCTCGTGCTGGATCATCTGACCGCTGGGATCGCGATCCAACGAGGAAAGATCGATATAGTGGGTACCGTTTGCATATCTTCCGCGGTTGGATTTCACCTCTAAAAGGAAAATGCCCGTAGGACCTACCACGATGAAATCGTTTTCCTTGCAATCGTCGGCGGAATTGGCAAGATATACGTTACGGAACACCCGATAGTCACCGAAATCGCCGAGCGCGCGCAGGGCGTGGGCCACGTTTTCCTCCCCCAGCCTTCCCTGCTCCTCGTTAGCGGTGCGCTGTTGCTCGGGGGTCGCGGTGGCACGGGGGCCGTGAAGGGTGGTACAGCCGATGCCCACAAGACCGCGAAGAAGGAGACTCTTCGTCTCCATGGAAATGGCGGGATTCCCTGCCACCAGCTGGTTGTAGATATGGGTGCAGGCTACCTTGGAGACCCCGCCGTTAAAGCCGTTGGCCTGACCTAAAAGAAAGCGCTGAATGCCATTGAGACCGTGGAGCACCTTCGCAAGGGTCTGCGCGGTCTGCTCGCAGGAATTAGCGGAAACGGCCGCCATGGCACGCTTGATGCGAGGCACCACCGCCAGGGTGGAGACCACGGTCACCGCAATAAAAATAAAGAAAGCGAAAAATACGATCATATAGAGGCCCATGCCTCCTGCAAGAAAACCGAAACCGGATAAAAGTCGGATCGTTGTCATGATGATACACTCCTGAAAAATCTTTTTACGGAGACTCTGCCCCCGACACTCATAAAGGGGCATGAGCACGGGGGCAGGTTTTATAAAAATGAAAAATTTTTATCTTTCTTCGCGGAAATAATTCAGGCCCAGTGCGGCGGGAAGTCCACTGCTGAATTTATTGCCGCGCAGGCTGGTGACCACCAGCACGATAGCGGTAATAATGAAGGGAAGAGCCTGATAGAGCTGTGTGGGAATGCCCGCCAGCCAGCCCAAGGCACCGGGGAAGGCCACCGCAAGGCTGGGACCGGAAACGCGCAGGGTATTGAAAAAGCCGAACACAAAGGTGCCCACGATGGCAAGGGCGGGATTCCAGTTGGCAAAGATGACCAGCGCCACGGCGATCCAACCGTAGCCGTTGATCCAGCAGTTACTGTTGAAGGAGCCGGACATGTAAAGGCTCATGTAGTAGCCGCCGATGCCCATGATGCCGCAGCCGAGGCAGATGTGCAGATACTTATTGCGATTGACAGAGATACCAACAGAATCGGCAGCCGCAGGATTCTCACCGATGGAGCGCAGGCGCAGGCCGGGAGAGGTGTGCTTCAGGTACCACCACACCAGAACGGCAATGGCAATACCCAGATACACCAGAATGTTGTGGCTGAACAGACCCGGACCGATGACGGGGATCTTGGAAAGAAGCGGAATGGGAATATCCTCAAAGCCCGCGCGAATGGAATCGTAATCGTTCATGGTGGGGAAGGCCTTGGCAGAGCGCAAAGCGTTGCCCACGAAGAAATACACACCCAGGCCGAAGGTGGTCAGGGTCAGACCGGTAATGTTCTGGTTGGCCTGCAGAGATACGGTCAGCACCGCAAAGATCAGGCCGCACAGTGCACCCATGACAAAGGCGGTAAGGATGCCCACGCCAAGGCTATTGGCCCAGCAACCGCAGATATAGCCAATGACGGCGCCCACGGCCATGGTGCCTTCCACACCCAGGTTTAAGCTGCCGGATTTTTCCACTAAGATCTCACCCACCGTGCCGTAAAGCAGAGGGATATTCATGACGATGATGCTATGAATGAAGGAGGTGATAATGCTTAATTTATCCATTTTTCTTCTCTCCCTTCTTCACGCGGGCCAGGCGGAAGCGTGTATAGAAATCGGCCGCCAGCACCAAAAACAGAATGGCCCCCTGAAGCATATTGGCAAAGCTGGAATCCACCTGGCTAAAGGTGGCCGCCGCGACCATGGAGCCGTGCTGAAGCACACAGATCAAGGCGGAAACCAAAAAGATCATGGGGGTGTAGAGCTGAGCCAGCCATGCCACCGTAATACCCGTCCAGCCCACGTCGTCGGTAATGGAGGTGGAAAGCACTCCTGCCGTACCTACCTTGAAGGCGGCGGCAAGACCGATGAGCGCCGCGGAAAGGAACACCGTACGGAGAATGACCCAGCCGGTCTTCATGCCTGCATAGCGGGCACTGCCGAGGCTGTCACCCACCACGCTGACCTCATATCCTTGCTTGGTGTACTTTAAGTAGATAAAGACCAGCGCGCCCACTGCAAAGGTCAGGATCACACAAAGGTTTAGTTGAAATTTACCGCCGAGAGCAAACTGCGGAAAGGCGGCGATGGAGGAGAAATTCTTAAACACGGGACGGGCCGACTGCTCCTGCAAAAAGAAGTTCCAATCAGCCTTGGTCTCACCGATGAAGTTCAACACGTAAAGAGCTACGTAGTTAAGCATCAGGGTGAGCAGCGTCTCGTTCGTGCCGAATTTCACCTTAAGAACGCCCGCAATGGAGCCATAAAGACCTGCCACCAGCATAGCCGCAAGACACATCAGAACCAGTGTCAGCCACATGGGGAGGACGGGGCCGAAGCGGAACACCACGAAGGCGGCGGCAATGGAGCCCATGATAAACTGGCCCTCACCGCCGATGTTCCAGAAGCGCATCTTGAAGGCAAGAGACAGGGCGGTTGCCGTCAGCGCCAGAGGAACAAATTCCTTAAGATAGTTCATAAAGGTCTTGTAGGCGATTCGGTTGCCCACGGTACCCATGGTGAACATCTGATAGTAATATTCAATGGGATCCACTCCCATGAACAGTAGGACCACGGCACCGAGACCAAGAGCGATCAGCACGGCAGCAACGTAAAGGATGAGGCGCTGCCACCAGGGGCAGTTTTCGCGTTTTACAATATGAAAGCCCATTTATGCCTCCTTTCCTTCCTGCTCGTCAATCAGGGAATCCTTGGCAATACCCGCAGGCTTTCCCTCGTATTTTTCGGTGAGATCCAGCGAACCCGTCATCATCAGGCCAAGCTCCTCCTTGGTGGTCTTATGGGCGTGTACCACACCCATGACCCGGCCGTGGCAGAGCACCAGGATCTTGTCGCACAGTGCCATCATTACGTCCAGATCCTCGCCCACAAAGAGGATGCCCACGCCCTTTTCCTTCTGCACGTTAAGGATATCGTAAATGGCGTAGGAGGAATTGATGTCGAGGCCGCGCACGGGGTAAGCCGTCACGATAACGTTGGGGCCCGCCTTGATCTCGCGTCCTACCAGCACCTTCTGCACGTTACCGCCGGACAGACGGCGCACGGGCGTTTCCGTGGAAGGAGTCACCACCGACAGATCGGCAATGACACTCTGCGCATCGCGGCGCCCCTCCTTACGGTCCACGAAAGGGCCGCGGGCGTCACGGTATTTTTTCAAAAGCATATTGTCCGTAATGGACATAGAAGGCGCCAGGCCGATACCCAGACGATCCTCGGGGATGAAGGACATGGCAATGCCCTTTTCCAAAATGGCCTTGGGAGGAAGCCCTGCGATATTGTCGCCCTTGTGTACCATTTGGCCGCTCTTTAAGGGGCGCAGTCCCGCAATTGCCTCACACAGCTCCTTCTGGCCACAGCCTGCAATGCCCGCAACGCCAAGGATCTCGCCGCCGCGGATGTAAAAGCTGACGCCGTCCACCGCAACGCTGCCCTCGTCGTTTTCGATCACAAGATCACGCACCTCAAGTAAGGGACGGGTCTTTTCCACCAGGGGTCTGCGAATATTCAGGTCGATCTTGCGGCCCACCATCCATTCGGTCAGTTCCTTCTCGCTGGTCCCGGCAGTATCCACGGTGGTGATATATTCACCCTTGCGCAGAATGGTCACACGGTCGGAGATCTCCATCACCTCATTCAACTTATGGGTGATGATGATAATGGCGTGCCCCTCCTCCTTCATGCGGCGAAGCACGTTAAAGAGACGGCGGATCTCCTGCACGGTCAGAACCGCGGTGGGCTCATCCAGGATGATGATCTTGGCGCCGTAATAAAGCACCTTGACGATCTCCAAGGTCTGCTTTTCGGAAACGGCCATATGGCAGACCTTCTTTTTGGGATCCAGCTCAAAGCCGAATTTTTCAGCGATCTCGGCGATCTCGCCGTAGCGCTTCTTTTTCAGGGTAAGTCCCGCCTTTTCCTTGCCCATCCAGATATTATCCGCGGCAGAAAAGGTATCCACCAGCTTGAAATGCTGGTGCACCATGCCGATGCCGAGCTTCTTTGCATCCTCAGGAGAATTGATGCTGACCTCCTCGCCGTTTACAAGGATGGAGCCGCTGTCAGGCTTGTAGATGCCCGACAGCATATTCATGAGCGTGGTCTTGCCGGAGCCGTTCTCTCCCAGCAGAGCGAGGATCTCCCCCTCCTTCACGTTCAGATCGATCCCGCTGTTTGCCACTACACTGCCAAAGGTCTTGGTCAGTCCGCGGGTCTCAATGGCATATTGAGCCATAGTCTTTCCTCCTTCTTAAGCCTTTCCGAAGCACAAGACAAAAAACAGATCCTGTTCCCTCTCTTGTGCTCAGGAATATGAAAACCGAGCCGGTCGGAAGATCCGGCCGGCCCGGAAAATTCATGAAATTATACCAGCTCCACGCCTGCTACGAAGTAGTTCATGGTACCGGTGATCACGCTGTCGGCAACGCTTTCGCCGCCGGCAGGTACGATCTCGTTGCCCTGATTGTCAACCAAAGCAGCGTCGGTCTTCACGACCTCGCCCTGAGCGTTAACGCTGAGCTTCACGCCGGAGAATACGTCCCACTCGCCGTCAACGATGAGCTTGCGAACGGCAGCGATCGCCTTATCGGTGCCCTCGACGCAGTTCTCGCTGAGGGGAGAAACGTCAACGAAGTTCTCCTTCAGACCGCCGTAGTAAGCGGGGGTGCCCATCTTTTCTACGAACTTGGAGGCCTCGCCGCATTCCATAGCAGCCTTGATAGCGGTGCCGTAGTAAACGTCCCAATGCCAGATGGCAGCGGTCAGGTGAGCCTTGGGAGCGTCGGGAGTCATATCAGAGTTGTAGCCGCAGCCGAAAACGTTTGCCTTTTCAGCAGCGATCTGGGGCTGTGCGGAGTCGCAGTGCTGGGAGATCACGCCGCAGCCGAAGGAATCGATCAGTTCCTTAGCGAAAGCTGCTTCGTTTACTTCGTCAGCCCACGTGCCCAGCTTCTTCACGTAAACCTTTGCATCGGGGTTCACGGACTGAACGCCCATAGCAAAGCCGTTGATACCGGAAGCGGTCTCGGCATACTCGGTGCCGTAAGCGGCAACGTAGCCTACGTTGTTGTTACCGATGGCAAGGCTCTTCAGACCTGCGGCGATACCTGCGAGGTAACGGGCCTGATAAGCACGGCCGAAGTAGTTGTTAAAGTTGGTGGAGTTGCTCTTGTAGCCGGTAGCGTGAGAGAAGATCACGACGGGATACTCGGCGGCCTTGGTCTCCATAGCATCGATATAACCGAACGAAATACCGAAGATGATGTTTACTCCCTTGCCTACCAGAGTGTCAACGGCAGCACCGACCTGCTCTGCATCCTCGGGAACCTCGTCCACGATGAAGAGCTGCTTATCCACGTCCATACCCATAGCCTTCATGGCGGTCACGATACCGTTGTGGTGAGCGAAGGTGTAGCCTGCGGTGTCGTTCTTGCTGTTGATGTAGATGGCGCCTACCTTAAAATCAGCGGCGGCAGCACCACCTTCACCGGTGCCGGTCTCGGTACCGGTGCTTGCACAGCCTACGAAGCTGAGCAGCATCAGAACGGCAAGAAACAGTGCAACGATTTTTTTCATTTTGTCCTCCTGCATGTTCTTATTATTTTCGGAAAAACGGGAACCGTTTTCCTTGACAATATTCTACACAAAAAGGGAAAAAAAGACAAGGGCTTGAGCAAAAAAATAAAAGTTTTTTTCATTTTTTATTCATATTTCCTCTGCAAAAAAACAAAAACCGATTGAATTGCCGAAAAAGTCGTGCTATAATTGGAGAAAAGATCGATTAATCACTAAGGAGAAAAGTTATGAGCGAGATCCGTTTTTACCGCTGCGAGACCTGCGGCAATCTTACCGGTATGATCCACGATGCGGGTGTTCCCATGATGTGCTGCGGCAAGAAAATGACGCGGCTTGAGCCCAACGTGACCGAGGCCTCCCGCGAGAAGCACCTTCCCGTTCTTTCCAGAAACGGGGATCAGCTTCACGTCTTTGTGGGCGATGAAGCCCACCCCATGACCGAGGAGCACGCCATTTTGTGGGTCTATCTGCAGACCGACCGCGGCGGCCAGCGCAAGTGCCTGAAGGCAGGCGATCTGCCCTTCGTGACCTTCTCCCTGCAGGAGGAGGAGCCGCTCTGCGCCTACGCATGGTGCAACCTGCACGGCCTTTGGAAAACGGATTTTGCCAAGGAAAAGGCTTGCCCCCTGCCCGTGAGAGACACCAAGCAAAAGGGAAACTTTACCGTTTGCAACTGTAATAACGTCAGCTACTACGATATTCTCGATGCCATCCACGATCAAAGCCACATGGATTCCCTCCTGGGCAGATTCAAGGACATCAAGGAGACCGTTCACTGTGCCACCGGCTGCGGCAACTGCTACGACGAGGTCCTGCGCATCATTTCCGAGGAAATGAATAAATAAAAAAGCAAAAAACAACCGTACTGCGTGCGGTTGTTTTTTGTTGCAAAGGAGTGGCACAATGATGCGCAAACGGGGTAAAGAAAAGCGGAAAGCAGCCTGTTGACCTTAAATCTCCTCTAAATTATAAATTATAAATTATAATGATAAAAAAGTGTAACCTTACCGCACAAAACGGTGCTTATTAGGGTGAAGGCCCTTCAATACGGAAAGAGAGGAGATGAAGCCCTTGGAGGATAACAGAATCGTTGAGCTATACTTACTGCGGGACGAATCCGCGATCAGGCAGACAATGGAAAAGTACGGCAAGCGTCTGCGCTATTTAGCCTATCATATTGTCAATAATCGGCAGGTCGCGGAGGAATGTGAGAACGATACTTATATGGAAGCGTGGAATTTGATCCCTCCCCACGAGCCGAAGGACTATTTGTACGCTTTTCTTGCCCGAATCACCCGTCACATTGCTTTAAACTGCTGCCGCCACCGCAACCGCCTCAAGCGCAGTGCATTGATCTCCGAGCTCGGTGCGGAAATGGAGCTGTGCATTCCTGCTCCCGATGACGTTGCGTGCCGCATCGACGAAATGGCGTTAAGTCAGGCGATCAACTCTTTTCTCGGAAAGCTGGACGAGAAAAAAAGAAATATTTTTGTTCGCCGATACTGGTATTTGGATTCCGTGGCAGACATCTCCAAACGTTATGATTTATCTGAAAGCAAAGTGAAAACGACGCTTCACCGTTGCCGCAACAGGCTTCGGAAGCATCTTGAAGAGGAAGGTTATACGTTATGAGAGGAAACGAATTATTAGAAAAAATGGCTCTGATCGATCCTGCTTATATCGAAGCGGCGGCGACGATACCGAGCAGAAAAAAGATCGCTTGGGGAAAATGGGCCGCCCTGGCAGCCTGCTTTTGTATTGTTGTTGCAAGCGCTCTGATGATGGGAAGGAGGAATCAAGCGGATCTGCCGCACACTGCTCCGGAAAGCCTCGGCGCGGCCACCCAAGCGCCGAATACCGAGCCGGAAACCTCCGAAATTCCCACAGACCCGCCCTTTATTCCGCCATGGAGCAACGGCAACGGAATGGGTCACGGAGGTCTTTTATATCATGATATTTCGGAGCTGTGCAACGGCAATCCGTGGAATGAGGAAATGGATCTCGGCCTTTTGCCGGTTTATAAAAACGGAGCGTATGATGCATCCGGCGTGGGTATTCCCAAAGGAATGAGCGAGGCAGAAATGAGGGAAAGGCTAAGCTCGGTCGCCTCTGCCCTGCGCCTTGAGGTCCTATCGACCGAAGTGATCTCAAGCGGAACATTTTATAAGGACGGAACGGTAGAGGAAGATAGAACGCCCGCATCCATTTGTGCAAAAACCGATTTCGGAACGATTCACGTCCAGACGGACGGCACGGTAACGTATTTTCTACCCGATGAAGGCCTTGCCCTTCCCGATGGCTATCATTTCACGTATTACGATACGAGCGATGACGAGGCAGAAGAAGTGTTGTCGTATTTTATTGAACACTACGGGGAGCTTTTGAATTTTAAAAATCCCGTGGCAGTATCCTCCGGCAGCTATGACATCTACGGAAGGTTTGGTCGCAGCTATACCATTTACGATGCTGCTGACAGCGATTTGGAAGGCTTTCTCAACTATCATTTTCGAAGCGTCCAATTTGCTCCGAACGATCAGGGACATTTAATGCTAATTCGCATTTACGACGGCTTGTCTTCGGCAAAAAAAGTCGGAGATTACTCCATAATTACATCTGAGGAAGCAAAAAAACACTTGATTTCCGATAGCGATCCTACCGATACGCCCGTAGCCTTCCCCGGCGAAGAATATATTGAAAAGATCGAGCTGGTATATCGGGTCGGAAGATCGGAGGAACTGCTGTTGCCGTATTACCGTTTTTACGTACGGCTACCAGATTCTTTGAATCAAATTGCTTCCAAAAAAGGCTTAAAGCTCTTCGGCTCTTACTACGTTCTCGCCATCGAGGACGAAGCCATCGCGACCTCGCCTTCTTTTTAGAGTTTCACACTCTTCGATCTTATATATATAAACGAAAACAACCGCACTGTATGAAATGATATAATGTTGGTAGACACTTTTTTGTGTCTACCAACTATTGACTAGTTCACTGTGTGCGGTTGTTTTTTGCTCGAAAGATCGTAAAAAGCTGTGTCACTGCTTCAAAGCCCTGCCGTATACAAACGTTTAAAGGCTCACTTCTCCTCCGTGCCACGCCATGCCATTGAAAAAGAGCAACAAAACGTCATAAACACCCCGAGCATCGGTTTCCGTACTGATCTTGATATGCCGATCATCATGTGTTATTACAGTGTTTTTTCGAAAATCATAGTTATCGATCTGCTTGCACGCAGTTCTGCTGACATGATAATGGTAATGATCCATGATGAGCGCAATGATGAGCTTTTTTTCCGTCCTGATATCCTTTACAAGCATTTTTCTAAGTTCTCCGCTCCCTTCACATAATATCGCCTCGCCAGCATATACTTATATAAATATATATCCAATCAGAAGAATTGTCAAGAAAATATATATTTATTAGAATGTATTCGAGAGGTGATTTTGTGATTCGGATCTGTTTGGATAAAACCCTTGAGAAATACAAGGTCTGCCGCTATGAGCTTGCCAAACGCACGGGCATTCAATATCAAATTATCGACAACTATTACAAAAACAAAGTCAAACGGTACGATAGCTTCGTTTTAGAGCGGATCTGCATCGCTCTTGACTGTCGGCTCGATGAGATCATAGAGCTTGCAAAAAAGTAGCGCCCCTTTCCCTAAGCGGAATCGGGTGCTGTTTTTTTGTCGTCATTCACTCCGCTCCCTTCGACCCCCTTCACCTTTATAAACAAAAGACAACCGTACTCTGTACGGTTGTCTTTTGTTGCGAAAGAGCGACTAAACGGAGCAAAATCGAGGTAAAAGTATGCAAAAGTATTCTACTTTCGTTTTGCCTTGATTAAATAGGCATGATCAATTTCATGTTTTTCAATTTCACAAAAACCATATTTAAGAAACATATTTATTATTTCTTCGGGATCATCCGGATATATTTTCAGTTGCCGAGTACCATATTCTAAAATACTGCTTTGATTTTTATCAAGAGAAAGGACACATATACCATTCTTTGCAAGGCACCTGTAAATCTTCTCGATGGCTTCACATTTGTTTTCAATGTGCATGAAAGTAAGCGAGGAATAAATTATATCAAATTGCTCGGCAAATGAGTATACCAAAAAATCATCGCAAATCAGCTCAACATTAAATTCTTGTAAATGTGATTTGGTGATTTCAATGGTTTTGGGTGATATATCAATACCGCAGAAGAAACGCACGTGCGGAGCTACACTGATAGCCAATCTGCCTGTTCCGCATCCGATTTCCAAAGCGTTTTTTGCCTTATTAAGTTCAAGGAGTTTTATAAAAAGTTCCCCGTCCCATTTACTCATATATGCTTGTAATTTCGGGGGATCATTTACCGGGTCTTGCCCCTCATCTATCAAATGATCATAGTGATAAATCACATCACAAATCACTTTGCATTCTCCTTTGCGGTTCGGCAAGAAGCAATCAGCATCACACGCAAGGAAGTACACTTTGCAGAAAGCGATTTATATGATTGCTCGTCAATGTAGTTGGTTCTGTGCAACAACTCAAGCCAATAACCTGTTTCACTTGCTTCTTTTAAGGCGATTTCCAGCTTAGAAATAAAATCCTTCTTGCCTTGTGCATACTGTGCTTCGTGGATGTTAGCACCAATAGAGGTGCCGCTTCTGCCGATTTGATTGGAGATAATGGATTCTCGATTTTCTTTTAGTTGCTTTACAAG
>JAFQMA010000040.1 GCA_017414535.1 Clostridia bacterium | reverse complement strand
TTGTTATATAACAGAGAGAAGCAAAGCAAGATTTGCTATGCTGTGGCGGGAGAACACAGTTCGCCCCAACGACGGTGCATTGTAACGGCATGATACAGGAAGCTGCAAAGCAAGCTTTGTTTTGTGGCGGCGGGAGCAAGCCCCCGCCCTACAGCGGCACTCGTTTTGTAATAATTGTGCTTCAATGATAAACACCAAAAGTTTTTGGGAAGGGTGCGGGAAATCCCTTTTTGCCTAAAAAGGGTTTCCCGCAAAAAAAGGGTTCCCGCGGAAAAGGATTCCCGCAAAAAAAGGGTTCCCGCAAAAAAGAAAAAAGCACCCTTGCGGGTGCTTTTCACGCTTTATTTCAGCAGGCTCGTAAGAAACTCGGTAAAATCCGTAGCGGGATCCAGCATGGTGCGAACGCTCAATTCCGCGCGCTCCACCGCCTCGTTCACCGTGCCGACCAAGGATCGAACGGCATCCTCCTCTAAGCGGCTGGAATCGTAAAACTGATTCATGGCAACCGTGATCCTTCCGTCCGAAATATCATACAGATGATTGATAATGCCCATTCTCCTGTAATTCAAGGCATTGACGAGCAGTGCTCCCTCCACGCGCCTATCCTCGGGAATCGCCGTGCCCAGATTGGAAAGCACCACAATGGCATCGGGACCATCCATCACAAAGACCGTAGTCACCAGATTTTCCATCACCTCGGAGCGAAAAGCCATGCTGAAGGAACGCTTCTCCTCCTCCAAATGGTACTTCATTTGATCCGCATCCAGCACGTGCTTGACCAGATCGAAGGCTTCCTGTGTCGTCATCGTTTTTCCCTTTCCTTTAACCGTTTAATTTCGCCAGGCGAATGTCGTCTCCGTGGAAGAGCTTCACCTCAAATTCACCCAAAAGGCGGGAGAGAATGGCAGTGTCGTATTGCTTTTCCAGCTGGCGATAGCTGAGATTGGTGCTGATAATGGTGGGCAGGCGCCGCACGGAGGCGCGCTCGTTAATGAGATGATACAGATCGGAAACGGTGGTCTTGCCGCCGCTTTCCGTACCCAGATCGTCCAGAATGAGAAGCTCCGCCTCAAAGAGACGGTCGATCTCCTCCCCCTCGGTAAAGCGCTCCTTCTGGAAGAGGCTCACCACGCGGGGCACGCTCTCGTATACCACGTCGTACCCCTTGCGGATCACCTCGCCCGCAATGGCGCTGGACAGATGGGTCTTCCCCAGTCCCGTACCGCCGATGAATAAAAGGGAGGGAGAATCGGGCGTGAAGGCGGCGGCATAGGCCTTGCAATCCGCCAGGATCTGCGCCATCACGTCGCGGGCGCTGTAGCGGGCATCGGGCAGGAGGCGGGTGGGATACCAGGACAGATCGAAGCTGTCGAAGGTCTGACTCTGCAACAGCTTTCCGATGCCGGAGGCACGGTAGCGATCCAGCACCACTTCCCTCTTGAAGCAAGCGCAGAGCTTTCCGCCCACAAAGCCCGTATCGTCACAGAGCTTGCAATCTCTGTGGGGCTTCGTGTGATCCCGCGGCAGGCCCATTTCCTCTAAAATATCGCCGTATTCCGCCTGCAGAGCGCGGTTTTCCTCATGGATGCGCCCGAGGCGCTCCTTCAGATCGGGGCCGCCCCGCATGGATTCCTCCAAAACGCGGGGGCCGATGGAGCGCATCCGAATGCCCACCGCGCGCAGACGGGGCTCGCGGCGCTCCGCCGCTTCACGGCGCATGGTAGCCTCCTCGTCACGGCGCTTTCTCTTCTCGTCAAAGCGCTCCTTGACCCGCTCGAGGCTTTCGCTTCTACTCATTTACAGATCCTTTCTTCCCTTGGAAACGGCCTTTTGGAAAAAGTCGTCCAGGTCATAGCTTTTATCCGCCTTGCCGCTCTCCTTTTTGGGCTCCTCACCGGGAGTGGTGATGCCTTGGGAGTGCCAGCTTTCCAAAATGCGGTGCATGTATTTCATACTGGGATTCTTCGCACTGGCCACGGTTCTTTCATAGGCCGCATCCAGCATATCCTCCCCGTAGCCGAAGGTGATGCGCCAGGTATCCGGCATCTCCTCCTCCCCGCGGGTAAGCTTTCTTTCGCCCAGACCGAACAGACGGCGCACGTGGGCGGCGTAAACGTTTCTTTCATCGCGGCGGGCAAAATGAGCCTCCACCGCTTCATAAGTATCGATGCCCTCATCCTGCAGATTCGTCAGCACACGGGTGATATAGCGCAGACTCTTCTTACCGTGGAACACGCAGTCCTCCATGACCAGCATGACCACCTCGGCGGGCATTTTCAAATAATCCAGGAAGGAATAAAGCCGCGCCAGCTCCGATGCATTCAGCACCTTTTCCAGCCTCGCCTCGGCAAACTCCGCCAGCGCCTTGAATTCGGGCTGCTTTTCGGCGGCACGGGCCAGATCCGCGGCGGTGTAGAAGGGTGCCTCGTCCGCATCGATCACCACGCGCCTCTCTTCCCTCTTTTCCGCAGGTGCCTCGGGGGCGGGCTCCACGGCGGGGACGGCAGGGACGGAGGCCGGCAGAGCACGGGCGGTCTTTTTCTTTCTTTCCCCCGTTTTCAGAATACCGCAGCCGCGCCAGAAGGCAAGAGCGGAAAGGATCTCCGCGGAAGAAAAATGCTCCGCCAGGGCAGCACAAAGGGCCTCCTCCTCCGCTTCCCCGTTTTTCAACAGCTCCGCAAGATGAAGAAGGATCTTCAATTCCGCCTCTCCGGCTTCCTCCAGTTTTCCCAAAACCTCCTGCGGCAGTACCAGCAGGGAATCGGGATAGGCCTTGGCAAATCGGTAATTCATAACAGCTCCTGATCTTTTTCGATTCGTCCTTTTATTGTATCACAAAAAATGCTGTCGGTCAATGACATTTCTTCCCCTTGCGTTCGTTTTCTTGTCAACCGTTTTATAATTTCGTCTGAAAAAGACAAAATCCATCAGCACCCTTCGGCAAATTTTTCTGTGGGAAAATGCGAAACTGTGGTGGAAAGGAGAGAAAATATGCCTTTTTTTCACTCAATGTCCCCAAAGCTCCGCCTTTTATCCATCAGCCGCATCCTGCCCTCCCCGTGGCCGCTTCGCTTTGAAAGCGAGGCCTCGCTTTCCGCCATGGCACGCAGTCTCCGATGCACGGGGCTGATCCAGCCGCCCGTGGTGCGCAAGGTGGGGAAAAATTACGAGCTCATTGCGGGCGCCCGCCGTCTGGAGGCCGCCAGGAGTCTGGGCTGGACGAGAATCCCCGCACTGGTGGTGCGGGCAGACAGTGCCGCCGCCGTGGATATGGCCATGGCGGAAAACCTTGCCCGCCTCGATCTGACCCACGCCGAGGAGCAGGCCGCCCGTCAAAGACTTTCCGCCCTCATGGAGCGCAGTCTCCGCGAGCACACCGCCTTCGCCCAAAGTCTCCGCCGTCCCCAAAGGCGAGGCTCGGTCTCCCAAGCGCCGCGCGGGGAGACACGGTGCGAAAGGGAGCTGCCGAGGGAAAAAGCCGCCGATACCGCCGTTGAGATCCCCCCGCACACCGCACAAGCCGCAGTCCCTCGTGCCAACGGCGGGCGCCACCGCGTCTTTTTTTACCGCGGCAATAGGGAAGACAGCGCACCCGTCGGGCACGCTGCCGAGGCAGGGCAGGGCACGGGGGCGCGAGGGCCCGTGCGGGAGTCTGCCGAGGAGCTCCGACTCACACAAGCCCATGAACGTAACCGCAGCGACTGCGCAAAGCAGGGATCTGCCGCGTTTCGGAACCGAAATAGGGAAGGCTCCCCCTCGGAGCACGCAGCCGAGGCAGGGCAGGGCACGGGGGCGCGAGGTCCCGTGCGGGAGTCTGCCGAGGTGGCAAGAGGGAGGTATCCCTCCGATGCGGGCCAAGCCCCGCCAAAAAGTGCCAAATTCCGCCGAAAGACCCCCGTTTTTCCCGAGGATCCCGACCTTTTTCCCCCATTCCGCACAGAGCAGAGCAGGGAACCCGTTACAGAGCAGGGAAGCGAGCCTTCCGCCGCGCCATCCCACGGCACGCCCCGATCTTCACCGCCTCTTACCCCGTCCGTGACCGATCCGCCCCTTGCCCCCGCCGCCGAGGGCACCGAAGCCGCCCCTTTTTTCAAGGAAAGGCCACCGATCCGTCGCGGTGTGGTGCGGGAAAGCGCCCTGTTTCTCCGTTCCGCCCACCGTTTGCTTCAGGGCTTGCAGGAAAGCGGGCTCGGCGCCGACAGCGCCTGCACCGAGGAAGACGACTGCTATTTCTACACCCTCCGCATCCCCAAATAGCCTTTGCGGGAGAGGATCTTTTACAAAATTACAAAAAAAGGAGGCGTTGCGAGACTTCTCAAAGGGAAGTCTCGCAGTTTTATTCGCCAAAGGCGAGTGATATTGCTTCGCAGTGATAGGATGCTTTCGCATCGTGATATTGTCCTTCGGACAGTTTTTAGGGCGAATAAAATATCACTACGACCAGAGGGAGTAATATCACTTTCACAAAGTGAAAATATCACTCTTTACACAGCAAAGAATATCACTTGTCTTTTTTTGTTGTAAAAAGGGGTTCCCAAAAAGAAGCATTTGTACTTACAAATGCGATGCCGCCTCTTTCCGATCAGCATAAGAAAAGCCTCGATGAATTTCATCGAGGCTTTCTTCATCCTTATGAGAAGCACCCTTTTGGCTCTTTTTTTAAATTACATCTGTATTCTATTATTCCAATGTATCCAGGAAGCGGGCAATGGCATGCATCAATGCCCTGCCGCCATCCACAGACGTTTCACCCGCATCCGACTCAACCACATGCGTACCAACCACATAATTGGTTTTGTACTCGTCCATGATATACCGTTCAAAATATCCTTTCGGTCTGATCACTGCTTCCAGCGGCGTTCCAAACGGCTCCCACTGTCCGCCGTAGTAGTCTCTGAGACCCGCTCTGAGACATTCCAGCACATCCAAGTCGTAGGCGATAATATCATCTACCCCCTTGAAGAACCCGGGGCGTTGTGCTCCATGCATCTTTACGCCCATTCTCAGGCAATATCCATCCTGTGTCCATCTCTTCATCGCCTGCTTCACATTCTCGATTTCCTCCGGGGACTTGTCGAAGGCCCAGTTATTTCCACTGTAACCGTACCCTGCACTATGGCTGGCACCACAAACGACACCCTCAATGCCCACCATGGGTACAACCTTAAACGTATACCGCTCCAGCAAATCGGGACGTTTATGAAGAATATAATCTACAGCACCCTCAATAGCAAAGCTTCCTCCGGGTTCGTCCGCATCTTCTCTGCCAATGAGAACAACCAGGTTTTTTGCCGGGGTATCCGCAGCCAGCGTAAGCGCCGGTTCTGCCAAACCATTACGGGTGAAACCGATGATCTCCGATTTCACACAAGGGGTTCCCTCCAGCGAGTTCACCCAATTCAGCATATCGCCGTAGGTATACGGAATCTGATGGCAGATATATGCCTCATCCTCTTTAAAACGATACTTGAAGCGGAATCTTCCCACAGGACCGGGATCTTTCAACATATTGTCAATCTTCTCCCAGGTTTTCCCGTCATAGCTCACATAAGGATACCGGTATGCCAGCTGCATGCCTTTCATTCTCTCAGGATTACCCCAATACCATCGCCCTCTTCCTTCGCTATATCCAGGCTGCTGAATCTCCCTGCAGGTAAAATCAAAGATAATCTCCTGGTCCTTACATCCCCGAACCCTGAAATGGAAGCGATACCAGGTATTGGGGCTGACATCAAAATGATACCAGTTTTTTCCAAGCTTGATTACCGATCCCAGAGAACCGTTGTCAAAATCTGCATCCAGAGTGACACGATCTTCCATGAACTCTTCATAATTAAAGCTCAGCATCTTTTGTTCCATTGTTATTTCCTCCTTATTTACTTACGTTTATTACCTACGTCTAACCTTTCACGCTTCCTACCATAACACCCTTTACAAAAAACTTCTGTATAAAGGGGTAGATACACAATACCGGTATCGCCGCGACAATGATCACACAGTATTTCATCAGATCCGACTGTTCAAACAGCACGGACAGATCCTCCACCGTTGCCACCTGCGTATAATCATTGATCAGCGCCTGTGCCAGCTTCCGGCGCGCAGCGGTGTAGATCTGCTGGACAGTCGTGCGGGCAATGTTCATATACTCGCCGCAGGCTTCCTGCGAGAACCCTTCCCGATCGATGAGGCGGATTGTCTCATATTCATCCACCGTCAGCACGACCTCGGGGGCGGCTTCCTCCGCGCCGACCGGCGCAAAAGCCAGGATACGCGGAAAATGGCAGACGTTTCTGCATTTTCTGGGTCTGGACAAGGCTGCTCCCCCTTTCAGCGTTTTCATCTGCTTCTATTTTACGCTTTTTCCGGCATATGTCAATAACGTTTTCGGCATATGCCAATTTTTCTGTAAAATGTTTCACGTGAAACATTTTACAGCCGTAAAGCACAACGGATAGGGGAGAGAGGTGGAAAACCCTCCATATATGTCCTTCTTCACGGCTGCCGCGAACGAGGAGCTTTTCCGTTTTCGGTTGACAGCCCCTCCGACGCCTCCGTTCGCCCCCCTTCTCTTCGGCGCAGGAGGGCGGCATAAACAACAGGAGAGAATGTTTCACGTGAAACATTTTCGTTGTTTTACGGAAAAGGGAAGTGCCCGAGGGGGGAACGGCAGGAGGAGAAAAAGCGCCGCCCCAAGGGGAATTTCGGTGCTTTCTCATTGACAAAGGGGGATGGGGCATATATAATAAAGGATAGGAAATAATAGGAGTATACCCTCATGATGAAAATTCTGGCATTTGCCAATCAAAAGGGCGGTGTGGGCAAGACCACGTCCGCCATTAACGTGGCCGCCTCCCTGGGCATCCACGGCAAAAAGGTGCTTCTCATCGACCTTGACCCTCAGGGCAACTGCACCAGCGGTGTGGGCATTGATAAGGACAAGGTATCTCTTTCCAGCTACGAGGTGCTGTTAGAGGGCAAAAGCATTGCAGAAGCCACCAAAAAGACCTCCTTCAAGGGTCTTTCCATCGTTCCCGCCACCATGAATCTGGCCGGTGCGGAGATCGGTCTTTCCGCCGTAGCAGACAGGGAAGGGGTCCTTCGCCGCGCGCTGGCGGAAGCAAAGGATTACGATTACGTGGTCCTTGACTGCCCCCCCAGCCTGGGTCTTCTGACCCTCAACGGTCTCGTGGCGGCAGACGAGGTCATCGTTCCCATGCAGTGCGAATACTTTGCGCTGGAGGGTCTGAGCCAGCTGATGTACACCGTGGGTCTGGTGCAAAAGATGTACAATCCCGCGCTGAAGCTGGGCGGTGTGATCCTTACCATGTACGACGGCAGACTGAATCTGAGCCTGGCGGTGGCGGCAGAGATCCGCAAATATTTCCCCAATCAGATCTTCCGCAACACCGTGCCCCGCAACGTGCGCCTGTCCGAGGCTCCCAGCCACGGCAAGCCCGTTTATTACTACGATAAAAATTCCAAGGGTGCCCAGAGCTATCTGGCCATTGCCGAGGAATTGATGAAACGAGGATAATTATGGCAAAAAGCTCACTGGGCAAGGGATTGGATTCCCTGTTCGTCCCCTCCAGCGCCACCGCCTCCCTGCAGGACGGCGAGGTGGTCATTACCGCTCCCATCGAGCGGGTCTATCCCGATGAAAATCAGCACCGCAAGATCTTCCATGACGAGACCCTGCAGGAGCTGGCCGATTCCATCCGCATCCACGGCGTGATCCAGCCCCTTCTGGTGCGCAAATTCGGCACCGGCTACCAGATCATCGCGGGCGAGCGCCGTTACCGCGCCTCAAAGCTTGCGGGACTGAAGGAGCTGCCCGTCATCGTTAAGGACTTCGATGCCAAAAAGGCCCAGGAGGCCGCCCTCATCGAGAACCTCCAGCGCGAGGATCTGAACCCCATCGACGAGGCCAACGGCTACGCCGCCTTGATCCGCGCTTATAATCTCACGCAGGAGGAGGCCGCCCGCCAGATCGGCAAGAGCCGCGAGGCCGTGGCAAACTCCCTTCGCCTATTGAAGCTGCCCGCCTCCGCCCAGAGCCTCTTAAAGCAGGATATCATCACCGCAGGCCACGCCCGCGCTCTGCTGCCCTTAAAGGATGAGGGGCTCATTCACGATATGCTTCTGACCATTGTGGATCAGAATCTCACCGTGCGCCAGACGGAGGATGCCGTCAAGGCCGTATTGGGCGGTGCCCCCCTGAAGAAGACCCCCAAGGACAAGGCCAAAAACGAGGTCTTTCAGGCACAGATGAAGAAGATCGCCGCCAAGGCCGCCGCCAGTCTCGGCCGCAAGGTCGCCATCAAGGACGACGGCACGGGCAGAGGAAAGATCACGCTGGAATATTTCGACGCCAAGGATCTGGAGGAGATGCTTGCCACCCTCTGCGGCGAGGAATTTCTGCTGGATCTGTAAAAATTTATCAGGTTGACAATATTTTTTAGCATAGAAAGAGGAGTATCATGCTGGACATCAAATTCGTAAAGGAAAATCCCGAACTGGTCAAGGAGAACATCAGGAAGAAATTCAAAGAGGATAAGCTCCCCTTAGTGGACGAGGTCATCGCTCTTTACGACGAAAAAATGGTCGCGCTGAAGCGCGCCGAGGAGCTGCGTGCCAACCGCAACAAGCTCTCCAAATCCATCGGTATGCTGATGGGTCAGGGCAAGCGCGAGGAGGCTGAGGAGGTCAAAAAGCAGGTCAACGCCCAGGCCGACGAATTAAAGGCCCTGGAGGAGAGGGAGACGGCCCTTTCCGCCGAGCTGAAGGAAAAAATGATGAAGATCCCCAACATCATCGACCCCTCCGTGCCCATCGGTAAAAACGATGAGGAAAACGTGGAGGTAGAGCAGTTCGGCCCGCAGACCAAGGTAGATTTTGAGATCCCCTACCACACCGATATCATGGCTTACTTTAAGGGCATCGATAAGGAGGCCGCAGGCAGAGTCGCCGGCGAGGGCTTCTATTACCTCATGGGCGACATTGCCCGTCTGCACAGCGCCGTCACCGCTTACGCCCGCGACTTTATGATCGATAAGGGCTTCACCTATTGCATTCCTCCCTTCATGATCCGCTCCGAGGTGGTAACGGGCGTCATGAGCTTTGAGGAAATGGAAGCCATGATGTACAAGATCGAGGGAGAGGATCTGTTCCTCATCGGTACCAGCGAGCACTCCATGATCGGTAAATTCATCAACACCCTCACCCCCGATACGGAGCTTCCCATGACCCTCACCAGCTACTCCCCCTGCTTCCGCAAGGAGAAGGGTGCCCACGGCATCGAGGAGCGCGGCATTTACCGCATCCACCAGTTTGAAAAGCAGGAAATGGTGGTCATCTGCAAGCCCGAGGAGAGCATGGACTGGTTCCACAAGATGTGGAGCTATTCCGTGGAGCTGTTCCGCAGCATGGATATTCCCGTCAGAACCCTGGAGTGCTGCTCCGGAGATCTGGCCGACCTGAAGGTGAAGAGCTACGACGTGGAGGCATGGAGCCCCCGTCTGCAGAAGTATTTTGAGGTCTGCTCCTGCTCCAATCTGGGCGACGCGCAGGCAAGACGCCTGGGCATCCGCGTGAAGGGCTCCGACGGCAAGAAGTACTTTGCCCACACCCTCAACAATACCGTGGTGGCACCCCCCCGCATGCTCATCGCCTTCCTGGAGAACAACCTCGTCATGGAAAACGGTGCTTACCGCGTAAAGATCCCCGTAGCCCTCCGTCCCTACATGGGCGGCAAGGAATACATCGGCTAAAAAAGCAAAAGGAGAGCCTATGCAACAGATCCTGGAATCCTTATCCGTGGTGTTCATCTCCCCCTTTCGGGACAGCACCGCAGGGCTTCTTTGGTGTGTCTATCTGGCGGTCGTGGCCGCCCTCGTCTATACACTGATCCGTCGGGGTCGCCTGAAAAAGCTGGTCCTTGCCCTGCAGGACAAGGGGGCCGTTTCTCCCGAGACGGCTCTGTCCGAGGAGCAGCTTGCCATCCCCCTGCCCGATGAAAAGAGTCTGCGACAGGAGAAGCTCGTGGCCGTTACGGAAAACGACGACGGCGATCCCTGCTATTACCTGCCTGCAGAGCGGCAGGAGAAGATAGCCTCTCTCTTCAAGGCGGGCGAAACCCGCCTTCTCCCCGTGCTGGGCGGTCTTGTAGGGCTTTACGCTCTGCTGGTCGCGGCCTATTATCTGATCCCCATGATCCTGAACGGATTTTCGGGGCTGTAAAAGGAGCCTTTTATGCAAAAAGGAAACAGAAAAATCGGTCTGCCCGTGATCCTGGTGCTGGCGCTGATCTTTGCGGTGGCCCTCGTCTGGATCATCGGTCTTCTCTTCGGCCTTCGCTATACCACGCTGGAAAGCGGCGCGAAATTTCTCGGTCGCATCAAGGACGGCGCCCCCATCGAGGGCACCGTGTACCTGAAGGACGATCTGTCCGCCCAGTGGGATGCGGAGACCGCCACCCTGCGCTACAGCAACGGTGACGTTTACACCGGTGAGGTGAAGGATCTCGTGCCCCACGGTACGGGCAAAATGGTCTACGCCGGCGGCGACCTGTACGACGGCACCTGGCAGGAGGGCGTACAGCACGGCACGGGCACCTTCGTTTACGTTTCGGGCGATACGTATTTCGGCGAGCTGCAGAACGGGCGCCGCCACGGCCACGGGGTCTACACCTGTGCGGACGGCTCCAGCTACACGGGCTATTTTGCCGATAATATGAAAAACGGCACGGGCACGTACGTAGCCGCCTCAGGCGAGCGATACGAGGGCAGCTTTACGGACGATCTGCCCAACGGCCGCGGCGTTTTGAATTTTGCCAACGGCGATACCTATAACGGCGCCTTCGTCATGGGCGTGCGGGAAGGGGAGGGCACCTATACCTGGGCCGGCGGTGATACCTATACCGGCGCCTTCTCCAATAACAAGCTCAACGGTCACGGCGTTTACGTCTGGGCCTCCGAAAACGGCGGCGAGGGCCGTCGCTACGAGGGCTATTTCAAGGACGGCGTCATTGAACTGCACAGCAGTGCATCGTAAGGAAAGGAGAAGGCTATGAAGTGTCCCTCTTGCGGCTATCAGGAAAGCAAGGTGCTGGATTCCCGTCCTGCGGACGAGGGTCTTTGCATCCGCAGACGGCGCGAATGTCTCCACTGTCAGAAGCGCTTCACCACCTACGAGCGGCTGGAGGTTCTGCCGCTGATGGTCATCAAAAAGGACGGCTCCCGCCAGGCCTTTGACCGCGCCAAGCTCCTCAACGGGATCATGCGCGCCTGCGAGAAGCGCCCCGTGCCCTTCGACCGCATGGAGGCCATGGTGACGGAGATCGAGACGGAGCTTTCCTCCGCCATGGAAAACGAGGTCTCCACCGACCGCATCGGTCAGATGGTCATGGATCGCTTGAAATCGGTGGACGAGGTGGCCTACGTGCGCTTTGCCTCCGTTTACCGCCGCTTTAAGGATATCAATACCTTTATGGACGAATTGGAGCTCCTTTTAAAGGAGCAGAGAAAAAAAGAAGGAAAATAAGACAGCATGGGTAATATCTGGCATGACATGAGCCCCAAGCGCATCACCCCCACGGACTTCGTGGCAGTGATCGAGATCCCCAAGGGCTCCAAGAAAAAATACGAATTGGATAAGGAAACGGGCTTTTTGAGCCTTGACCGCATCCTCTACACCTCCACTCACTATCCCGCCAATTACGGCTTCATCCCCCGCACCTACGGCGACGACGAGGACCCCTTGGACGTACTGCTCCTGTGCAGCGAGGATATCGAGCCCATGACCATCGTGCGGGCTTACCCCATCGGTGTCATTACCATGATCGATAACGGGCGCAACGATGAAAAGATCATCGCCATTCCCTTCGGCGATCCCACCTACAATCACTACACCGATATCTCCCAGCTCCCCCAGCACATCGCCGAGGAAATGAACCATTTCTTCCGCGTTTACAAGCAGCTGGAGGAAAAGGAGACCGTGGTCAACGAGATCGGTGACCGCGAAAAGGCCGTGGCCATCATTCAGGAGGCCATCGACCGTTACATCGAATGCTTTTGCAAGTAATATAGGAATATAAGATTTTTGCGGGGGAGAACCTTTTGGGGGAAGCTCTTTACGGGGGAGGACCTTTTGCAAAAGAAGCCTTCCCCGGTGGGGGAAGGTGGCACGGCAACGCCGTGACGGATGAGGTCGCCATGGATCTCCCCCGTACCCCCTCTCCAAAATCCTTTGATTTTATTATTTATATTAAAAAAGAGGCCTTTCTACCGTTTGGTGGGAGGGCTTCCTTTTTCGCCTTCCCGGTCGGGGGAAGGATGAGGCGTTAGCAACAAATTTTTCTTTGCTCCTTTCTGTTATAAAGCAAAACAAATTTTGACTGTAGGGACCGGCGTCCCCGACGGTCCGCTTGCGGGGCATGATGAAACAAACTCGCACCCACCCATTCACTTGCGGGGTACCCACAACCTCAACCGCGTGCCCCTTTGCAACAAAATTTATCCCATCCATCCAGCCGCGTTTAGCCTTTCACCCTTCTTTTTGTAAATAAATCGTAAAGGGGCTTGACAAAGGGCGGGAAAAAGGATATAATCACAAGGCTAAGGAAGAAGAACTCCCGTTCTCACCTGCCGACGCTTCAGTCAGGCAGTGTTAATACGAAAGATAAGCGGTCACGCTTTGTTTTTGTGCGGAGAGTTTTTCTCCGCACATTTTATTTTAATTTTTGGAGGTGCTTTAACATAGCCGCTAAGGAAATGACCATCAATGAGAAGATTCGGGCAGCCGAGGTACGCGTCATCGACTCCGAAGGCAACCAGCTTGGCGTGATGAAGACCGAACGTGCTCTGGAGCTCGCTTACGACAAGGGCATGGATCTGGTCGAAATGAATGCCGGCGGTCCCACTCCCGTTTGCAAGATCATGGATTACGGTAAATACCGCTTCGATCGCAGCAAGAAGGAGAAGGAATCCCGCAAGAAGCAGGTGACCATCGAGGTCAAGGAGATCAAATTCTCCTGCCGCATCGGTCAGCACGACTTCGACACCAAGATTTCCCACGCGAACCGCTTCCTCACCGCAGGCAACAAGGTGAAAATGACCATCATGTTCTCCGGCCGCGAAATGAACAATACCCAGCGCGGTGTAGAGCTCATGGCCAAGATCGCCGAGGCGGTGTCCGAGGTGGGCACGGTGGATAAGAAGCCCAATTTGGAAGGTCGTTTCATGACGATGTTTGTTGTACCCAAGAAAAAATAATTAGTAAAGGAAGATAGAAACATGGCAAAAATCCGTACTCACAAGGCAACTGCCAAGAGATTTACCATCACCAAGAACGGCAAGGTGAAAATGACCCAGCAGGGCAGAAGACATCAGGTTCACCTGAAGACCACCAAGCGTAAGAGAGCACTGCGTAAGGCTGCATACATTTCTGAGTGCAACGCAAAGAACATCAAGAAGCTCATCCCCTACGCATAAGGATCGAAAACGAAAGAAAGGATAAGCGTTTTTAACGCAGTGTGTTAATATGGCAAGAATTAAGTTTGCAAAGGTTACCCGCGCAAGAAGAAAGAAAGTTTTGAAGGCCGCAAAGGGCTACTGGGGTGCAAAGTCCAAGCATTTTAAGATGGCGAAGCAAGCCGTCATGAAGAGCGGCAACTACGCATTCGCAGGCAGAAAGGCCAAGAAGAGAGATTTCCGCAAGCTCTGGATCACCAGAATCTCCGCTCAGGCTAAGGTGTGCGGTATGAACTACTCCACCTTCATGAACGGTTTGAAGAAGGCCGGCATCGAGCTGAACAGAAAAATGCTGGCTGACCTTGCAGTGAACGACAAGGCTGCTTTCGCCGAGCTGGTAGAAAAGGCTAAGGCCGCAAAATAAGACGACAGATAAAATCCTGCAAGCCATTGCAGGATTTTCTGCCCTTTACAGCTATGGAACAGTTTTCTCCCAAGGAGCGGATCCTCGCCTTTCTCGATGAGGCGGGCATCCCCTACACCCTATTTTCCCATCCCGTCACCGATACCCTGCCCGAAAAGCTGAAAAATGACGCGGCGGCAGGGGTATTCGATGCCATGCATTGCAAAAATCTGGTGCTGTGCAACCGTGCCAAGACCCGCTTTTACCTGCTCACCATGCCCTTCGGAAAGCGCTTCCGTACAGGGCCCACCTCCCGCGCCATGGGAAGCGGGCGGCTGAATTTTGCGGAGGATCAGGCGCTTGCGGAGCTCCTTTGCACCACGTCGGGGCGGGTCAGCCCCTTGGAGCTGATCTTCGATACGGAAAAGAAGCTTTCCTTCTTCGTGGAGGAGGAGCTGCTCTCCGCGCCCCGCATTTGCTTCCATCCCGCGGACGATACCTGCACCGTTGTGCTGGAGCGGGAGGACTTTTTCGATCGCTTTTTGCCTCTGACAGGACGGAGCGCGGGAGTGGTCACCATTCAGGAGGAAGAACAATGAAGGAAAAAACCATTCATTTCATCCGTGACGTTTTCTTTACCACCGCCATCAGCTATCTGCTCATGAGCTTTGCCCTCATGGGTCTTCTGTCCCTGACGGGAGAGAAGGGCGGCGGTCAGTACGGCGATTTTGCCATGATCACCTTTTTGATGGGCAAATTGGCCTGCGTTTTGCTGTTTTCTCTGTGCCTGGGCTTTGCCAACCGTCTGGAAAATTGGAAGAAGCCCGCCGCTCTGCGCCGCGTGGTGCATTTCTTCGTGACGCTGGCGGCCTACGTGGTCTCCATGGTGCTCCTGTTTTTGGGCGCCTTCGGAGCCGAGACCATTTCCACCAAGACCGCGCTTCTGAATATCCTTCTCTTTTTGGTGGGCTATCCCCTCGTGCTGGGGGTGTGCGCCCTCGGCAGACGGATCTTCCTGCCCCGCGAAAAGAGAGGCTTCAAGAGCATTCTGGACTGAGGGGAGGCTTCTATGGCAAGAAATTTCGCTCAGCTGGTATTTCTCGGGGTCTGCGCCCTGCTGATCCTCTCCGCCCGCAAGGTGATCTTTTCCCTTTTGAAGCAGCGCGTGGGGGAGCGTGAGGCAAGACGGCAGTCCCGCGGCTTCATTAACGGTGCCTTTTTCCTGCTGTTAAAGGGAAAGCTGCCGCCCGCCCTCTATTGGCTCCATGCCGTAACGGTGGGTCTGACCCTTACCTGCGCCCTGCTGCAGCTGATCCTGGGCTGGTTTGCCTTCGCGGCGCTGTTTTTCCGTATTCTCAATTCTCTGGCCATTCTGGCCTCGGCGCTTTTGGCCTTTGCCATGGCCGCCGTGAGAAATACCCTCGCCTTCGGCACGCCCTTCGTGCTCTATCGGGAGGATAAGGACCCCGCCACCGGTCGCGCCTTCGCTTCCACCGTGGTGGATGCCCTCCTGTTTGCCGCCGTGCCCCTTTTTCTCATCATCTGCAACTTCGTGGCAATTTAAAAATTCAATAAGCCAACGTTAAAAGAGACTTTTCCAAGCTTTGGAAAGGCCTCTTTTTTATATGCATTTTATATGCGCGCCCGAATGGATGAGATAAAATTCTGTAGGGAAGGGCACGCGCCGCTTCGGCGGGGTGCGCCGCAAGCGAATGGATGGGTGCGAGATTATTACAAATCGTGCCGCAGGGCGGGCGAACACAGTTCGCCCCTACGACGGAGGACGGTTTCGGTATGCAATAGGAGGGAAGAAAGGATAAATCTATTTTGTTAGCAGCAAGTCTGCACCCTGACCCCTCCTGTAAAAAAACGAGACAAATATCCACGGTAGGGCGGGGGCTCGCTCCCGCCGCAACGTAACGAGAAGTAGCTTCATTCTTTCTGTAAATAGGCAGAACGAATTGTTTTTTTCAGAACAAAATTTATTTTATATTCAACAGATATTTACATATCATCAGATTTGTTACGTGACGCCTCATCCACCGCAAGCGGTCCCCCTTCCCCCTCCGGGGAAGGCTATGGTGCGTTGCCTTTTGCAGGTGGATAGGAGGAAAGAAAGCAAGCTTTGCTACGTTACGGACCGTCGGGGACGCCGGTCCCTACAACGGTGGATTGTAACGGCATGATACAGGAAGATGCAAAGCAAGCTTTGTTTTGTGGCGGCGGGAGCAAGCCCCCGCCCTACAACGGAGAATCGTTACGACGCAGGATAGAGGGGGAGAAAAGTGAAAAGCGCAGAGAGAAAAGGAAGCCCTCCCACCAAACGGTAGAAAGGCTTCTTTTTTCATATAAATATAAAAATTAAAGGATTTTGGGGAGGGGGTACGGGGGAGAGACCTTTTGCAAAAGGGCCTCCCCCGCAAAAAGCTTGCCGAAAAAGGGTTTTCCAAGTAAGGTTTTCCAAGAAATAAACTTATTTCTTAATGAGGGGCTCGATGGAGCCGTCCTCGTTTTGAATGTCGATGTTGCCCAAGGCGGCGAGGGTACTGCGGCGGAAATCCTCAATGTATTCCTGACGCAGGGCCTGCTGCTCCGCCTTTTCCTCGGGGGTCAGCCCCTCGGGGGTCTTGCTCTTGCGGGCAAGGGCATTGATCCGATCGATCTTGTCGCGGGTCATTTCACAAACTCCTGCAGAGGAGAAAGATCAAGGGCCGCCTCACCCTCCAGCACAGAGAGAAGCTTTGCGGCAATGACCTTGGTGCCGCCCGCAATATCGGATTCAATGTTCAAGGGCATCACGGGATCGTGCACGGACAGACGGAGAAGGAACCAGCCCTCACCCTCGCCCTGACCGAAGGCAATGCGAACGCCCTCATAGCTGTCGTCAGCCACAGCCCAGCCCTGCTCCTTACCGTAGGCCTCCAGTCGGGCAAGAACAGCCTCGCCCACGGGACGGAAATCCGCCTCGGTAATGTTAAAGCGAAGCTCCACGGACTCGGCGGGCTCGTCCAGTGCGGAGATCAGCTCCGTCAGATCGCGGCCCTCCTTCTTCATCTTGGCGGCCTCAATGAGGATACGGGTGGCAAGGTAAGCACCGTCATCCAGGAAGTAGTTTTCGCGGAGAGCGGCGTGACCGCTGGTCTCAATGGCCAAGGGGGTGTTGATACCGGCGTTATTCATTTCGATGGCCTTATTGATGACGTTCTTGTAGCCACGCTTGAAGCGCAGGTGCTGACCGCCCAGATGTCCCTCAATAAAGGTCTTGAGGCCGGCGGAGGTAATGGAGTCGGTGACGATGGCGCCGCCCTCGTTGCCCTGCAGAGCAATAACGGAGGCAAGAGCCACCAAACGGTTGCGGTTGATCTCACGGCCGGTGGAATCCACACAGCCCGCTCTGTCCACGTCCGTATCGAAAATAATACCCAGATCCGCACCAGATTCCTTCACGGCACGGCAGGCAAATTCCATGGCAACCTTGTTTTCGGGGTTGGGAATATGATTGGGGAAGGAGCCGTCGGGCTCCAGGAACTGAGAGCCGTCGCAGTTGGCACCCAAGGGGACGAGCACACGGTTTACGTAGAAGCCGCCCGCGCCGTTACCTGCGTCAACCGCCACGTGGAAGCCCTCCAGGGGCTTTTCACCGCCGCCCACACCCTCACGGATGAGCTTTTTCAGGCGATCGGCATAGGTATCCATATAAGCGATGGTGCGGGTAGAGCCGCCTGCCACCGCGGGGGCACCCTTGCCCTCCTGGCAAAGCTCCAGGATCTCGCCGATGTCCTTGCCCTCAAGGCCGCCCGTGGGCAGGAAGAATTTCAGACCGTTGCGGTTCCAGGGGTGATGGGACGCGGTGATCTGAATGGCCGCATCGCAGTCCAGATCCAGCGTGGTCATGAACATAGCGGGGGTAGAGGCCATGCCGAGAACGGTGAGCACGGAAAAGCCCGCCTTCACCAGAACGTCATCCAGAATGGCCATAATATGAGAGCCGGAAAGGCGGCTGTCGCGACCGATGGCTACGGTCAGCTCCTTTTTGCCCGTCTTGGTCTGCAGCCACAGCGCAAAGGCAGAGGCGATCTTCGCCACCACCTCGTCGGTCAGATCCACGTGCTGACCCTCAACGCCCTCCAGGGCAACGCCACGGATGTCCGTGCCGCTCTTTAAATGCTTCCAAGGTTCCTGTAACATAATGATTCCTCCTTAATGAATGGGCGCCTCTTCCAGGGCACGCATTTTGTATTCGTCGTAATACTGCTTGGTCCAAAGGACCTCGCGGGGCTTGGAGCCCGCATAGGGACCCACCACGTTCATTTCCGCCATAAAATCGATCAGCTTGGCGGCACGGGCATAGCCCACGGAAAGCTTTCTCTGAAGCAGGGAGGTGGATACCTTCCGCTCCGTCACAGCCACGTCAATGGCCTTTTCCAGAAGGGGATCCTTATCGGCAAAGAGTCCCACGGCGGTGGGATCGCTCTCCCCGTCGCCTTCGAAGAAGCCGCCCTTCTTTTTCTCACCGCACTTGGCGGCCTCGCGCTCAATAAGGTTGGAAACGCTCTCGTCGTAGCTGGCCTGCCGCTGACTGCGGATAAAGTCGCAAACGGCCTCGATCTCCTTTTCATCCACAAAGCAGCCCTGCACGCGCATGGGCTTGGCAAGGCCTACGGGGGCGTAGAGCATATCGCCCTTACCGAGAAGCTTCTCCGCACCCTGAATATCGATGATGGTACGGCTGTCCACCTGGCTTGCCACGGTACAGGCGATACGGCTGGGGACGTTTGCCTTGATCAGACCCGTAATAACGTCTACACTGGGTCGCTGAGTACCGATGACCAGGTGCATGCCCGCCGCACGGGCCTTCTGGGCCAGACGGCAAATGCTGGTCTCCACCTCGTCGCGGGCGGTCATCATCAGATCGGCCAGCTCGTCAATGATAATGACGATGTGGCACATGTGGCGCTTTTCGGGATCGTTCCTCGTGATCTCGTTATAGCTCTTGATATCGCGCACGCCCACCTCTTCCATTTCGATGAAGCGCTTTTCCATTTCGATCACCGCCCAGTTCAGCGCACCGGCGGCCTTCTTGGAATCGCTCACCACGGGAACCAGCAGATGGGGAATGCCGTTGTATTTACCCATTTCCACCTTTTTCGGGTCAATGAGGATCATCTGTACCTCCTCGGGGGTGGCGTGGTACAGAATGGATACGATCATGGAGTTGAGACACACGGATTTACCCATACCCGTGGCACCCGCAATGAGAATGTGGGGCATCTTCACCAGATCGCAGTAAATGGCCTTGCCCGCCACGTCCTTACCCAGACAGCACTGGAGACGGCTGGCGGCAGAGGTAAATTCTTCCTTTTCAATGAGTTCGCGAATGTAAACGATGTCGCGATTGCGGTTGGGCACCTCGATACCCACGGCCTCCTTGCCGGGGATGGGCGCCTCGATGCGAACGCCGCCTGCGGCCAGGGCCAGGGCAATATCGTCCGTCAGGTTCACGATAGAGCGAACTCTCACCCCCGGCTGGGGCTGGATCTCGTAGCGGGTGACGGCAGGACCCTTGGCAATGCCGCAAATGGTGGTCTTCACGCCGAAGTTCATCAGGGTATCCACCAGCTTCTTGGCGGTGGCGTCCTGTTCCATGCGGGAGGCGCCGTCACTCTTCTTGGGTGCGGGCAGCAGGGCCAGGGCAGGGAAGCGATAGGGCTTCTCCTCAGGCTCGGCGGGCTCGTCCTCGCTCTCCAAGGGCACGGAAACGGTCATTTCGGGGTGCTTTTCCGTCAGATTCATGCGGATCTCCGCCTGAGACTGCAAAAGCTCAGGGTCAAGCTCCTCCTCGGGCACCACGACCTCGCCCGCAGGCACGTCGGCAAACAGCTCCGTCAGCTCGTCCTTTAAGCTGGGAACGGGCTCGGATTCGATCTCCTCAATGGGGCAGATCTCGCGCTTTCTTGCCTCCTCCTCCGCTTTCTCCAGACGGGCGCGCAGCTCCTCCTCATCCTCCAAGGGCAGGCGGATCCTCATGTCCTCCTCAGGCAGGTGCTCCTCGGGGATCTCTCCTGTGACCTCCTCGCCCGATTCCATGGCAACGGCGGTCTTTTTCTCCTTTTTCTTCTGCTTTTGCTCTTCCTTGATGCGATATTTCTCCGCGGCACGCTCCTCGGCAAGGCGCAGGCGCTCTGTCTCACGGGCGGCTCTGTCCTCCGCCTGACGGTCACGGCGCTCCTCACGGCTTTCGCGCCATTTTTCACCCAAGGGAGCCACCACACTGCGGATCAGCTCCGCGGGGGTCTTTCCGAACAGGAAGGAGGTGAAGATCACCACCGCTAAAATGCCCACCACGGGGGTAAAGATCCCCACGCTCTTTTTCAAAAGAAAATAAACGGCACCGCCGATGGCACCGCCACCGGACAGGGTCGTACCCGCCACGAAATTGGCCTTCAGATCGAAGACCGCGGGGGCAGAGCAAAAGAGGGCACAAAGGGTGCCGAGAAAGGTCATATTACCGAAGGTAAACCAGAACTTATACAAATGGCTCCCCGCGGAAAGATCACGCTTGTAAAAGACGGCGTGAAGCAAAAGGAGCACGGGGCAGGCGTAGGCACCGAAGGAAAACAGACCCAGAAGCAGGGTGCTGACCTTTCCCAGATACCCCAGCTTTTCCTCCCCCAAAATAAAGCAAAGGCCCAGAAACAGCGCCAGTATGCCCAAAATATAGGGCATGAGGATGTGGATCACCCGATCCTCGGGTCGGCGGGTGGCACGGCTCTGTACCTCCTTGGGACTGCGCCTTGCCGTTTTCTTTTTTGCAGGCATATCATTCCTCCATGGGCTGACTTGTCAAACGAATGATGAGATCCACGTTATCGGGGGTATTGCCCGACAGCGCGGCCTTATTGCGAAGGATCGCCCCGCATTTTTCACAGCGGTACACGATCACGTAGCCCTTTTTCGGATGGGGCAGGGCGGAAACGGGGCGCAATACCCCGCGGCAGGGATTCTGCCGATCCCCCGGGTTCCGATCCACGTGCAGGGAATAGAGGCAATGGGGGCAATGGTCACGGCTGGTGACCTCCAGCGGGGGAACCTCCCGCCCGCAATGGGCGCAGGTAAATCCCGCATCGTTTTTCTGAAAACGCTTTCCTTCCGTCATAAGGCCTCCACAGGCAGGGCAAGGCATAAAAGCCATTCTCCCGCCTCCTCGTACTGCAGGGCATATCTCTTCCCGTTGAATATGGCCCGATCACCGCATACACGCACGGCTCGAACGGCGGAAAGGCCCTCCCCTGTCAGCTTTGCCACCGCCTCCTTGGCGGTCCAAACACGGGCAAAGGGAAGAGAGCGCTCCTCCTCCGTAAAATAGCGCGCGGCCACGCGGGGGCGGCTCTCCCCCACGGCCTCACCGTCCAGCCCCACGGGAAAGGGGGCAAAAACGGCACCGTAAAGAGTGCCCGTATGGGTCACGGAGAGAAAATGCTCCCCCCGGGCAAACACGGGCTTGCCGCTCGGTTCATAAAGAACGGTATCGGGCTTTTCCCCCAGGGCAGCAAAATACTCTGCCACCCAATGGGACAGCTGCTCCCGCCGCCCTTCGGCGGGCAGGGCCGGTGTAAGCCTCAAATAAGGCTTATTCCTCGTCTTCATCGTCCTCCTCGAGAAGCTCGTCCTCCTCGAGAAGCTCATCCTCCTCGGGAAGCTCGTCCTCGATCAGATCGGGCACCTCGGCACCCTCGATCATTTCTTCGCCGCTTTCCTCGGCCAGCCTTGCGGCCTCGTCAAGCTCATCCTCGCCCGTGACTCTCTGCAGGTCGCAGAGCACCTCGCCCTCCTCGGGACGCATAACGAAGATGCCGGCGGAGTTTCTGCCCACCAGAGAAATATTCTTCACGTGGACGCGCACCAGCTTTCCGTCGGAGGAAATGAGCAGAACGTCATCCTCCTCGGAGACGGCGGCAATACCCACCATTCTTTCGCCGGCCTTACCGCCCAGCTTCTGGCAGATCATGCCCTTACCGCCGCGGTGCTTCCTTGCAAAGCCGGAAAATGCGGTCCTCTTACCAACGCCGTTATCGGACAGGGTAAGCAGGGTCTTTTCTTCGTTTTCATCAATGCAGATGGCGCCGCAGATGCGGGCACCCTCACCGAGGCGCATGGCTCTCACACCGCGGGCGGTGCGTCCCATGAGACGGATCTCGCTCTCGGCAAAGCGCACGGCAAGACCGCTTGTGGAGGCAACGAATACGTCGCCCTTGCCCTCGGTCTTATTGACGTAAAGCAGCTCGTCCCCCTCGCCCAGGGTAATGGCCTTCACACCGTCACGGCGCACGTGGCGGAAGAGCTTTAGGGGCGTTCTCTTTACAAATCCGTTTTTCGTCACGAAGGTGAGGATCTCCTCGGTGGCCAGCTTCTGCACGGAAAGGTAGGCGGTGATCTTCTCCCCCTCCTTCAGATTCAAAACGTTCACCAGGTTCGTGCCCTTGGCGTTGCGGCTTGCCTCGGGGATCTCGTAGCACTTCTTCACGTAGAGTCTGCCCTGATTGGAGAAGAAGAACACGAAATTATGGCTGTGGCTGACGAAGATATCGCGGATGGAGTCCTCCTCCTTGGTGGTGAGGGCGCGCAGACCCTTACCGCCCGTTCTCTGGGCCTCGTAATCGTCCAGCCTCTGACGCTTGATGTAGCCTGCGTGAGTGACGGTGACCACGGCCTTGTGCTTTTCAATGAGATCCTCGATGATGATATCGTCAGCGGCCGCCTCAATGGTGGTGCGGCGGGCGTCGCCGAATTTACGGGCGATCTCCAAAAGCTCGTCGCGGAGCACCGCAAGAAGCTTGGTCTCGTCTGCCAGAATGCTCTCCAGCTCCGCCACGAGAGCCTTCTTCTGTGCCATTTCCTCCAAGATCTTGTCGATCTCGAGACCGGCAAGTCTTCCGAGGGGCATCTCCACAATGGCCTGCCCCTGTGCCTCGGACAGGGCAAAGCGCTCCTTCAAGGCCTCCTTGGCCTCACCCACGGTCTTGTGGGAGCGGATGATGCGGATGACCTCTTCAATATTGTCGATGGCCACCTTGTAGCCCTCTAAAATGTGAAGTCTGGCCAGCGCCTTATCCAGATCGAAGCGGATGCGGCGGGCGGTGACCTCCTCCTGATGGCGCAGGTAGTGCTGAAGCATCTGCTTCAGGCTCAGCGTGCGGGGCACGCCCCCTACCAGGGCCAGCATATTCATGGCAAAGGTCTCCTGCAGGCGGGAGTACTTGTAAAGCAGGTTCAGCACCACCTCGCGGTTGGCGTCGTGGCGCAGCTCGATGACGATGCGGATCTTGCCCTTACAGCTTTCGTCACGCAGGTCAACGATGCCCTCCACTCTCTTTTCCTTCACCAGATCCGCAATGCCCTTCACCAGATCGGACTTGTTCACCTGATAGGGGATCTCGTCCACCACGATGCACTCTCGCTTACCGTGAGTCTCGAAATGGGTGTTGGCGCGCATGAGCACCTTGCCGCGACCGGTGAGGTACGCCTGCTCGATGCCCGCGGTGCCGTAGATCTTGGCGGCGGTGGGGAAGTCGGGGCCCTTGACGAACTGCATCAGCTCCCGCAGCTCTGCCTGAGGGTGATCCATCAGGTAAATGACCGCGTCAATGACCTCGTTTAGATTGTGGGGGGGAATGTTGGTGGCCATACCCACCGCAATGCCCACACTGCCGTTGCAGAGCAGGTTGGGGAAGCGGCTGGGAAGCACGGTGGGCTCCTTTAATTTATTATCGAAGTTGGGGACGAAGTCCACCACGTCCTTTTCGATATCCTGCAGCATGGCTCCAGCCATTTTGGCCATTCTGGCCTCGGTATAACGGTAGGCGGCGGCGCCGTCACCGTCGATGTTACCGAAGTTACCGTGTCCCTCTACCAGGGGATAGCGCATGGAGAAGCCCTGCGCCAAGCGTACCATGGCGTCGTACACCGCACTGTCGCCGTGGGGGTGGTAGTGACCCAGCACGTTACCCACCGTGGTGGCGGACTTGCGGAAGGGCTTATCGTGGGTGAGCTTATCCTCATACATGGCGTAGAGAATGCGGCGGTGCACCGGCTTTAAGCCGTCGCGCACGTCAGGCAGAGCACGGCCCACGATGACGCTCATGGAGTAATCGATATAGGATTTTTTGATCTCCTTGACAATGTCAACGTTTTCGATCTTCAGACCTTCTAAATTCAGTTCCATTTAGGCTTGATCCTTTCTTCAATGCCCTGTTTCACAAAAAGCGTTTCACGGGGAAAACCGTTTTTTTCGCCCTGTGCAAAACGTGGGGACTTTCCTGGGGGAAGCTTTTTCCTGATTTTGGAAATGCCCCGTCCCTCGGCGGCTTTTCCGCCTTTTTTGCAGTGGAAAAGTTTTTCTCCTACCCTGTGGAAAACTTTTTGAAAAAGGGAAGTTACACACACAATCCACAGAGTTTTCCACAGCTTAAACGTCCAAATTCTCTACGTACTTGGCGTTTTGCTCGATAAATTCCCGTCTGGGCTCTACCTTATCGCCCATCAGCAGAGTAAAGGTCTCGTCGGCGGCGTAGGCATCCTCAATGCTGACGGAAACAAGAGTCCTCGTTTCGGGATCCATGGTGGTCTCCCACAGCTGCTCGGCATCCATTTCACCGAGACCCTTATATCTTTCCGCCTGGGAACCGGGTCCCATGCGAGCGATGATCTCGTCTCTTTCCTCGTCGGAGAAGGCGTATTCCTGCTGCTTGCCCTTATAGACCTTGTAAAGGGGAGGCATGGCGCAGAAGATATGTCCCTTTTCAATGAGGGGGCGCATATGGCGGAAGAAGAAGGTGAGAAGCAGGGTCTTGATGTGGGCGCCGTCCACGTCCGCATCCGCCATGAGAATGATCTTGCCGTAGCGGAGCTTTTCAATATCAAATTCGTCTCCGATGCCGCAGCCCAAGACCTGAATGATGGGAATGATCTGGGTGGAGGAATACACTCTGTCAAGCCTTGCCTTTTCTACGTTGAGGATCTTACCTCGCAAGGGAAGGATGGCCTGATACTTACTGTCTCTGCCGTCCTTGGCAGTACCGCCTGCAGAGTCACCCTCTACGAAGAAGATCTCGCTCTTGGCGGGGTCCTTCTCCTGACAGTCGGCCAGCTTTTCGGGGTGAGAGCCCGATTCCAGAGGAGATTTTCTGCGGCTTGCCTCACGGGCCTTCTTGGCGGCCTCGCGGGCACGGCAGGCGGCCAGCGCCTTTTCGATGAGAAGCTTTGCCACCTGAGGATTTTCCTCAAAATATTCGCCCAGCTTTTCTACCATGAGGCCGTCCACCAGGGGGCGTACCTCCACGTTACCAAGCTTTGACTTGGTCTGACCCTCAAACTGGGTCTCCTCCACCTTCACGCTGATGATGCTGGTGAGGCCCTCGCGCACGTCCTCACCGGAGAACTTCTTGTCGCTGTCCTTCAGGTAGCCGTATTTCTTGGCGTATTCGTTAAAGACCTTGGTCAGACCCGTCTTAAATCCCGTCTCGTGGGTACCGCCCTCGGGGGTGTGGATGTTGTTGGCAAAGGACAGGGTCATGTCCTGATAGCCGTCGTTATACTGCAGGGCCACCTCCGCCATACAGCCACGGCTCTCGATGGCAAGGTAGATGACGTTCTCGTGCAGCACAGAGCAGCGCTTCTTTTCGTTGAGATAGGCCACGAAGGAGCGGATACCTCCCTCAAAGCAGAGCTTATTGTACTGCTTTTCCTTTTCCTTGCGGTAGTAGCCGCCGTCCTCGCGCTCGTCCTCCTCCATTTCCTCCTCGGAAACCAGGCCGTTCTCCAGATCTGCCTCGTGGGCGGATCTGCCGTCAAATTCGCGCTCGTCGTAAAATTCAATGGTCACCCCGGCGGTAAGGAAGGCCTGCTCGCGCAGACGGTTCAGCACCGTGGTATAATCGAAATCCATTTCCGTAAAGATCTCGCGATCGGGCATAAAACGCACGTAAAGACCGTGCTTTTCCGTTTCACCGGTGCAGTGGATGGCGCGGGCCACCTTACCTCTCTCAAAGCGCTCGGTGTATTCCTTGCCGTCGTAGCAGTTCACGACCTCCATCCATTCGGACAGGGCGTTGACCACGCTGGCGCCCACGCCGTGGAGACCGCCGGAGATCTTATAGCCACCGCCGCCGAATTTACCGCCTGCGTGCAGAACGGTAAAGACCACCTCCAGCGTGGGAATGCCCATCTTCGGGTGCATGCCCGCGGGAACACCGCGGCCGTTATCCTGAACGCCCACGGAGCCGTCACTATGAAGGGTGACCGTAATGGTATCGCACCGTCCCGCCAGAGCCTCGTCAATGGAGTTGTCCACGATCTCGTAAATGAGATGGTGCAGTCCTCTCTGACCCGTGGAGCCGATGTACATACCCGGTCTCTTGCGGACGGCCTCAAGGCCCTCCAATACCTGGATCTGATTTTCGTCGTAGGTGGTGTTGACCTGTGCAAAATCCTTGTTTTCCAAAATGCGTTCCTTTCTCATTTCCCTTCCCCGGCTGCAAGGTGACTTGCCGCGTGGGAGGAAGAATACAGACTGTCCTTTCCGTAGGCATTGGTCAAGATCAAGGCATTGACCTGCCGTATGGGCTTTTTGGGAAGAACGGTATTGCCGTCCCGTCCCATTTTTCGCAAAAACGCCCTTGTGGTGCTCTGCACCGTGGCGCTTTCCGCGTTTAAGATCATAACGACCTTTTTCATGGGGATGCTGGTGCCGTCCCCCAGGTCCAAAAACAGACCCTTCATGAGGAGAAGCACCCCCCTTCTACAAAATAAAGCTGATGGGCCGTGTCCAGCTGATCCTTATCCGTTCCCGTCAGGATCACCTGCTTGCCCGCAAGGCCCGAAAGGATATAGCTCCTTCTGCCCTCGTCCAGCTCGCTCAGTACGTCGTCCAAGAGATATACGGGCGGGCGCCCCGTCATATCGCGGGATATCTCGCCCTCCGCCAGCTTCAGCGCCAGAACGGCACTTCTCTGCTGACCCTGACTGGCAAAGCCGCGGGCGGAAAAGGAGTCGATCTTCACCTCAAGATCGTCCCGATGGATGCCCTTGCCCGTAAAGCCGTATTTGATATCGCCCTCTAAATTCTCCGAAAGCAGGCCGAGATAGGCCGCCTTCATCTCCTCCTCACCCGCGCCCTCGCGGTACACGTCACTGATAAAGGAGAGGGAAAGGCTTTCCTTTCCGTCGGAAATGCGGGAAAAATGAGCGGGCGCGGCCTCCTGCAGACGGCGAACGTAATCGGCACGGATGGAGGCGATCTTCACGGATACCCCCGCCAGCCTGTCATCCCACACGGAAAACAGGGCGGGATCGGTTCTTTTTCCGCGGCTGAGCTTTAATAGGGCGGCTCTCTGTGCCTCGATCTTGACACATTCGTTTAACAGAGAAGCGTAATAGGGACGAAGCTGGCAAATGGCACTGTCCAGAAAGCTCCGCCTCTTGGCAGGGCCCTCTTTAATGAGAGATAAATGCTCGGGACAGAAGAGGACCACCCGAAACAGCCCCAGAAAATCGCTGAGCCGCGTAATTTTTACGCCGTTTTTATAAATGCTCTTGCCTTCCTTGACATCCAGCACAAGCTTTAGGGTGAAGGGGAGGCTGTCCCCGGAGATCTGCGCGGAGATCACGGCCTGTTTTTCACCGTGCTTCACAAGATCTCGCCAATGGCGGTTACGAAAGCTCTTCAGACACGCCAAAAGATAGACGGCCTCCACCAAATTGGTCTTGCCCTGGGCGTTTTTTCCCACCAGCGCCACGGTCTTGGGAGACAGATCCAAGGAGGCGGCACCGATATTGCGGAAGCCCTGCAGAGCAATGTGATCCAGCTGCATCAGTTCAGGCGGATAGGTACGACCATGTAATAGAAGGCGTCCGTCTCGGGGGAGCGGATAGCCATGCCGGACAGAGGCGAGGTGATCTCCAGAACGACCTCCTCCTTTCCGCAGGAGGCGGCGGCACGGAAGGCATCCAGCAGAAACTTGTTATTAAAGCCGATGACCATTTCCTCGCCCTCCACGGTGCAGAGGATATCCTCGTCGATCTTTCCGTTCTTGTTGATGCACTTCACCTGCACGGAATCGGCACCTACGGTGAAGCGAATGGGGGATTTGGCGCGCTCGTCAATGAGCAGGGCGCAGCGTTCGAAGCAGCCCACCGCATCGGCAATATTCATGTTGACGCGAGTGCGGAATTCCTTGGGCAGGCTCTTGGCGTAATCGATGTATTCTCCCTCCACGTAGCGGCTGAAGAAGGTAAAGTCCTCAAAGCAGAAGATGATGTGACGGCGGGCCAACTCAATGCGGATCTGGGTATCGTCGTCGGAAAGCAGGCGGATCAGCTCCTGCAGGGTACGCTGAGGCACCACGAATTTCACGTCCATGGTCAGACCCTTGATGCACTCCTCGTCGCGGATGGCAATGCGGTAGCCGTCACAGCCGATGAGACGGAGCTTGTCCCCGCGGGTCTCAAAGAGAACGCCGGTGAGCACGGGCTTTAAGTCAATGACCGCACAGGCGAAGATCACCTGTTGGAGCATTTTCTTCAGCTGACCCATTTTAATCACGAATTTCTTATCACCCTGAAGCAGGGGCATGGAGGGGAAGGCGTCCCCGTTCATGCCGAGGATCTCAAACTTTACGTTTCCTGCGGAAATGGTGGTGACGAAATTGGCGTCGTTGGACAGGGTGATCTCCCCGTCGGGCAGGCTTCTCACCATGGAATTGAGCTTCAGGGCATCGATCAGCACGCTTCCCTCCTCAAGGATCTCGCAGGGAAAGCTGGTTCTGGCACCCTTTACGGTGTCAAAGCTGGTTACGGTAATTTTACCCTCCTCCTTTTCCGTCTTAAAATGAAGACAGGAAAGGGCTGCGTTGGCCGAGCGGGACGCTACGGCGTACAGACAAGGGTTAATGGCTTCCAGTAAGGTTTTTTTATCGGCTCGGATGAACATGTTTTCTCCTTTCGTCAGATAAAATGATTTCTTTTTATTCCTTCATTTCGTTCGTTGTCGTATTAGGGACGGTGAAAATTGGGGAAAAAGGGAAAAGGTGGCTTTCTGCCTTGCTTTTTCGCTTTCTCCTTATGGGGAAAAGACCTTGGAAAAAAGGCGGGTAAAATGAGAAATTCCAAGGGCCCTTTTCGGCCTTTTTTTTCCCCCTCGTTTTCCACCGCCGTTCCACAGGAACTTAACAGCTTCTCTGTGGAAAACTACTCCCTGATCTCGCGGATCAGCTCCACCACCTCGTCCTCAAAGGCGGGGTTTTCATCGATCTTTCTTTCTACGCTCTTGATGGCGGAAAGAATGGTGGAATGGTCCTGAGAGAAGTAGCGGGCGATCTCAATGGAGGAGAGATCGGTGATCTGCCGCAGAATGTAGGTGGCTACGTGCCGTGCGGTAACGATGTTGGCCTGACGGCGGTTTCCCGTGATCTCGCTGACACCCACGTGGTATTTGCTGCTGACCCGATCGAAGGTGCGCTCCACGGTGGAGTCCACGCTCTGCTTGGGCACCAGATCGTTGATGCACTTTTTGGCAAGCTCCAGATCGATCTTCTGATTGGGGCCCAGAATGGAATAGCCCTGCAGTCTCGTAATAACTCCCTCCAGCTGACGGACGCTGGATTTGATGTTGTCCGCCACGTAGAAGAGAACGTTATCGGGCACCTGCAGGCCCAGGGCCGCCGCCTTGGATTTGGCAATGGCGATGCGAAGCTCCAGCTCCGGTGGCTGAATATCCACCGTGAGGCCCCACTCGAAGCGGGTGCGCAGGCGGGTATCCAGGTGCTTGATATCCTTAGGGGGTCTGTCGCAGGTGAGAATGATCTGCTTGTGCTGCTGATACAGCGCCTCAAAGGTGTTGAAAAATTCCTCCTGGGTGCTGGCCTTGCCTGCGATGAACTGGATATCGTCCACCAGAAGCACGTCCACGTTGCGATATCTCTCTCTGAAATAGCGCATGGGGTGACGCTGGGTCAGCTCGTTGATCAGCTCGTTGGTGTAGTCCTCGCCGCGAACGTACAGCACGTTGGCGGTGGGATTGTGATCGATGATGGCGTTTGAAATGGCGTAGAGCAGATGAGTTTTGCCCATGCCCGAGGGGGCGTAGAGGAACAGGGGGTTCCATACCTCCGCGGGATTTTTGGCAATGGCAAGGCAGGCGTCGTGCGCCATGCGGTTGGTCTCGCCCACGATGAAGTTATCAAAGGAGTATTTCTGACCGTGCACCGAGGGGATGGCCGTGCGGATCATGGTACCCACGGGACGCTCCATGTGGATGCGCTCCTCCTCCGTCAGGGGCTCCTCCTTGGCAAAGGTCTCATTGCTCTCCACCTTGCAGAACACGTCGTCGGGGAGCAGGCCCGTTCTTTCGTGCTCTTCAATGGCCTCCTGCATGATCTTGCTGTGCTTCTCGCGGGAGAAGATCACAAGCTCCGTACGGGCGCCCAGCACCTCGTAAATGGCGATCTGCAGCTTTTTGTAATAGGTTTTGAAAATAAAGTCGGCCCGATAATATTCTCCTGCGGAAAGGTAGGTGAAACTATCGGTGAATTTTTCCAGGCGCAGATCCTTAAACCAGATGCTGAAGCTGGCCGCGGGCAGGCCCGATTTTCGAATAAAATCCAGAACGTGGTCCCAGATGGCTTTGTTGGAATCCATATTTTTCTCCCATGCTTCCAAAATTTTGCGGCCCCAAAAGACGGGGCTCGTCCGTATATGCGCTCTCGCGCGTCTCTGCGCTTTCTGCAGATGGGTATAGTTATAGATATATATAA
>JAFQMA010000039.1 GCA_017414535.1 Clostridia bacterium | reverse complement strand
GGTCACCGGCACCCTCAGCATCCACGCCCATGGCAATGTCGGGAGACTGGGTGTGCACGGAGCTGATGACCGCGCAGGTATCGCAGTCAAAGCCGAATTTCGCCCTGTCGTAGCCGATCTCGCGTATAGTCTCGCGGGCAATTTCGTGATAGTCAATGGAGGCGGTGGTGGTGATCTCACCCATGATCAGAACCAGGCCTGTGGTCACTGCCGTTTCGCAGGCCACTCTGGCGGTGGGATCCTGAGTCAGAATCGCATCCAGCACGCCGTCGGAGATCTGATCGCAGATCTTATCGGGATGCCCTTCCGTTACGGATTCAGAGGTGAAAAACTGTTTCATATCATTTTCCTCGATCGAAATGTATTTTAGCAAAGCTAAATTCTCTTAACAACTTATTATATCCGTAAAAGGTCCTAAAATCAAGGCTTTTGCGGGAAAAAGTCGAGAATGACGGCTTTCTCTGTGAAAAGGAGAGAAAAACAGATGTTTTTTCGGTAAAAAGTGCCGAATTTCCCTTCCTTAATATTGACGAAATTGACTTTTTGTGCTAAAATAATAAGCTGTGAAAATCGATAATTATGCATTTTTGTTAAAGGAGTAGCCATGGGCAGGATCATCACGGTAACGAGCCTGAAGGGCGGGGTTGGGAAGACTGTTTTCTCAGCCAGTCTTGCCTATACCCTCGCTGACGAGGGGAAGCGCGTCCTTGCCGTGGATATGGATCTCGGCACGGGAGGTCTCGATATCGCCATGGGTAGGGAGGACACGGTTTGTGCCACGCTCATCGATCTGCTCCTTGGCACCACACTTCCCGAAAATGCTCTTTTCCCCGGTGATGACGGTGTGTTCTTTCTGTCTGCCCCTGTGTTCTTCAACGAGTCTCAACTGACGGGGGTCACGCAGGAAAGATTTAACGCTCTCCTTGCCTATTTGAAAGAAAATTTCGATTTCGTTTTATTCGATATGCCCGCCGGCGGCGGTGCGGCCTTCTCCTTCTTTGAGGCCTGTCCGTTGGTGGATCTGACGGTGCTGGTCACCACTTCCGTGCCTACGGCGGTGCGTGCGGCCGAGAGATGTGCCATGCGGCTGGAGCATCCTGAAAAATGCAAAATGCTTCTTAATTGTTATCGCTTGTCCCGTCCGAAGGATAACACCTTTGGTGTTACCGAGGTGATCCAACGCACCAGTGTGCCCATCATCGGCGTGGTTCCCTATGACAGCGGCAGTGAAAAGGCCCTGGCCAAGGGCGTACCCTTGGCCGCCGACAGAAAAAGCGTCGTGGCAGGTGCCGTGCGAAATATTGCCCACCGCCTTTCGGGAGACGAGGTCCCCCTGCTTTCGGGTGTCCTTGCCAGACGGAAACGCTACAAATTCTATTGACTTTTGAACGGAGGTAACTATGCAGATCGCACTGATTGCACATGACGATAAAAAAGAATTGCTGACCCAATTTTGCATCGCTTATTGCGGCATTCTGTCCAAGCACCGACTTTGTGCTACCGCCACCACAGCCCGCGTGATCGGGGAGGCAACGGGACTGGAGATCAAGCCTCTGCTCAGCGGCCTTCAGGGAGGCGGCGAGCAGATCGCCTCTCGCATCGCTTACGGCGAGGTAGACGTGCTCTTTTATTTCCGTTCCACCGCCACGTCCGCTGAATACGGTGAGGGGGATGACCTGATCCGCCAGTGCGATGCCAACAACGTCCCTCTGGCTACCAACCTTGCCACTGCCGAGGCCGTCATTCTGGCTTTGGATCGCGGCGATCTGGATTGGCGAGAAAATATGCGCTGAAGTCCAATGAAACGAAAATTGAGAAAAAATACCATATAGAGGAAAATATCATGCAAAGAACGGATTATTGTGCCTCCTTTGGGGCAAACGACATCGGAAAAAGAATCAAGGTCTGCGGCTGGGCTCAGAAGCAGAGAGATCTTGGGTCCCTGATCTTCATCGACCTGCGTGACCGTAGCGGCATCCTTCAGTTGGCCTTCGACGAAAATACGCCCAAGGAGCTGTTCGATCTTGCCTTTGGCGTCAGAGCGGAGTACGTTCTGGCAGCAGAGGGTGTTGTCCGCGCCCGCGGCGAAGGAGCTGTCAACCCCAACCTTCCTACCGGCCAGATCGAGCTTGCCGTTGACAAGCTTGAGATTCTGTCCGAAAGCGCTACCCCTCCCTTCGAGGTGCTCAGCGCTCCCGACGTGCGCGAGGAGATGCGCCTGAAGTATCGCTATCTGAATCTGCGCCACCCCGACCTGCAGAGAAATATCCGCTTCCGTCATCAGCTGGCCAAGTGCACCCGCGACTATTTTGACGAAAACGGTTTTTTGGAGATCGAGACCCCCATCCTTATCAAATCCACCCCCGAGGGTGCCCGCGACTATCTGGTTCCCAGCCGCGTTCATCCCGGCTCCTTTTACGCTCTGCCTCAGTCTCCTCAGCTTTATAAGCAGCTCCTGATGGTTTCGGGCTTCGATCGCTATATGCAGATCGCCAAGTGCTTCCGTGACGAGGACCTCCGTGCCGACCGTCAGCCCGAGTTCACCCAGCTGGACCTGGAAATGAGTTTTGCCGGCGAGGACGACGTTATCGGTATTAACGAGGGCTATCTCAAGCGTGTATTCCGCGAAATGCTGGGCATTGAGCTGGAAACTCCCTTCCGTAGAATGCCCTGGAAGGAAGCCATGGAAAATTACGGCTCCGATAAGCCCGACCTCCGCTTCGATATGAAACTGGTGGATCTGTCCGATATCGTGAAGAACAGTGAGTTCAAGGTGTTTGCCGGTGCGGTAGCCGAGGGTGGCTCCGTGCGCGCCATTAACGTCAAGGGCGTTGCCGACCGCATGTCCCGCAAGGAGATCGATAAGCTTACCGATTTCGTCAAGACCTACCGTGCCAAGGGCCTTGCCTGGCTGAAGGGCGGGGAAGAGACCACCTCCTCCTATGCCAAATTCCTCTCCGAGGAGGAGAACCGTGCCATCGAGGCTGCCTGTGGCTTTGAAAAGGGCGATGTGCTGTTCCTCGTGGCAGACAGCAAGAATAACGTTGTGTTGGATTCTCTGGGAGCTCTGCGCTGCAAGTGCGGCGAAAAGTACGACTTTTATGATAAAAGCTCCTTTGCTCTGCTTTGGGTCACCGACTTCCCCATGTTCGAGTACGACGAGGAGGCAGGTCGTTACAAGGCTATGCACCATCCCTTTACCTCTCCCAAGGACGAGGACCTTCCTCTGTTGGATAGTGATCCCGGCAAGGTTCGTGCCAAGGCCTACGATATCGTGGTCAACGGCTGGGAGGTGGGCGGCGGCTCCGTGCGTATCCACCGCGGTGACGTTCAGCAGAAGGTGTTTGATCTGTTGGGACTTACCAAGGAAGAGGCTAACGCCAAATTCGGCTTCCTCTTGGAGGCCTTCCGTTACGGCGTTCCCCCTCACGCGGGCCTTGCCTTCGGCTTTGACAGACTTGTCAGCCTGCTTCTGGGGTTGGATGCCATCCGCGATTGCATTGCCTTCCCCAAGGTGCAGAATGCTTGCGAGCTGATGACTGGTTGCCCTGCACCCGTTCCCACCGAGGCGCTGGATGAGCTTTCCATCCGCGTTGCCATCACCGAAGAATAAGTGAATCTGAAAGGATTTTTTAAAACGCTATGATTGAAATCAATGGCATCACCAAACGATACGGGAATAAGCTTGCCGCCGATAACGTAAGCTTCACCGTCAATGCCGGTGAGATCATGGGCTTTCTGGGACCCAACGGTGCGGGAAAGTCCACGACTATGAACATCCTGACCGGTTACCTCTCCGCTACGGAGGGCTCCGCCAAGATCGATGGTATCGACATCTTCGAAAATCCCATCGAGGCTAAGAGACGCATCGGCTTTTTGCCGGAGCAGCCCCCTTTGTATCTCGATATGACCGTCAGCGAGTATCTGAACTTCGTTTACGAGCTGAAGGGCTGTCGCTTGGAGAGAGAAAAGCACATCAAGGAGATCTGCGACGTGGTGAAGATCACGGACGTATTTCACCGTGTGATCCGCAACCTTTCCAAGGGCTATAAGCAGCGTGTCGGCATTGCACAGGCCCTCATCGGCAATCCCCCCGTTCTCATCTTTGACGAGCCTACCGTCGGTCTTGACCCCAAGCAGATCATTGAGATCCGCAACCTCATAAAGAAGCTTGGCAAGGAGCATACGATCATCCTTTCCACCCATATCCTTTCCGAGGTGCAGGCCATTTGCGACCGTATCGTGGTTATCAATCAGGGACGGATCGTGGCCAATGAAAAAACGGCCAATCTGGCCCACGCCGTGGAGGATCGCCGCCGCATGACCTACAATATCTGCGGCCCTCAGAACGAGGTCCTCAAGGTGCTCAAGTCCATTCCCGGCGTGGTTTACGCCGAGGCCCTCGGCCAGCGCGATTCCGACAGCGTTTCCTATATGATCGAAAGTGCCGAAAACATCGACGTTCGCAAGCCCCTTTTCTTTGCCATGGCAGAAAAAAGATGGCCCGTCATCGGTATGGACGTGATGGGTATGGATCTGGAGGACGTGTTCCTCGCCCTGATCAACGACCGTTCCAAGCAGCAGAATAAGAAAGAAAAGAAAGGAGCACGCGCATGATCGCCATTTACAAAAAAGAGCTGAGAAGCTATTTCGTCAGCCCCATCGGCTACATTTTCGTAGCGCTGTTCTTGGCTGTCTCCTCTCTGCTTTTTACCTATACCACCCTGTATTCCGGTACCTGTGAGGTGAATCTCTACTTCACCTTCCTGCTTTACATCTTCGCTATCCTCATTCCCCTTCTCACCATGAGAATGCTTTCCGAGGAAAAGAAGAGCAAAACGGAGCAGATCCTTTTGACCTCTCCCGTCAGCCTCTTCAGTGTGATCTTTGCTAAGTACTTGGCCGCCTTTACGCTGTTTGCGGGCACGCTTCTGGCCTCCTGCCTGAATTTTATCGTGCTCTATTTCTACGGCGAGCCCAATTCCGTTATTATGTTCTCCACCGTGCTGGGCATTCTTTTGATCGGCTCTGCTTTTGTGGCCATCGGCGTTTTTATTTCCGCCTGTACCGAAAATCAGCTGATCTCTGCTCTTTGCACCATCGTAGCCATTCTAGCCACCCTCATTGTGGGTACGCTTGCCAACTACATCACCTTCACTCCTCTCCGCGTGGTGCTGAAGTGGATCTCCGTTTTTGAACGCTTCTACGTGTTCACCTACGGCTACTTTGACGTGGTTGCCCTTCTTTACTACGTTTCCATAACGGTGATCTTCCTGTTTCTCACCGTGCGCGTTTTTGAAAAGCGCCGCTGGGAATAATAGTGTCACATTTTCTTAAAAAGGAAAACAGAACATGGATAAGAAACAAAAAGTACAGAAGCAAAAGCTCTTTGCTTCCCGAAAATTTAAATACGGTGCCGCAGCCACCGTATTCACGGTGTTCTTTATCGCCGTGGTCATTCTGTTCAACGTCATCGTCTCTGCCGTTGATGCTAAGTACAGCCTTTATTTCGACCTGACCGATGATCAGATCTTCTCCATCAGCGAGAATTCCGTTACCATGGTGGACAGTCAGTTTGCCCAGTACCGTGAGGTCTACGGAGAGGATCCCCAGATCACCGTTCGCTTCTTTGCCCCTCGTGACATCATTATGGATGAGGAGCAAAAAAGCTGGGTAGTGAACCTGGTGGAGAGCTACGCCGAAAAATATTCTCAGATCAAGGTGGAGTATAATGAGGATCTGAACCTTCATCCCGAAAAATACGCCTTCTATAAGGAAAAGTATCAGGATGATTTTTCCAGTAGCTCCATCATCATTTCCAATGATCTGGAAAAGGGCTCCATTCAGCACATGACCTTTGATTCCTGTCTTGTTTACGACGAGGAGGGTAGCTACGTTTGGGCCTTCCAGGGCGAAATGAAGATCAACGCAGCGATCATCAAGCTCACCTCTCAAAAGAGCCCTGTGGCAAGTTTTACCGTTGGTCACGGCGAATCCGCGCCTCAGGTTCTTACCGAGATCCTTCAGAATTGCGGGTTCACTATCAAGAATGTGGATCTTGCCAAGGAGGACGTTAGCGAGGATACCAAGATCCTGATCATGTCCAATCCTCAGAAGGACATCACCTATTCTGAGAACGATGCCCTTGTTACCGAGTACACCAAGATCTCCAATTATCTTAATTCCTACCGTTCTCTCATGGTCATCATGAGCCCTACCACCCCGGCCCTTCCCGCGTTGGATGAGCTTTTGGAGGATTGGGGCATGCGCGTGACTCGCAATCAGGTGGTCATTGACGACATTCAGTCCATTGCCTCTGACCACAAGAAGATCTATGCCAATTATACGGATTCTGAAAGCGTAGCAGGCGTTCTGACCGAATCTCTGACCTCTCTTTCCTCTCCCCCCAGAACGCTGTGTATCAACAGTGCTCCCGTTGAGATCCTGGATCCCGGCGGAACGGATCTGGGCTTCGTTACCGAGGCCATTCTGACCAGCTCGGATAACTCCTATACCGAGGTTGTGACCAAGGACGGCACCGAGCAGGTAAAGGGGCCCTTTAATCTGATGGCCATTGCATCCCGCTTTACCATCAAGAATAACGTGGATACCTACGGTCACCTCATGGTCATTGGCAGCGAGCAATTCACCGAGCTTGCCATGGATCCTACCTACGGTAATTCCGATATCGTTCGCAATATGATCCGTCTTCTTTCCGACGAGGATATTGCCATGGACGTAAACTATAAGGTCATTGAGGACTATGCCATTGATATCGAAAGCGGCGAGGTCTATGCCTTCGGCATCGTCACCGCAATTGTGATTCCTGTGATCATCTTCGTATTCGGCACCGTGGTTTACGTGAAGAGAAAACATATGTAAGGGAGCGTACCGTGGAAAAAATGTCTAACAATACCTCGCAGAAAAAAAAGCGTTTGGATCTTGCGAAGCTCTGGCAGGACCGTCGCATGCGCAGTATTCTGCTCAGCGGTGCCCTGATCCTTCTTTGCGTGGTGGTCTACGTGGTTCTTCTTCTCACCGTGCTTCAGCCCGACGAGGAGACCCTGATCCCCACGGTGGGTAACCACGGCGAGCAGGTATCACCCAACGGTAATCCCTATATCGTTGATGTGATCAAAAAGGATCAGCTTCGCGGTGTCAAGGTCGTCAATAAAAAGGGAGGCTTCCATTATTATCGCGGCGAAGACGGTCAGTTTTATTTCGAAGGGGCCGAGGCCATCATTTATGAGACCGGCTCCGATTATACCAACGGCACTGCCGCTCCCGAGGATGCAGAGGACGTGCTCGGCTCCATTTCCATGACACTGGCGCTGGAGACCTACGTCTGTCAGCTGGTTACTCTGGAGGAGGTGGTGGGAGCCAGAAGCGAGCTTGCCGCCTACGGTCTGGAGGGTGAGGGCTACGCTTCTCTGTATCTGACCTACGTGGACGGACAGGGACAGGAGGTCACAAGTCACGTGGTCTTCGGTAATCCTGCGGCAGACGGCAGCGGCTATTATGCAAGGCTGGAGGGCAGAGATGCTGTCTATATCATGCCCGATACCTATATTACCCGTTGTATCTTTGCCGATGTGAAGGATTACTTCCTGCCTCAGGTAGCTGTTTCTGTCTCTGCTGCAACCTACATGGATGCGCAGAGCATCGTTATCAAGAAGCACGGCAAGGAGTTCGTTGCCATCCGCCACGTTACCGATGAGGAATACACCCAAAACGGCGAGGTCTTCACCCATGTGTTTACCTATCCCGATGGCTATTATCCCTCTGCCGATGCCCTGCAGAAGGTGTTTGGTCAGTATCTGAATTTCGCAGGCGATTCCGTCGTGGAATACAATATCACCGAGCGCATGAAGGATGAGGCTCAGAAGGACAGCGTTTACGAGATGCTCCGTCTCTACAGCCTTCTGGACGAGAATAATCGGTGGATCTGTGAGGTCAAATTCGATCACGAGGAGTGTGACTCCTTGATCTATATCAGCGAGAAGCTGCAGGTGCAGGAGGAAGGTGCACCCGAGGATGCCGAGCCAAGCTACGTTTACTACGTGTATTCTCCCGACTTTGACACCATTGTGGAATTTGCAGCAGAGGATATTCCTTGGGCAGAGTGGGATCTTCTTTCCTTCCTGGATACCCATTCCTATTCCGTCACCATTGACAATACCGCCTCCATCGAGCTGCACTATGGCGATACCGGCGCAAAGTTTACGCTGGACGGCACCGGCGACAAGCTGAAGGTCACCGCCTCCAACGGTGTTCCCGTTGTGACGGATAACTTCCGCCAGCTGTATAAGGCCATTCTCTTTACGACGCTGGATGGCTACGCTGATCAGCCCGAGGGTGCTACGGAAATCCTTGCCATGAAGATCACCCTGCGCGACGGTAAGGTCTATGATTATAAGTTCTACGGCATGACCGCCAGAAAGGCATATTACACTTTGAACGGAAGCGGTTAGTTTTATATCAACCGCGACTACGTCAAACAGATCATTTCTGCCACCAACGGACTCCTTGCAGGAGAGACCATTACCGTAGAAAAGAAGCAATAACGCAAAAAGCCGACCTTTCGTAGGTTGGACTTAGGGAAAAGCCCAACCTACAATGAAATAGATTTGCCGTGCAAATCTGTGAAATTCGTCTGCGACGAGTGAAATGGGCTTTGCCCGTGAAATATTTTCTTCGAAAATATGAAGGAATAAAAATACTCCGTTGAAAAACAACGGAGTAT
>JAFQMA010000004.1 GCA_017414535.1 Clostridia bacterium | reverse complement strand
TTGTCGTACCAGGAAACGACCTGTACCTGATAGGTCTCGTCGTCGATCTTGGAAACCATGGTCTGGGTAGCATCGAAGATGGAGCCTGCGGTTGCACCGATGATATCGGAGGAAACGATCTCGTCTTCGTTGTACTCAAAGGACTCGTTGGCAGCAGCCTTCATAGCGGCGTTGATGCCTTCCTTGGTGATATCCTTGCCCTTCACAACGGCGATGAGGATGGTGGTAGAGCCGGTGGGGGTGGGGATTCTCTGAGCGGAGCCGATGAGCTTGCCGTCCAGCTCGGGGATAACCAGACCGATTGCCTTAGCGGCACCGGTGGAGTTGGGAACGATGTTGATGGCGCCTGCGCGGCTTCTTCTCAGATCGCCCTTTCTCTGGGGACCGTCGAGGATCATCTGGTCGCCGGTGTAAGCGTGAACGGTGGTCATGATACCGCTCTGGATGGGAGCGTAATCATTGAGAGCCTTAGCCATGGGAGCCAGGCAGTTGGTGGTGCAGGAAGCAGCGGAGATAACGGTGTCTTCCTTGGTGAGCACGTTGTGGTTGGTGTTGAATACGATGGTGGGAAGATCCTTGCCTGCAGGAGCGGAGATAACGCACTTCTTAGCGCCTGCGGTGATGTGAGCGCTGGCCTTTTCCTTGGAGGTGTAGAAGCCGGTGCACTCCAGAACTACGTCAACGCCGATCTGACCCCAGGGGAGGTTCACAGCGTCCTTCTCAGCGTAGATCTTGATCTCCTTACCGTCTACGATAATGGAATCCTCGGTAGCCTGAACGGACTTGCCGTAACGACCCTGAGCAGAGTCATACTTCAGCAGGTGAGCGAGCATTTTGGGGCTGGTCAGGTCATTGATGGCAACTACTTCGTAGCCTTCTGCAGCAAACATCTGGCGGAAAGCGAGACGGCCGATACGACCAAAACCGTTGATGGCAACTTTTACAGACATATTGGTACTCCTTTATGTTAAAATTATTTTTTACCACAGATTAGTATAGTACAACTTTAGGAGAAAAACAAGAAATTTTACCAAAATTTTTATTTTTGTAACATTTCATCAAAGCGAAAGACCCTTCTTGCGTTCTCTCTTGTAATATTGACCATTTCCTCGGGGCTGATGCCGTGGAGCTCGGCAAGCTTTGCGGCGGTCATGAAGGCATAATCACTGCGGTTGCGCTTCCCGCGAAAGGGCTCGGGGGAAAGATAGGGCGCATCGGTCTCCACCAGCAGTCTTTCGAGGGGCACCTGCCTTGCGGCCTCGGGCAGACCCCGCGCGTTCTTGAAGGTCACCGATCCCGAAAAGGAGATGTACCAGCCGCGCTTCACCAGCTGGCGTGCCATTTCGCCCGATGCGGAATAGGAATGGAAAATGCCCGTTACACGGGGAAATTCCCGAATGATGTCAAAGCAGTCCCCGTGGGCGTCCCTGTCGTGAATGATGACGGGATAGCCCGTCTCCTCCGCCAAGGCCATCATTTCCCGAAAGACAGCCTTCTGCACGTCGCGGGGGGCGTTTTCGTATTTGTAATCCAGTCCCACCTCGCCGATGGCCACCGCCTTGGGGTGGCGAAGCATCTCCCGCAGAGCGGGCAGGCTTTCTTCATTGAAGGTATGGGCGTCCTGGGGATGAATGCCCACCGCCGCGTAGAAAAAGGGATATTGCTCCGCCAGCTCCAGACACAGGCGGCTGGTGGGTACGTCACAGCCGATATTCACCACCGTCTCCACGCCCATGGGGCAGTGAAGGGAGGGCTGCCGCATCTCCTCCGCAAGGGTGGCAAGATCCTCCGCAAAGCGGGGATCGTCGTAGTGCGCGTGGGTATCGAACAGTCCCATATCAGCCGATCTGCGCACCTGCAGGGGTATCGTCGGGCAGGATGATGACCTGCACCTTGCCCTCCGCCTCAGTGGAAAGGAGCATGCCGTGGGATTCGTAGCCCATCATCTTGCGGGGCAGAAGGTTCTTCACCAGAACCAGCTTCTTACCCATCAGCTCCTCGGGGGTATGGAACTTGGCAATACCGCTCAGCACCAGTCTCTCTTCATCGCCGATATTGAGGCGGAATTTCAAGAGCTTTTCGCTCTTGGGCACACGCTCGCATTCCAAAACCTCGGCGCAGACCAGCTGGATCTTCATAAAATCGTCGAAGGTGCAGGGGCCCACCTCACGGGGCTCCTCCTGCTTGGCGGCCTCCTTTTCGGCCTTCTTCTTGGCCTTTTCCTTGGCCTCCAGCTCCTTTAAGAGGGCCTCGCCGTCAATGCGGGCGAACAGAGGCGCGATGTTCTCCACCGCGAAGGCCTCCACCGTGCCGAAGGGACAGCTGACCTCGGAAAGCTCGTGCTTGGTGGGGATACGGACGGCGGCGGCAATGCGATCCGCCGTTTCGGGCATGAAGGGATAGAGCATCACACCGATGCGGCGAATGGCCTCCAGGAGATTGTAGAGCACGGCCATGAGGCGATCCTTCTTGGTCTCGTCCTTGGCCAGCGCCCAGGGCATGGTCTCGTCGATATACTTGTTGCATCTGCCGGCAAAGGCCATGACGGCGTTGACACTGTCACCGATATGGAGATCGTCAATGCCTGCCTGAAGCTCCTGCAGAGCCTTTTCCGCACAGCGGGCCAGATCCAGATCCACCTCCTCCGCCTCGGCGGTGGGACGGGTGAGCTTGCCGTCAAAATATTTTACTGCCATGGCAATGCTGCGGCTGACCAGATTTCCGAGGGTATTGGCCAGATCGGAATTGAATTTGGCGATCATGGCCTCGTGGGTGATACTGCCGTCCTGAGCAAAGGGGATCTCGCTGAGCAGGTAATAGCGCACGGCGTCCACCCCGAAGATCTCTGCCAGCTCGTCGGCGTACAGCACGTTGCCCTTGGATTTACTCATCTTATCCTCGCCCACCAGTACCCAAGGATGACCCAGCACGCGCTTGGGCAGGGGCAGATCCAGTGCCATGAGGAGCACGGGCCAGTAAATGGTGTGGAAGCGGACGATGTCCTTGCCGATCACGTGGAGATCCGCGGGCCAGAAGCGGTCAAAGCTCTCCTTACTGCCGTCGGGATCGTAGCCTACGCCCGTAATGTAGTTGGACAGGGCATCGATCCAAACGTAGATCACGTGGCGGGGATCGCTCTGAACCTTCACGCCCCACTGAAAGGTGGTACGGGAAACGCACAGATCCTCAAGACCCGGCTTGATGAAGTTGTTGATCATTTCCGCCTTGCGGGAGAGGGGAGCGAAAAAGTCGGGATTTTCCTCGTAGTACTGCACCAGGCGGTCAGCGTACTTGGAAAGGCACAAAAAGTATGCCTCCTCCTTGGCATCCACGCAGGGTCTGCCGCAGTCGGGGCAGAGGCCGCCCTCCTTCAATTGGCTGGCGGTGAAGAAGCTTTCGCAGGGCACGCAATATTTGCCCTCGTACTCGCCCTTGTAAATATCGCCCTTGTCCAGAAGGCGCTGGAAGATCTTTTCCACGGCGGCCTCGTGGTCGGCGTCGGTGGTGCGGATAAATCTGTCGTAGGAGATGTTCATGCAGTCCCAGACCTCCTTGATCTGGGCGGCGATCATGTCTACGTAGGCCTTGGGGGTCATGTCGGCGGCCTTTGCCAGCTCCTCGATCTTCTGGCCGTGCTCGTCGGAGCCGGTCAGGTAAAACACGTCGTAGCCTGCCATGCGCTTGTAGCGGGCAATGGCATCGGCCAGCACGGGATCGTACACGTTGCCGATGTGAGGCTTGCGGGAGGTGTAGGCGATGGCTGTGGTGATATAATACTTTTCTTTTTCCATAGGGAACCTCTTTTCCGGCGGGACAAATGGGCCCCACCTTAATATACAGAAATCATTATACACCATTTTTTCCCTTTTGTCTATATTTTATAAGTTATATATACTTTACGGGAAACCCTTTTTCTTGGGAGAGGCTTTTTCGGCAAAAAGCCCCTCCCAAACCCACCCCAAAAACTTTTGGTGTTTTTATTTTTGTAACAGAGGGGAGTAAAAATAATAATTAAAGGTTTTTGGGGAGGGGGTACGGGGGAGAGACCTTTTGCAAAAGGTCCTCCCCCGTAAAAAACCCGTAAAAAACCCGTAAAAAAGCGCATTGACCGAAGGGAGAGGGAGTGCTATAATGGGGAAAGCATGAAAGTAAAGGGAGAGATGGCATGGAAACGTTTTTCGTCATGGGCAAGAACGTGCTTCTGTTCGTGGCACTGGCCCTGCCGGGCTTTTTTCTGGTCAAGGGCAAAATTTTAAAGGAGGAGCATTCGGGCATCCTGTCCCTGTTTCTCATGAAGATCGCCTTTCCCATGATGATCTTCCACGGCACGGTCACCAAGATCCAATTGACGGGTGCCACCTTCGGCAGTGTGGCCACGGGCGCGGTCATCGCGCTCCTCGGGCTGAGCCTGTCCGCCCTGCTTGCGGTGCTTCTGACGGGCGGCATCCGCGATGAAGAGCGCCGCGGTATGATGCGCTTCTGCGCAAACATCCCCAATAACGGCTTTCTGGGCATTCCGCTGGGGCTGGCTGTGTTCGGCGGGGACAGTCCCGTCATGGCGCCCCTCATCAGCATCAATATCATCACTACGGTGTTCCTCTATACCGTGGGCATCTATTTCGTTTCGGGAGATAAAGGGGCCATCAGCCCCAAAAAGGCCCTGCTCAGCCCCGCATTGCTTTCCTTTGTGGCGGGCATTGTCGTTAACCTTTCGGGGCTGGGAGAGCTCGTTCCCGAGATCGGTACCTTTGCGGGGCATTTCTCCGCCATGGTCACGCCCCTTTCCATGACCGTTTTGGGTATGAAAATGGCCGCCGCAGGCTGGAAGCGGGTCTTTACGGGCGGGCATCTGCCTGCCGTCTCCCTCATGAAGCTGATCCTGTTCCCCGCGGTGGTGCTGGGACTGCTTCTGTGCCTGCGGCCGCTTTTGCCCGCCATCCTCACCCGAGAGATCATGCTTGCCGCCTTCGTTTCCTTTGCCATGCCCACGGCGGGGCTTGCCCCCACCCTGGCCGATACCTACGGCGGCAGTGTGGACGAGGCCGTTTCCGCTACTATGGGCACCACCCTGCTTTCCATTGCCACCATCCCCCTGCTGTACCTCGGCTTTACCCTTCTGATCTGAATTTTTTGACGGAGATTTTTCTTGGGAGGAGCTTTTTCGGCAAAAAGCCCCTCCCAAACCCACCCCAAAAACTTTTGGTGTTTTTATGATTTATTCCCACCTTATAAAGCAAAAAGCCTTTCCGAATTTCGGAAAGGCTTTTGCTTTAGGCTTCATCCTTGCGATAGAAAAGAACGTCGGAAAGGTCACAATCCAAAGCGGTACACAGCTTATCCAGCGTTTTTGTTTCCACGTTTTCGTTCGCTTTCAGACGGCGTATCGTTTTGCTGTCGATGCCGCAGGTCTCCCGTAGCCAATAGGTGCTCTTTCCCGTGCGCTTCAACGTTTCCCACAGCGGATCAAATACTATCATTTCTATCCCCCCTTGACATTTCTTATTATGGGGGTTATAATCTTTAATATTAAGGGGATATAATCCCCATATCGGGAGAGATCCCGTGCAGAAAAAGAAAATAGAATTTTTTCACGGGAAACCTTTTTTCAACAAAAAGAAGCCTTCCCCGGTGGGGGAAGGTGGCACGGCAAAGCCGTGACGGATGAGGTCGCCATGGATCCTGTACCCTTCCCAAAAACCTTTTAATTTTTATATTTTATTATAAAAAAAGAGGCCCTTCCGAATTTCGGAAAGGCTTTTGCAGGATTAAATCTTGTCCGTCAGACCCAAAATGTAGTCTGTACTGGTTTTATAATGCTTTGCCAAAGCAATCACAAAGCGGGTGGGGATCTCTCTTTTGCCCAATTCGTAGTTGCTGTATACTCTTTGATCAATGCCGAGAATGGCCGCAACCTCCTTTTGAACCAGATCGTGGTCCTCGCGAAGGTCTCTCAATCGGGGATAATACATATCACTCACCTCTAAGGTAAGTATATCTACTATCAAAAAGTAGTATTGACTTTACTATCGAATCGTAGTAAAATAGACGAAACGAATGGGATTTTGAATCCCACCGTCCTACAACCCCGATCGCGGCATCCTTTGCTACAAAAATTACCCTTTCATTCGGGCGCAAAAAAAGAGGCCGATTGCTTCGACCTCTCGTTTTCATCATTTTATCAATTCCTTGATCAGCGCTGCAACGTTGTCCAGCTGCCCTTCGCTCAGCTTCTTCATATCCTGCAAAACAGCATTCAATTTGGAAGGATCTTTATTTTCCCAATCAAAGAACTCGCTTTCGGTGATCCCCAAGTATTCGCAAATATAGAAAAACCCGCTGAGGGACGGGAGCATTTTTCCCGATTCGATGCTGTTGATATAGCTTGCGTTCTGGCCGATGGAAAGACTCATTTCCCGTGCGGAGACCTTTTTCTTTTCCCGCAGCTGCGCCAAACGCAAGGCAAAGCTTTTCTCGTCCATGCAATCACCACCCTTTGTTCTATTTTACCCTACAAGAATGACGATAGTGTTGGCAATAAAGTGTAAAAACTATTGCAATATCGTTTTAAACATGGTATACTGAGCGTAATGAAGGAAATAACCCTATCTTGATCCCCAAATGACAGCTACATTTATTACCGTTCTTGGCGTTCGCTTAGCGGCGCGAATTTTTGCGTCCCTCGGCGGCTTAAGACCCCGTTGTCTTATGAATCGTTTGTTGAACATAGCTGAATCATTGCGGATAGCCCATCGGATGAAATACTCCGATGGGTTTTTGTTTTTGTCGTAGGGCGTACCCTCACCCCCCGCCGCGTAACGGTGTGCACCTTGCCCCTTCCTGTTGCATACCAAAACAAATTTTGACTGTAGGGACCGGCGTCCCCGACGGTCCGCTTGCGGGGCATGATGAAACAAACTCGCACCCATCCATTCGCTTGCGGCGCACCCCAACCTCTCGTTCGGGTCTGTTTGTAGGGGAATTTATCATAATCATTCGGGCGGGCGTTGCCTTCCCGGTCGGGGGGAGGATGAGGCGTTAGCGACAGATTTATTTTTTGTATCTTTCTGTCATAAAACAGTTTGGGCGGAGAGGCTCCCGACCGGAGGGAGCTGGCACCGGAGGTGACTGAAGGAGCACGCGCACGAAGGGGCGTAGTGCTATATTGCTACACGCGCAGGATCCTTCCACCACATCCGTGGTCCCCCTCCCTCTGGTCGGGAGGCTTGCTCGATCGCCCTTTGTATGTAAACAGGAAGATACAAAGCAAAATTTGCTACGTTGCGGCGGGAGCAAGCCCCCGCCCTACGAAAAAACCGAGGGAGAAAAACATCTTGTAGGGACCGGCGTCCCCGACGGTCCGCATGCGGGACGAGGCATAACAGGCTCGCACCCATCCATGCGCCTGCGGCGCACCCCACCAAGACAGCGCGTGCCCTTCCCTACAGAATTTCATCCCATCCATCCAGCCGCGCATAAAAAAGAGGCCTTTCTGCGTAAGCAGGAAGGCTTCCTTATCATTTGCGAAGCAAATATTTCACTTTGCCGTGAGGCAAAATTTCATCCGCGTCAGCGGATTTCACCGCACACAGTGCGATTTCACTGAAAAAAGGGCCTGATCTCAGGCCCTTTTTTCCAACGCAAGGTCCACCAGCCGTTCGGCCAGCTCACCGAAGCTCATTCCCGCGTGGCGGGCGGCGTCGGGCACAAGACTGGTCTCGGTCATGCCGGGGATGGTATTCAATTCAATGACGAAGGGCTCCCCCGTCCCGTCCAGCATCAGATCCACACGGGCGATGCCGCGACAGCCCGTGGCACGGAAGGATCGGAAAGCCAGCTCCTTGGCCTTTTCCTCCACCGCGGGGGAAATGCGGGCAGGGATCACGTGGCGACTCTTGCCGGGGGTATATTTGGATTCAAAATCGTAAAATTCGCCGTCCGCCACGATCTCGATAACGGGCAGGGCGGTGAGAGCATCGTTCCCCAAAACGGGAATGGAAAGCTCCGTGCCCGACAGAAATTTCTCTGCCAAAACGGGATCGCCCAGGGCGAACAGCTCCCGCAGGGTGGGGGCGGCCTCCTCCGCGCATCTCACGATGGCAGTGCCGATGCTGCTGCCCTGACGGCAGGATTTCAGCACCAGGGGAAGCCCCAGCTCCGCCAAGGCGCGGGAAGCGGCCTCCTTCGCATCCTCATCGGGAGAAAGAGCCAGAAAGGGCGCCGTGGCAACGCCGCACTCCCGCAGGATCATTTTTGTTGTGATCTTGTCCATGCAAAGGGCGCTGGCGGCCACGCCGGGTCCCGTATAGGGAATGCCGCGCCACTCCAAAAGCCCCTGCAGGGCACCGTCCTCGCCCAGCACGCCGTGAAGGGCAATAAAGGCCACGTCCGGCTTTTCCTCCACCAAAACGGGCAGACTCTCAGGGGTCAGATCCAGCTCCGTCACGTGCTCGAACCTCTCTCGCAAAGCGGCGGCGGCCGCCTTGCCGCTGCGCAGGCTGATCTCTCGCTCGGGGCTGACGCCGCCCATCAGTACCATCACTCTCTCTTGTCTCACAGAACGGTTCCTCCTCTTAATTCGGGGAAAAATTGATTCAAAAACAAACGGAAGGCGCGCACGGCACGATCGGTAAATTCCTCCACCACCGCGGCGGAGAACACAGCCGATTCGGGCAGGCGTTCCTCGGTATGAAAGTGCACGTTAAAGGCCATAAAGCTCTGTACGTCCTCCTCGGGAAGCAGAAAAACGCTCTCCCGCAGGGCGGGGTCCTTCACCGCCTCGGCAAGGCGTTGCCAAAGGGCGTCGTTTTCCTCGAAGCGCTGTGCGGTGATGCTGCCCGCACGCCTTAATTCCTTGCGGTAATCCCGAAACCAATTGTCACCGGAGTAGCTTCTGCGGTGAGCGCTCTGGGGTCCGTTATCCCACAGATAATCCAGATAAAAGTGGAACAGTACCCCCAGATCGAAGGGGCGCGCAAGATCCAGGAGCTTACCGAAGCCCACAAGATGGGGCAGGCGCTCCGTGGGCTCCACGTCCCGAAAATGCAGACGGTCCTTCAGCGCGCGGTCGGCATCCACACAGTCGGGCAGGATACAGCCCAGCAAAAAGCTCTCGTTCCGCGAGGGGAACAGGCGGCAACCCGCGTACAGATGCATCATGGTGGCAGGCATACTTACCTCACTTGATCTTCTCTCGATAAGGCCAAAGGCCCTTTTTTAACAAAAATCCCAGTCCCCCCGCGCTCAGCGCCTCGCCCCCCAAAAAGCTCAGTAGCAGAAGGGGGTAAGGAAGGGCGGTCAGGCCGTAGGCAAAATACAAAACGGGCGGTACCAGAAGGGTATTCCAGAAAAGGGGAGGCAAAAAAGCCAAAAAACCCCTTTCCCGCAGGGCAAGGGTTCCCAGCGCACCCAAAAGGGTGGCAAGGCTCCCGAGGATCACGTCGAAGACGTTTGCCCCCAAAAGCAGGCTCGACAGCAGGCAGCCCCCGAACAGTCCCGGCACGGCGGCAGGGGTAAAGACGGGCAGGATACACAGCGCCTCGGAAAAGCGCAGCTCGAAAATGCCGATGGACAGTCCCAGCACGCTCGACAGCGCCGTCAGCGCCGCATAAAGAGCGGCAATAATGGCCGCCACGGTCCAATACCGAATCTGCTTCATATTCTTTTTTCTCCTTTAGTTTTGTTTTGGGTGAGGAAGGTCTCGAACTCACCGTCCCGAGGGACAGGGCTATTGTATCATAAACTTTGCCCCATTGCAAGCGGCTTTTCCCCAAAAGACACGGCGGGTCAAAATGCAAAAAATCTATTGCATTTTTTTGAAAAAGATGTTACAATAGGGTGTAATATCAGATTTTTTTGGTTTTATGCAAAAAAAGGAGAGCGCTATGGCAAACAAAATTCTCGTAGTCGATGACGAACTGAACATTTGCGAAGTTTTGAAGCTGTATCTGGAAAACGACGGGTATGAGGTCAAGACCGCCGCCGACGGTGCCGAAGCCGTGGAGACCTTTAAGATCTTTGAGCCCGATCTGGTGCTTCTTGACATCATGATGCCCAAGAAGGACGGCTGGCAGGTCTGCCGCGAGATCCGCGAGATGAGCGCGAAGCCCATCGTCATGCTCTCTGCCAAGGGTGAGGTGTTCGACAAGGTGCTTGGTCTGGAGCTTGGTGCCGACGACTTTATCGTCAAGCCCTTCGATATGAAGGAGGTAGCCGCCCGCATCAAGGCAGTGCTTCGTCGCTACAACACCCGCGATCACTTTTCCGGAGACGAGGTGGTCAAGTTCGACAATCTTGAGATCTCCAAGCAGAAATACGAATTAAAGCTGAAGGGCAAGGTAGTGGACGTTCCCCCCAAGGAGCTGGAGCTGCTTTATTTCCTGTCCTCCAATTATAACCGCGTATTTACCCGCGATCAGCTTCTGGACAAGGTCTGGGGCTTCGATTATCTGGGTGACAGCCGCACGGTCGACGTGCACGTAAAGCGCCTGAGAGAAAAGCTGGAGGGCGTCAGCGACAAATGGATCTTAAAGACGGTTTGGGGCGTAGGCTATAAATTCGAGCTTCTCTGATCCCCAAAGCCATCGCCGCGGGGTCGAAGGGCCATCTCCCCAGGCACAGGCCATTTTCCGATCCCGCACCGCGGTGCGGGATCGTTTTTTTAGGAAGGGTGTCATGCAAAACAACCTGTCATTGAAATACTTTTTTCTGCTGGCAGCGACGGTGCTTTTGGCCTTCGTCCTGCTTTGCGGCTATCTTGTGACCTATAATTTCGAATATTTTATTCACGAGAACGAGGATGCGTTGCAGGACGGCGCGCGGGATCTGTCCAGCTCCCTGTCCGCCATGATGGAGCTGAGCCGTCAGGATTTTCAATATCTGCTGGAGGAAGAGGAGGCACTGCTCCTTTCCACCGTTACCGCCCAGAAGCGGGTGGAGGGCATGGAGGTATTCGTTACCGACAGCCACGGCAAGGTGCTCATCAGCACCGACCCCACACTGGAGGGAAAGACCGTCCCTGCGGCGGCCGTGAACGACGCCTTTGCCAGGGGCAAAACGGGCGAGATCTACGAAAGCACGCTACAGGGCTTTTTCCCCTCTCCCCTCTCCTGCCGCGCCCTGCCCATGGAAAAACAGCTCTACGAGACCCGTCTTCAACGGGTGGGTCTGATCTTTCTGGTGAGCCCCGCGCCCGCCCTCAACGATTACACCCTGCATCTTCTGCAGAGCTTTTTGGTGGCCTCCGTTGTGATCCTGCTGGCCATTTCGGCCATCTTTGCGGCGGCGATGCGCTATCTTGTGCGGCCCATGGCCGAGATCAGCCGTGCCACGGAAAGCTTTGCCAAGGGTGATTTTTCCATCCGTCTGGACGAGAATAAAAGCGGAGACCTGACGCCCCTTTCCCGCGCCCTGAACCAGATGCTGGAGCGAGTGGAAAAGAACGAGACCATCCGCCAGACCTTCGTTTCCAACGTATCTCACGATCTGAAAACGCCCCTGACCACCATCGGCGGCTTTATTCAGAATATGCGCCTGGGCACCATTCCGCCCGAAAAGCTGGATCATTATTACGGCATCATCCAAAGCGAGGTGGAAAGGCTGTCCCGCCTGGTCAATACCCTTCTTGAGACCAGCCGTATGACCGCAGGCGAGCGCAAATTCACCTTTGCCCCCATGGATCTGTGTGAGCTTGGCCGCGTGACCCTTCTCTCCTTTGAGGATCGGCTGGAAAAGAAGCATATCGACGTTTCCTTCGACACCGTGGAGGATTCCCTCTTCGTCCGTGCGGACAAGGACGCCATTCAGCAGGTCATCTACAATCTCATCGACAACGCCATCAAATTCACCCCCGAGGAGGGCAAACTTTCCATTGCCGTCTCCGCCGAGAACAACAAAGCCTTCTTCTCCGTGAAGAATTCCGGCGAGGGCATCCCCCCCGAGGAGGTCATACACCTGTTCGACCGTTTTTACAAATCCGACCGCTCCCGCGGCCTTGACAAAAAAGGCATGGGATTGGGTCTGTTCATTGCCAAATCCATCCTGTCCGCCCACGGGGAGGAGATCTGGGTGGAAAGCCGCGTGGGCGTGGAGACGGAATTCGTCTTCAGCCTGCCTCTGTGTGACGCCCCTCAGCGTCGCGCCGAGGAGCACACCGTATAAGGAGAACCGTTATGAGTGAAGACAACAAGCAGAAGGAACGGGAAGGCAGTCGCGCCGTGGGACACGGCGGCTACTCCGCCCGCTTCACCTATGAAAAAAGCAAAAAGCGCTCCCGCAGTGCCTTGAAGACCGCGGGGGTGGTGGCACTGTTTCTCATTCTGACCGCCTTTTCCGTGCTGGGCGTGGTGGCCTTGGCCAAGGGTGCCTTCTCCTCCGATTCCTCGGGGGACGGGGGCTCGGTAAGAGTGCCCAGCCAAAGCGAGCTGGCGCTGGCCGCCAAGGGCACCTCCGATATGGTCAAGGAGCTTTCCTCCATCCAGCTGGTGGTGGAGGCCGTCTTTGAAGACGGAAGCGTGCTCCAGGGCTCCGGCTTTTTCCTGTCCAATGACGGCTACGCCGTCTGCTCCGACCACGTGCTGGCCTCGGAATCGCCCCTGACGGAGGTCTATGCCTACACAGGCGACGGCAGCTATCAGGCCACCCGAGTGATCGACCGAAACGAGACCCTGGGCCTTCTGCTTTTAAAGCTGGAGGGCTATAATCTGGATCTGACCGACCGCATGAGCTCGGGCTTTGTCAGCCGCGGCGATACGCTGTATCTGGTGGGCTCCTCCCATAAGAGAGAGTACCAGGGCACGGTGGTATCGGGCCTTGCCGCCGCCTCGGGCGCGCAGGTGCAGCTGGAGCGAGAGACCATTTCCGTGATCTACGTGGACGCAGATCCCAACCCCACCCTCTGGGGTGCGCCTGCCGTCAACGAGCTGGGTCAGGTGGTGGGCTTCTGCACCAAGGCCATTGACTGCCCCTGGGAAAATATGACCGTGGTCATTCCCATGGCAAACGTATTCGTCATCGTCAACGGCATGATGTCCTGACGGGAAAGGAGACAAAGCCTTGCGATTAAATGAAAAGATAAAGACCGTTCCCGAAAGCGGTATTACGGTGAAGAGCCGCGTTGCGGAATACACCCGCGAGCATCCCGCCGCCACCCTCATTCGCTTGGATCAGAGCCTCATGAACATGCCCCTGCCCCAGATCGTGCTGGACGGCATGATGCGGGCCGTGGAGGAGACGGGCTCTCCCTTCGGGGTGAAGCTCTCGGGCCCCTGGTCGGGCTACGACAGCCTGAAGGGCGCCATTTCCGATCATTACAGCCGCATCGGTGCGGACGTGCGCGAGGGCGAGATCTTCGTGACCACGGGACTGGAAAGCTCTCATTCCGCCCTGTCCAATCTCTTTTCCGCCGAAAATTCCGTGCTCCTGCCCGACCCCTGCGAGCGGCGCCTTCTGGAGCTGCAGCAATTGAAGGGGCGCAGTGTGGGCTTTTTGCGCGGCACCCCCGAAAACGGCTTCGTGCCCCTGCCCGACGGCACGGGGGCGGATCTGATCTACCTTGCCTCACCCGATCCCGTCACGGGGGCGGTCCTAAGCGAGGAGACCCTGAAGGAATGGGTCAAGCTTGCGCTGGAAACGGACGCGGTCATTCTGTACGACGCATCCCTGTCCGAATACATCGACGAGGGCAGTGCCCCCCGCAGTATCTATGCTATTCCCGGTGCCAAAAACTGTGCCATGGAGCTGTTCTCCTTTGAGAAGGGCTACGGCGTGCGGGAATTGAAGATCGGGTACGTGGTGATCCCCTCCACCCTCACCCGCTGTGAGACCCGCATCCGCGATCTGTTCGCCGCTCGCCAGCCCGCCACGGCAACGCCGCCCAGCTTCGTCATGCAAACGGCGGCGGAGCTGCTCTTCTCTCCCGAGGCGCGGGAATCCACCGCCAAGCTGATCTATCGCATCAAAAAGGTGGCGCGCATCCTGTCCGACGGTCTGACCCGCGCGGGGATCCCCCACGTGGGCGGCGAGTCGAGCCCCTTTCTCTGGGCGCAGTGTCCCCGCGGCATGAGCGGCTGGCAGTGCTTCGATCAGCTGCTGAGCGAGGCGGGACTGGTAGTGACCCCCGGCTCCCTCTTCGGCTACGGCGGCGAGCGCTTTATCCGCCTGACGGCCTTCGGCCTGCCCGAGGAGGCGGAGATCGCCGCACAGCGCCTGGTTTCTCTTTACGCCGAAGCGCCCAAGGAGCCCCTCGCTCCCCCTGCCGCCGACGTGGCAGCCCGACTGCTGAAGGATATTTAAGAGCTTTCGGTTCTTTTACAAAAAAAAGAGCCTTTCAGCTCTTTTTTTCCTTCTTTTTCTCTTTGGCCTTCTTCTCTTTTTCTTTTTCCTTTTCCTTCTCTTTTTCTCTGGCCTTCTTTTCCTTGGCCTTTTCCTTCTCCTTGGCCTTTTTCTCCTGCGCCTTGACCTCATCCTCGGTCAGCACGCGGGGCCAGCTCTGCTCTGCGGCAAGATAATCCGAGCGGGCGCGATGCATGGCGGCAAAGGCCAAAAGCGCTGAGCGCAACGCCTCCTCGGTTTTTCCTGCAGGGGCGGGGGCATCCTCCTCCCGACGGCCGTAGGCCGCATCCATGGCAAAATCCAGCTCCGAGGAAAAGAGAGAATAGACCTCCTCCTCCGAGCGGCGGGCGGCCAGATTTTCCAAAAGGCGCCCGATCTCCGAAAGCTGCATGAAGCGCTTCAACAGACAGATCATGAAAAGCCGTGCCAGCTGAGCGCGATGATAGCGCTTGTTCTGAGGGGGCAAAAGGATCTTGCTTTTTACGTAATTATTGATCATGGTGGAGGTAATGCATTTTTCCTCCTGCGAATAGGGAGACAGCGCCCGATCCAAAACGGAGATCACCTGATCCATATACAGCTCGATATCGGGGAAGTCCTGCCAGGCGGGACAGTGCGGAACAGTGCTTGCCATTTCTTTTCCCTCTTTTCCGAAATTCATCTTTTTTCCTATCATAGCACAGTTACACCGCTCCGTCAAGCATCGAATACAAAATAAAAAAGAATGAAAAACTATTGACACAATAACCAAAATCTGATAACATAGTTTTCGATACCAGATGAATACATTTTAAAAGGAGCGTCACATGGCTAAATTTAAAATTACCCCCTTGAATGAGGTTTCCCCCATTTCCCGCCTCGTGGACATTCTCACCCAGGCGGAGGAGACTTGTCCCGACAAGGTCGCCTACAAGCACAAATACGGCACCCGCGAGGTGCAGGAGGTCACTTACCGTCAATTCGGCCGCGACGTGCGCGCCCTGGGCAGCGCTCTGTCGGAGCTGGGCGTAGATACGGAGCACCTGGCCTGCGTAGCGGAAAACAGCTATCACTGGATCAATATTTACCTCACCGCACTTCTGTCCCGCGGCGTTTACCTGCCCGTGGATAAGGAGCTGCCCCCTGCGGATATGCTCTACATTCTGAAGAACGGCGACGCCAAGGTGATCTTCTATTCCAAGCGCTTTGAGGAATTTTTTCAGGAAAACCGTGCGGAGCTGCCCGGGGTCCGCTACTTCATCGGCATTGATCGCAAGGAGAGCGAGGGTGAATTTCTTTCCTTTTCCGCACTGAAGGAGCGCGGCGCACAGCTTCTGGACGAGGGCTATGAGGGCTACACCGCCAACATGACCGCCTCCGATCCCATGGCGCTGAAGCTTCTGGTCTACACCTCCGGTACCACGGGCATTGCCAAAGGCGTTATGCTCAGTGAGGACAATCTGGTGGGCGAGGTGTACCACGGTCTGCAGGTAGCGGATATTCTCACCGTGGGGCTGTCCGTTCTGCCCTATCACCACACCTACGAGGCGGTGGTGGGTATTCTGGTGTATCTGCACCGCCACGCAGAGACCTGCATCAACGATTCTCTGGCCGCCATTCTCAAGAATCTGAAGACCTACAAGCCCGACTATATTTATCTTGTGCCCGCCTTCCTTGAAATGTTCCACAAGAAGATCCTGCAAAACATGGAGGAAAAGGGCAAGCTCGGCACCTTTAAAAAGGGCGTCAAGATCTCCCGTGCCCTCTTGAAGCTGGGCATTGACGTAAGAAGAAAGCTCTTTGCCGAGGTGCACGAGGCCTTCGGCGGTGAGCTTCGCATCATCGTCGTGGGGGCCGCTCCCCTCCGTCCCGACGTGATCGATTTCTTTGAGAATATCGGTATCACCGTTTGCCAGGGCTACGGCATTACCGAGTGCTCCCCTCTGGTCAGCGTCAACCGCAACAACAAGTACGCCGATCCCAAGACCGTGGGCATGCCCCTGCCCTGCCTTGAGGTACGCATCGACAATCCCGGCGAGGATGGCTGCGGCGAGATCTGCGTCAAGGGCAGAACCGTTATGCTGGGCTACTACAAGAACGAGGAAGAGACCCGTCGCGTTATGGTGGACGGCTGGTTCCACACCGGTGACCTCGGTCGCATCGACGAGCGCGGATACCTCTCCATTACGGGCCGCCTCAAGAACCTGATCATTCTGGACAACGGCAAGAACGTATATCCCGAGGAGCTGGAGAACTACGTGGGCGAGCTGCCTTACGTAGCCGAGGTGGTGGTTCGCGGCGTGCAGGACGAGGGCGGTAAGACCCAGATCCTGGCCGAGATCTTCCTCAACGCCGACAAGGTGAAGGAAATGGGCGAGGCTCCCTCCGAAAAGCAGATCCTGGCCGATATCCACGCCAAGACCGAGGCTCTGCCCATGTACAAGCAGATCAGCCGCGTGGCCCTCCGCGAGGTGGAATTCGAAAAGACCACCACCCGCAAGATCCGCAGAGTGTAATTTTCTTGGGAGGAACTTTTTCGACAAAAAGTTCCTCCCAAACCCTCTTCAAAAACTTTTCGTGTTTTTATTATTTTTTCCACCCCAAGAAAACAAAAGCCTTTCTGCGCAAGCGGAAAGGCATCTTTTTTGTATAACAATATAAAAATCAAAGGTTTTTGGGGTGGGGGTTCGGGGGAGATCCATGGCGACCTCATCCGTCACGGCGTTGCCGTGCCACCTTCCCCCACCGGGGAAGGCTTCTTTTTGCAAAAGGTCCTCCCCCGTGAAACTCCTAAAAAAGTCCATTTCAAAAAAAATCAGTCCATATCCTGCTCGGACTTTTCCTTTTGATAGGCCTTCCAGAAGCCGTTGTAGGAGGCGTAGCCCACGTAGCGGGCGATGGCCTCGCGCGTCATGGTGCCGGTTTTCATGAGCTGCTCGGCGATATTGATGCGATGCTCCCGCATACACCTTCCGAAGGACTTGCCCGTATATTTTTTCACAAGTCGCTGGGTATGCATTTCCGACAGGTGCAAAAGAGCGGCCAGCTCCTTGACCGTACCGCCGCGGTAATAATTCTGCTCGATATAGGAGGAGATCAGGTAGCGATCGTCCCGATTCTCCTCAAAGCGAAAGTCCGCGCGCCCCGTCAGCTCGTTGCAGATAAAGGTCAGATAATTGATGACGGTCTCGTTTCCCTCGCGCCAGCGGGCAAACAGCTCCTCAAAAAGCTCCGGCGGAAAATGCCGAATGGCCACGGCATCGCATTCGATATCTGCCTGAAAGGCTTCGTGGCGACGGCGGTCGGAGGGGAGGCAGGCGTGGTAAGAGCCCGCGGGCACCAGAACGGCATCTCCCGCCGAGAGGCAATAGTCCTTGCCGTCAACGGTACAGCGCATGGTGCCGTCGGAGATCATGTGGATCTCCGCGTAATTGTGCTTATTTAAATAAATAGCGTCCTGCTCGTCACGGGAAAAGGCCACGGTATCGCGGTGCAGATCGGACAAAAAGAAGCGCAGCTTCCGCTTTTTCTCACCGGAATAGTAGATCTTATTCATGGAATACCCTTTCCAAACATAACATTTTTTTATAAAATTTGATCGGGGTGCGCATTGCGTAACTCCTTGTCCTATTGTATAATTCAAGCAGAGAGATGTCAAGGGGAAGGGAAAATTCCTTTGTTTGTTTCGGAAATGCCCCTGCGACGTTTCAAAAAATTGAAAAGGAGCCAGTTCAATGAGAGAGAAAATGAGAATCATGGTCATTGCAGGCCACCCCGCCGATATGTTCGACCACTGCGGCGGTACTCTTTACCACCATATTCAGCAGGGTGACGAGGTCACCTGCGTAGCCCTGACCCAGGGTCTGCGCATTCACGACGAGGTCATTTACGATATTTTCCGCCACCACATTGACGAATACACGCAGGAAGAGATCGACAGGATCGTTCAGGAGCGTCAGGACGTCAAGTACGCCGAGGCCAAGGAGGCCGCAGGTCTCTTCGGCATCAAGGACATCCGTTTTCTGGATTACGACGACGAGCTCCTTACCCTCAACGCCGCCGTGGTCTCCCGTCTTGCCAAGGTCATCCGCGAGGTAAATCCCGACGTGGTCATCACCCACTGGCCCCACCAGTGGGATACCTTCTCCAACCACCACGCCGTCACCGGTCAGATCGCCCTGTCCGCCGTCACCGCCGCCAGCAGCGTAAACTTTGAGGATTCCAATCCGGCCTGCGTGGTAGGTCAGATCTTCTTCATGCTCTGCCCCGCCGACGTTTCCTCCTACACCTACACCGGTGATAAGCAGACCGCTCACATCATGTACGAGGTGGACGTAACGGACGTGGTGGATCTGAAGGTGCGCGCCATCAACACCATGAAGAGCCAGAAATACAACACCCGCGGCTACGCCCACAAGACCACCGAGGCCTGGAACGGCCAGTTCGGCGAACGCATCCGCGTGGCATACGCCGAGGCCTTTGCCATGGAATTTCCCGAGGCAGGTCACCTGCTTCCCTATTCCGACCATCGCCGCTGGCTTGCCAAGGGCGACGAAAGAGATCACCTGCGCCGCATGAGCGGTCTGCAGTCGCTGAACACCAAGCTGGAAGAGATCGACTAAAGAAAAAAGGAGCCCGTGGGCTCCTTTTTTCAGTGAAATGGAGCCTGCGGCTCGGTGAAATCCGCTAAGGCGGATGAAATCAAAGCCTTGCTTTGATGAAATCTTTTCCCTCGCGGGAAAAGGTTATGGAATCCTTTAGGCTGCGCCAAAAGCCCATTTTTATGCGCACTCTCCCTCAGTCCCCTTCGGTGCCCGCCGTCCTACGGTTGGGGACCGTTTTGGTCCGGAAACGCGCAAAATAATAAAACTTAAGTTCGTTTCGTGAATTTGATAAGAATATTACGCTTTTTTGACAGCTACTCCCTTGAAATGCCATAAGCTTTATGATATAATAATATGAATTATTACGTATTACCCTTGCAGACCGTCGTCTGCCGGTATAAAGGATCGAAGATCCGAAGGAGAACGCATGGCTCTGACCTTTCGCGGCGGGATCCATCCCGAGGAAAACAAAGTAACAAAAGACAGCCCCATCCGTGCCATAGCGGCACGGAATTTCGTGCGCATTCCCCTCTCCCAGCACATCGGTGCCCCTGCGGTGCCCGTGGTGAAGGTGGGAGACAGAGTGCTCCGCGGCGCCGTGATCGCCGAGGCGGCGGAGGGGCTTTCCTGTCCCATTCACAGCTCCGTATCCGGCAAGGTGCTGGCCATTGAGCGTGGCACCACCCCCCGCGGCGAGGGCGTGGGCATTGTCATTGAAAACGACCATATGGACGAGACCGATCCGAGCCTTGTGCCCTGGCATAAGCCCATTGCACAGTCCACCCCCGAGGAGCTGATCGCCTGCATCAAGGAAAAGGGTATCGTAGGCCTTGGCGGCGCTACCTTCCCCCTGTGGGCCAAGCTCAATTCCGGTCGCGGCAAGGCGGAGCGCCTCATCATCAACGTGGCCGAGTGCGAGCCGTATCTGACCTCCAACCACCGTCTGGTCCTGGAAAAGACCCGCGAGGTGGTGGACGGCGTGAAGATCCTTCTTTACATCCTCGGCGCGGAAAAATGCATTTTTGCCGTAGAGGACAACAAAGAAGACGCGGCGGATGCCTTACAGACCGTCCTTCAGGGCAGTGACCACTTTGCCGTGGCGGTGCTGAAGACCAAATATCCTCAGGGCGACGAGCGCCAGCTCATCCGCGCCCTTTTGGGCAAGGAGATCCCCAAGGGCAAGCTCCCTGCCGACGTGGGTGCCGTCATTATCAATGCGGAGACCTGCTGGGCCGTGTACCGCGCCTTCGTGGAGGGCATGCCCTGCGTGGAGCGCGTGGTGACCGTCAGCGGCGACTGCGTGCGCACCCCCGCCAACCTCTTGGTTCCCATCGGCATGAGCTTCGGCGAGGTCCTTGAGGCCTGTGGCGGACTTGCCTGCCAGCCCGAAAAGCTGATCTCCGGCGGACCCATGATGGGCACGGCCCAGTGGACGGCGGATACCCCCGTGACCCGCGGTGTGGGCGGCATTCTGGCCATTACCGCCGAGGAAAAGAAAACGGGCAACTGCATCCATTGCGGCAGATGCGTCCGTGCCTGCCCCATGCACCTGATGCCTCTGGAATTTTACCGCGCCATTCAGGGCGGAAACTTAGACGATGCCGAATACTACAACATCACCTCCTGCAGTGAATGCGGAAGCTGCACCTTTGTTTGCCCCGCGGGCATTCCCATCCTGCAAAATATCCGCATCGGCAAAGATAACCTGAGAAACAGACTGAAAAAATAGAAAGGAGCCTTTCATGGACCAATTCCGCGTTGGGATCTCTCCCCACGTGCGCCACGGGGATACCACCCGCACCGTCATGCTGGACGTGTGCATCGCTCTCCTCCCCTCTGTGATCTGGGGCATTTATGCCTTCGGTCTGCGCGCCCTTTTCATTTGCGTCATCAGCCTTGTGTGCTGTATCGGCTTTGAGGCGATCTGCCAAGGGATCATGCGCCGTCCCGTCACGGTTTCCGACGGCTCCGCCGCCGTATCGGGCCTGCTTCTTGCCATGAACCTGCCCGTTACCGTACCCCTTTGGATCGTCCCCATCGGCGCCTTCTTCGCCATGGTGGTGGTCAAGCAGCTGTTCGGAGGACTGGGCAAGAATTTTGTCAACCCCGTGCTCTGCGCCCGCGTGATCCTGTTCGTTTCCTTCCCTGCCGCCATGACCACCTACGTTCAGCCCTTCACGGGTGCGGCGGTAGACGGCATCAGCTCCGCTACGCCCCTTTCCGCCATGAATCAGGGGATTCTTCCCCAAGATTATACCCTTTCCGAGCTGCTTTGCGGTACCATGCCCGGCTGTATCGGTGAGGTCTCCTCCCTGCTGCTTCTGGCAGGCTTTCTGTACCTTTTGGTGCGCCGCGTCATCACCTGGCACATTCCCGTGGCGTATCTGGGCACCGTGGCACTGATCACCCTGATCTTCCCCGCCGTGGGAAGCGGCGTGGAGTACATGACCTATTCCATGTTCTCCGGCGGTCTGATCTTAGGTGCCGTCTTCATGGCCACCGACTACGTGACCAGCCCCGTCACCCGAGGCGGCAAGCTGGTATACGGCGTGCTTTGCGGCCTTTTGACCTATCTGATCCGCCGCTTCGGCTCTTATCCCGAGGGCGTCAGCTTTGCCATTCTCATGATGAACGTGCCCGTTTGGTATCTGGATCGCTTCTTCCGTCCCCGTGCCTACGGTACCGCCCGCTTCAAGAAGAAGGAGGGCAAGGCATGAAAAACCCCATTCTTCGCACGGCACTGACCCTGCTTCTCATCTGCGGCGTTTGCGCGGGCCTTGTGGCCGCAGTCTACCACGTGACCCTGCCCGTGACCACCGCCCGTGAGGCGGAGGCGGAAAAGGCGCTGGTTCTCTCCGTTTATCCCGAGGCCGCCTCCCTGCAGGCCAAGGAGCTGGAGGCCAAGGGGAACGTGGAAAAGCTCACCGCTTATCTGGACGGCGAAGGGAAGCTTTGCGGCTTCGTTGGCATCGTTTGCGGTGCAGGCTTCGGCGGCGATATCCGTCTGGTGATCGCCGTGACCCCCGAGGGCAAGATCCTCGGCGCAGGCGTGCAGGAGCATTCCGAGACCCCCGGCGTGGGCAGCCGCGCCGTAGGCGGTGACTTTATTGCGTCCCTTACGGGGGCAAGCCTCCCCGTTGGGGAAAACGGAGTGGATTCCGTCAGCGGCGCCACCATTTCCAGCCGCGCCGTCATGGCCGCGGCAGACGAGCTGCTTTCTTTGATCCGAGAGGAGGGTAAGGCATGAAAAAGTACCTTGAGATCCTAAAGGATGCCGCCATTACCAAGAACCCTACCTTCGTTCAGCTTCTCGGTATGTGTCCCACCCTGGCGGTGACCACCAGCCTGTTAAACGGCCTTTCCATGGGCGTGGCGGTGACGGTGGTCCTGATCTGCTCGGGCACCATCATTTCTCTTCTGCGCCGTCTCATTCCCGATTCGGTGCGCATCGCCTCCTATATCGTTATTATTTCCGCCTTCGTGACCGCCGTTCAGCTGGTGATCCGCGCCTATCTTCCCGCAGTGGATGCGGCTCTGGGCATTTTCATTCCCCTGATCGTGGTCAACTGCATCGTGCTGGGCAGAGCAGAGGCCTTCGCCTCCAAGCACACCCCCGGGGAAGCCGCCGTGGACGGTCTGGGCTCGGGCCTGGGCTTTACGGTGGCGCTGGCCCTCGTCGGCTTCGTGCGTGAATTTCTCGGCAGCGGCACGATCCTGGGCGGCACCCCTCTGGAGCTGGCCATCCCCTTCGCCAAGCCCATGCTTTTCTTCGTTTTGCCCGCAGGCGCCTTCGTGACCCTGGGCTTCGTGATCGCGGCGGTGAACGCACTGCGCCGCGCTTCGGAAAAGCGCCGCTTTGAAAAGGAGAAAAAGCTATGATCACCAAATTACTTTTGATCCTCTTTACCGCCATTTTCATTGAAAATTACATTTTCAGCAAGTTCTACGGCGTATGTCCCTTCCTGGGCGTTTCCAAGGATCCCGCCACCGCCGTGGGTATGGGTCTTGCGGTGACGGGCGTCATGACCGTGTCCGGTGCGGCCACCTGGCTTTTGTATCGCTTCGTTTTGGTGCCCTTCGGGCTGACCTATCTTGACACGCTGGCCTTTATTCTGGTCATTGCCGCCCTGGTGCAGGCGCTGGAGCTCTTTTTAAAGAAGATGATCCCCTCCCTGTATCGGGCGCTGGGCATCTATCTGCCCCTCATTACCACCAACTGTGCCGTGCTGGGCGCCGCCCTTACGGGGATCTCCGATTTTGAGGGAACGCTGGAGCATTTCGCCTCCGCCGTGGTGTACAGCTTCGGCTCCGCACTGGGCTTTCTCTTCGCCATCGTGCTGTTTGCAGGCGTGCGCAAAAGGTTGGAGAGCGCTCTGCCCCCCAAGGCCTTCCAGGGCATTCCCCTGGCACTGATCAGTGCGGGCCTTGTAGCCATTGCCTTTTCCGGCTTCTCCGGAATGCGTTTTTAAGGAGGGTCTATGGAACATATTTTCTACGCCGTCCTTTGGTTTCTGGTGCTGGGCGGCCTCTTCGGAAGCGGCCTTGCCTTTCTGGCTAAAAAATTCGCCGTGAAGACCGACGAGCGGGAGGAGCGCGTCAAGGCCCTCATGCCCGGTGCCAACTGCGGCGGATGCGGCTTTGCGGGCTGTTCCTCCTTTGCGGAGGCGCTTCTGCGCGGGGAGGCCACTCCCGACGGATGCGGCAGTATGGATACCGAAGCGCGGGACGAGATCTGCGATCTTCTGGGTCTGCCCCGCATGACGGTGGAAAAGAAGGTGGCCCACGTCATGTGTAGCGGCGGATGCCGTGCCAAGGAAAAGTATCTTTACGAGGGCATTCGCGATTGCCGGATCGCCGCCTCTCTGGCGGGCGGTAACAAGCTCTGCCACAACGGCTGTACGGGGCTGGGCAACTGCGAGCGCGCCTGCGAATACCATGCGCTCCACGTGATCGACGGCGTGGCGCAGGTAGAAAAGGACAAATGCCACTCCTGCGGTGCCTGTGTAAAGGCCTGTCCCAAAGGGCTCATCGTCATGATCCCCGAAAAGGCCGTTTACGCAGTGCAGTGCAGCTCCCACGAGAAGCCCAAGGACGTTATGCGCGCCTGCGAGGTGGGCTGTATCGGCTGTAAAAAATGCGAAAAGGTCTGCCCCAACGGTGCCGTGACCGTTACCGACGGCGTGGCCGAGATCGATCAGACCAAGTGCACTTCCTGCGGCCTCTGTGCCGAGGCTTGCCCCCGCGGCTGTATCGTGAAGCTGTGATTTAATATTGATTTTTTGGGAGGAACTTTTTCGACAAAAAGTTCCTCCCAAACCCTCTTCAAAAACTTTTGGTGTTATTTTTTTATTCCTCTGTTTCATGCCGTTACAATGCGCCGCTGTAGGGCGGGAGCAAGCCCCCGCCCTACAGCGACACTCGTTTTGTAACAATTGTGCTTCAATGATAAAACCAAAGGTTTTTGGGGTGGGGGTTCGGGGTTCGCCGCAGGCGAAAATGATGCGGCCGAAAGGACGCTTCGCTTCACGGAAGCCGCATGGCTTCTGCATCACGGCGGTACAGCCGCCGCTTCACGCGGGCATTCGCCCGTGCATCACTGAAAAAAGGAGCCTTTCGGCTCCTTTTTTTACATCATAAATCCTGCGATGAAAATATCCTTGCCTGCGGCGAGGGTGCGGGCGGCCGCGTCGTGCATGGCACGAACGGTGGCGGGCTCGGTCTTGAAGCCGTCGCCGAAGGGGGTCTTTTCCAAGGCGGCAAAGAAGGGATCGGACAGATCGCCGCGCACGTAGTAGGGGTGGCACTCGCTCTCGTTGGCAATGCTCTGTGCAGCCATGCCCTCGTTGTAAAGACCTGCCTTGCCCTCGGCAATGTCCAGTACGTCCTGCGCTACGGCATAACCCGTGGGATAGCGGCCGGCGCCGGCGCCCACGAAATGGGTCTTGCCGATGTACTCGCCCTCGAAGGTGATAATGTTGTCACAGCCGTGAATATTGCCTGCGGGCGTCTCGGCAGGAACCATGGTAGGCTCCACAAAGGCGGCCACGGCGTCACCCTCACCCACGCGGCAGGCTCTGCCGATAAGCTTTAAGCAATAGCCCTTGGCCACGGCGGCGTCAATATCGCACTTCTTTACGTAGCGGATACCGAAGGCGTCCACCTTCTCATCGTCCAGGGCCACACCGAAGGCCACGTTGGCGGACAGGGTGGTCTTGTGACGGGTATCCAAGCCGTCGATATCGGAGGAGGGATCGGCCTCGGCAAAGCCAAGTCTCTGCGCCTCGGCCAAAGCTACGTCAAAATCCTGCTCCAGGGTCTGCATGGCATCCAGAATATAGTTGGTGGTGCCGTTCATAATACCGGAAACGGAGGAAAGACGGGTCAGTCTTGCGGCTCTCTGCAGGTTCACCAGCCAAGGAATACCGCCGCCTGCGGCTGCAGTAAAGCGGAAGGAAACGCCCTTCTCGCGAGCCAGTCCCACCAGCTCCTCGTAATGGAGGCTGATGAGCAGCTTATTGGCGGAGACCACGTTCTTGCCTGCCTCCAGGGCGGCCTTAACGAATTCGTAAGCGGGGTGCAGACCACCGATCAGCTCGATGACGGTCTCCACCTCGGGGTCGGACAGGATCTGATCGAGGTTGCTCGTCACAATGCTCTCCGTGACCTCGGGCAGCTCTCTTTTATCCAGCACGTATTTGACGTGCATATCCTCTCTTGCCATAAGAATATCGTAGGCACCCTTGCCTACGGTACCGAAACCGAACAGTGCGATCTTCATACTAACTCCTTATTTTTCAGGCCTTCTCCCAAGGAAAAGCGCCTGCATTTCATCTTTTTTCAGCAATACCCTTGAATTTTTTTAAAAAATGGTATATTGTAATAGGTAACATAAAATCCTGAAAATGTCAAGAATAAAATCAAAAAGGACGAGAAAAACCATGATCTACCGCTCAACCCGCTCCGACCTTACCGCTACGCCCGCCGAGGCCGTTCTGGCAGGCATTGCCCCCGACGGCGGCCTGTACGTGCCCGAGAAGATGGAATTTCCCACCTTCTGTGCCGAGGAAACGGTGAAAAAGGACTTTTTCGGCATTGCCGCCGAGGTGCTTTTTGCCCTGTTCCCCGATTTCAGCCGCGAGGAGATCGAGAAGATCGTGCGGGATGCCTACACGGGCAAATTCGATGCGGAGGATCTGACCCCCACCGTTCCCGTGGGCGATAAATACGTGCTGGAGCTGTTCCGCGGCCCCACCTGCGCCTTCAAGGACGTGGCCCTTTCCGTACTGCCCCATCTCATGGGCAAGAGCCGCGAGAAGTGCCAAGTGACCGACGAGATCGTCATTCTCACCGCCACCAGCGGTGACACGGGCAAGGCCGCCCTACAGGGCTTTCAGGACGTGGAGGGTACCAAGATCCTGGTGTTCTATCCCAACGGCGGCGTCAGCCGCGTTCAGCGCGCACAGATGGTGACCCAGCGTGGCGAAAACACCTTCGTTTCCGCCATTGAGGGTAATTTTGACGATGCCCAGACGGGTGTCAAGGCCATTTTCGGAGACTTTGCAAAGAACGGCACCATGAAGGGCACGGGCGCCCGCCTTTCCAGTGCCAATTCCATCAACATCGGCCGCCTCGCTCCCCAGATCGTCTATTACTTCAAGGCCTACGGCGACCTGCTCCGTCAGGGTCGCATCACTTGGGGCGACAAGGTGGATTTCGTCGTTCCCACGGGCAACTTCGGCGATATCTTAGCGGGCTACTTTGCCCTGCTCATGGGTCTGCCCGTAGGAAAGCTGGTCTGTGCCTCCAATAAAAACAACGTACTGTGCGACTTTATCCGCACCGGAACCTACGATAAGCGCCGCGAATTCTTCAAGACCGATTCGCCCTCCATGGACATCCTCGTTTCCAGCAATCTCGAGCGCCTTCTCTTCCTGATGGCCGAGGGCGGTGCCGAGGAGGTAGCCCGCTACATGAAGGCTCTGTCCGAAAAGGGCGTCTACCTGGTGAAGCCCAAGCTTTTAAACGGCATTTGCGAATTCTTCAGCGGCTACTGCACCGACGATGAGGGCGGTGCCGACGCCATCGGCCGCGTCTGGAGGGAAAACGGCTATCTCATGGATCCCCATACCGCCGTGGCATGGCACTGCGCCGAGCAGTTCCAAAGGGAGGAGGAGAGAGACTGCCCCGTGGTCGTGCTTTCCACCGCCAGCCCCTTTAAATTCTCCGCACCCGTGCTCCGCTCCATCGGAGAAAGTGCCGACGAGGAGGAATTTGCCCTTCTGGAGAAGCTGTCCCGCCTGTCGGGTCTTGCCATTCCTCCCTCCCTGGCGGAGCTTTCCTCCCTGCCCGAGCGCCACAGCGGCGTCATCGCGAAGAGCGCCATGGCCGATTTCGTGCTGGAAAAGGTCAAGGCATAAGAGAAGCCTCTTGACGAAGGCACTCCTTTCCGTTACAATAAAGACGAAAAACCAGCGCCGCATCGCAGCTTTTCCCATTTTTCGCGGCACAGAGGAGCTATCATGAACTTAAACGAATATTTTGCACGCTTCCGCTCCGCCTCCATTGCAGGCTCCGCCAATCAGTACCACTTTAAGGCGGACGGGGTGACTCCCCGCACGGGACGCGTGTTCTTCCGTATCGACAGAGCAGGCGAGCATCAATATTCCCTGCTGTTCTCCAACTCCGTGGATTCCACCTTTTCCGACGGCGCCTTTTCCCGCCGCGGGATGCTGTGCGATTCCTGGCAGATCCTTTCCTGCCGCATCGGCCTATGCCGCAGCATTCCCGAGGGCAAGGTGGAGGAGATGACCGTAGGGGACGCGGGTGAGAAATGCGATATCATCACCGAAGGCTGGCAGAAGATCCGCTTCGACGGCAAGGAGCAAAAGGACGTGGCCCCCGGTGAATTTTTCACCACCGATCCCGTCAAGCTCTCCTTCCAAAAGGGCGAATATCTCTGTCTGGAAATGACCTACCTGGGAACGGATCTGCCCTGTCACCAGCAGACCCTCATGCCTATTTACAATAAGACCGACGCGGGCTTCGTCTACGACGTGCAGATGCCCGTGCCCTCCATGATCGGCTGTGACGCACCCGTGGCAAAGCGGGTGGTATTCTGGGGCGATTCCATCACCCAGGGCATCGGCACCCCCAATAACGCCTACGCCCATTGGACGGCGCGCCTGACGGAAAAGCTCCCCGAGGAAAATTCCTACTGGAATCTGGGTCTGGGCTGGGGCAGAGCGGACGATGCCGCCGCCGAGGGCAGCTGGTTCTTTAAGGCGAAGCAGGCAGACTGCGTTGCCCTCTGCTTCGGCGTGAACGATATTCTGCAGGGCTATACCGCCACAGAGCTGAAGGACAATCTTCTTCACACCGTACAGGCCCTAAAGGCCCTTGGTATCAAGGTATTCGTGCAGACCCCGCCGCCCTTTAATTACGTCTTCTCCCACCACGCCGTATGGTTGGAGACGGTGCGCTTCATTACGGAGGAGCTGAAGAACGTGGCCGACGGTGTGTTTGATACCACCCCCGTGCTGGGTAAGGGCCCCGACTTCCCCCAGAAGGCCCGCTACAGCGACCATCCCAATGCGGAGGGCTGCAGCCTTTGGGCAGAAGCGCTGGAGGCACCCTTCCGCGCCTTTTTGGAACAGTAATTCGACCCCAAGCGGAGCTTTCCGTTTGCCATAGAGAAAAATGAAAGAGAGGGAAATTTCAATGAGCGAAAAAGAACTGCAGGAAATGGATCTGGAGCCCGATCGCGTGACCCTGACCGACGAGGAGGGCGTGGAGCGCGAATTTGACATTATCGGTACCCTTCAAATGGACGGCAACGATTATTTTGCCCTGGCACCCGTAGAGGGCGACGAGGACGAGTACATCGTGCTGAAGGCCATTGAGGAAAACGGCGAAGAGGTACTCATCACCATCGATGACGACGATGAATTCGACAAGGTGGCAGACGCATTCGACAACGAAATGATGGAAGAATACGATCTGGACGAGACCGCCGAGGAAAAATAAGTCCCCCCGCCTGCCCCTCGCGTGATGAAGGCGACAAGGAACCTACAAAATGAATTTGGAGTCCGACTTCTCGAAACGGCTGCAGACCTCGCCCTCCCCCCGGGTAAGCTGGTAGCACAGAAGTTAGAGAGAGGGCACCGCCCCTTGGCTAGTGGGGTTTTCATTTCCCTTCACACGGTCGGGCGGGTTAGAAAAAAGACCTTGAAAAATCAAGGTCTTTTTTCAATGAAATCGAGCCTGCGGCTCGGTGAAATCCGCTGTGCGGATGAAATTTTGCCTTACGGCAAAGTGAAATATTTGCTTCGCAAACGTGAAGGAAGCCTTTCCGAATTTCGGAAAGGCCTCTTTTTTTGTTTTTTGGATTTATTGATATTTTTTACGGGGGAGGACCTTTTGCAAAAAGAAGCCTTCCCCGGTGGGGGAAGGTGGCACGGCAAAGCCGTGACGGATGAGGTCGCCATGGATCTCCCCCGAACCCCCTCCCCAAAAACCTTTGGTTTTATCATTGAAGCACAATTGTTACAAAACGAGTGCCGCTGTAGGGCGGGGGCTCGCTCCCGCCGCCACAAAACAAGGCTTGCTTTGCATCTTCCTGTATCATGCCGTTACCATGCACCGTTGTAGGGGCGAACTGCGTTCGCCCGCAACGCACCAAACTTATTCCTTGCTCCTTTCTGTCATAAAACAGTTTGGGAGAACGGAGGCTCCCTCCGGGAGGGAGCTGTCACCGAAGGTGACTGAAGGAGCACGCGCACGAAGGGGCGTAGTGCTATATTGCTACACGCGCAGGCTCCTTCCACCACATCCGTGGTCCCCCTCCCTCTGGTCGGGAGGCTATGCGCGGCTGGATGGATAAGATCAAATTCTGCTACAAAGGGTCACGCGCCGCCGCGATGGGGTGCGCCGCAAGCGAATGGATGGGTGCGAGATTATTGCAAATTGTGCCGCAGGGCGGGCGAACGAAGCTTGCCCCTACAACGTCTGAAGGCAACTTCATCCCCTGAACAAAAAATGTGACAAATCCTTGACATTCACATATCGCTGTGGTAAAATCAGAGTACAGATAGCTTCTCGCAACGGGGTTTCTTCATCCTGCCGTCGAGAACGCAGATCAAAGGATGAACGCCCGTAGCGGAATGCTGCGGGCTTTTTTCTCTTTTTAGAAAGGAGGACACAGTATGAAACGAATTTTGACCTTATTCTTAGTGGGGATCTTACTGCTGCCCTCCCTTTTCGCCTGCGGTCAAACGCCGCAGGCTACCGCCACCGCGCCTGAAACCGCCCCGCCCGAGACCCCCGCCATCGAGATCGGGGAAAGCGGCTCCACGGCGGAAGGCGTTATGATGCGGTTGGAAACAATCGCATGGTCAAAGGAAGAAGCGATCTTTGCCCCGGTCTTCACTCCTTCTCTCTCCGGCTATTTCATGTCCGCCTATACCGTTCAAAAATCGGTCAACGGCACCTGGGAAGATTTTATAAAATTTGACGTTCCGGAGAACTGGGATCACACATGGAATCAAGATGAAGATCTGCAACGCATTTTTGTTTTAACTGATATGTTCGACCGCTTTGAAAACGGCAAATACCGTTTTTCCACAACGTGCTACTTCAAAAAAGCAGACTCCGAAGAAAGAGCAACCGCTACCGTTTGGTGTGATTTCACGGTAACGGGCATGCCGCCCAAAACCGAAGCGGAAAAACCAAAGGAAATTCCCTTTACGGCGCATTATGTCAGCAGCAACAGGCAGCTTCTTCCCGCTGTCAAGGTCATCCGCTCCGCGGCCGAATTAAAGCAGCTTTGCGAAACCGCAACGGATGAGCTTGACCTTTATAACGATGCCTATTTTCAGGAACACACACTGATTCTTGTGAGAGTGGTAGAAGGAAGCGGAAGCTATCGACACGTGACGGATTTTGTAAGACAAAATGCCGACGGAACGCTTTCCATCGGTATTCACACCATATCTCCCGGGGGAGGCAGCGCCGATATGGAATATTGGAATATTCTCATTGCGCCCGAAGGGGAAATCAAAGTCAATAGCAAAGAGGACGTTACTCTCTATTTGAATGGATCAAAGCAATAACGAAAAAGCGAATGATAGTGTTTGCTTCGCAAACGTGAAGGAAGCCTTTCCGAATTTCGGAAAGGCCTCTTTTTTGTATAACAATATAAAAATTAAAGGATTTTGGGGAGGGGGTACGGGGGAGAGACCTTTTGCAAAAGGTCCTCCCCCGTAAAAAAGTTCCTCCCAAGAAAAAACTATTCCTGCGCCTTCTGCCAAGCCTCGAAGGTGGGAATGGGACGGAGCTTGTGCAGGGAGCGGGCGTGATAACGGTCGATGACGGCGCGGTCGGCGTCAGTCGCGGTGCCGCAGAGGATGTATTCATCCACGGCACGGTAGGTCACGCCCATATCCTGCTCGTCGGTCTGCCCCTCGTAAAGCCCTGCAGAGGGAGCCTTTTCAATGATGGAAGAAGGCGCGCCCAAATGGCGGAGAAATTCATAGACCTCCGTGACGGTCAGATCGGAAATGGGGTTGAAATCGTGTCCCCCGTCGCCCCACTTGGTAAAGTAGCCCATATAACGCTCACTGCGGTTGCCCGTGCCCGCTACCAGACGTCCCTCAGCGGCACCGATGGCATAAAGGGTGGTCATGCGCAGACGGGGCGCGATATTGGTCAGGGCGGCATCGTTCAGGGTCGCGGCCTCCTCCAGTGCTGCAAGAAGCGCCTCCTTGACGCGGGTCAGATCCACCATGCGGTTTTCAATTCCAAAGGACTCGCACAAGGCGCGGGCATCGGCCAGATCCTTGCCGAAATTGACCGAAGAGCTACAGGGCAGCATCACGCTGACCGTATTCTCACAGGCCATTTTGCAAAGGATCCCCACCAGAGCGCAGTCCTTACCGCCGGAATTTCCGAATACGATGCCGCGGGCACCGCTCTGCTCCAGCTGGGCGCGAATAAAGGCCACTCTCATTTCCGTTTCTTTTTTATAATCTCTCATCGCTACCTCGCCGTAATTTCAATCAGTAATTCGTTATGCTCCGCCCGCGTACCGCGGATCTCCAAGGAGTACTCCACAAAAAGCCTTCCCCCCGCCTCGTTCAGATCGCTCTCCAGGCGGTGGGTATGCACGACCACGGGAGGAAAACCGTTCTCCGTGCCGTAATCGCACAGATGACGGGCGCCTCGTTCGAAGGCCATGCAGGTGCGCAGCTCACCGCGGCGCAGAAGAATGAGCATCCCCGTGGGAGCAAGGCAAAAGGTGGTCATGCACCCCTTCATCCCCGTGATCTCCGAATCCTCGTAGGAGACGCGCCAGGAGCCATCCTTCTCACGGGTGAAGAGGCCGTAGGCGGTGAGGGTGCTGGTGGAGGAGCTCTTCACGGGGAAATCCTCGTTCACCCCGTAGTCGTCCGCCTCGCCGTCCTCCCATTCCTCCTCTTCGAAGCAGAAAGAGGGAAGTTTATCCGCCACGTGAAAATAACGGGTGCTGGTCACGTCGATTCGACAGGTCTTTTTCATGGCTTCTCCTCCCTTTTCGTTCTTTGCATGATACCATATTTTCCCCGCCCCGTCAAGGAAGCGGTTGAAAAATAGAAAAACTTGTGATAGAATAGTATGAATACCTAAAATTTTCAGAAAACGGAGGTAGGGAGAGGGCCATGAAGCTGATCGTTGCGGAAAAACCGAGCCTTGCGCGGAATATCGCCTCGGCCATCGGACACCTTTCCCGTCGGGACGGATACATGGAGGGCGAGGGCTACATCGTCACCTGGGCCTTCGGTCATCTGTTCAGCCTCTGTGATATTGAGGATTATACCGGCGGCGAGGCGGGCAAGAAATGGACCATGGAGGGCCTTCCCTGCTTCCCCGAGACCTTCCGCTTCTCCCTGCGAAGGGAAAAGGACGGCAAGGTAGACAGCGGTGTAAAAAAGCAGTTTGAGACCATTTCCGCCCTGCTAAAGCGGGGGGACGTGGACTGCGTCATCAACGCGGGGGATGCCGATCGGGAGGGCGAGATCATCATTCGCCTGTGCCTGATCCACGCGGACAACAAAAAGCCCGTGTACCGTCTGTGGCTGCCCGATCAGACCGCGGAAACGGTCCGCGCCGCCCTGGCGGAGCTGAAGGAGGGCAAGGACTACGACCGTCTGGCCGACGAGGGCTTTGCCCGCACCTATATGGACTGGCTGTACGGTGTGAATCTGACCCGCTTTGCCACCCTGAAAACGGGCACCCTCCTGCGGGTGGGAAGAGTGATCGTTCCCATCGTGAAGGCCATTTACGACAGGGATATGCAGATCGAAAACTTCACCCCCGAGATCTATTACGCCGTGTCCTACAAAAGCGAGAACTTCCCCGAGCTTTTATCCAAAAAGAAATTCACCAAGGACGAAAGGCACAAGGCCGAGGCCTACGCCGCCGCCTTGAACGGCGTGCCCTGCACGGTGAAGAGCCGCAAGAGCAAAAAGGACACCTTAAATCCCGGCAAGCTCTTTTCCCTCTCCAAGCTCCAGAACGTTTTGGGCAAAAAGCATAAAATGCCCATGGAGCAGTCCCTGAAGCTGGTGCAGGCCCTGTACGAAAAGGGCTACGTCACCTATCCCCGTACCAATTCCGAATATCTTGCCACCGCCGAAAAGGGCAAGATCGCCACGGTGCTGAAGGGGCTGGAGGCCATCGGCTACCCCGTGAAGATGAAGGATAAAAAGACCATCTTCGACGACAGTAAGATCGAGAGCCATTCCGCTCTGACCCCCACGGTGAAGATCCCGGAGAAGGAGGCCCTCTCCCCCGAGGAGAAGCTGGTGTATCAGACCATTCTGCGCCGCTTCGTGGCGGTGTTCTGCGCGGAGGACTGCCTTTGCGAAAAAACGGAGCTGGTGCTGGCCTCGGGCGAGCTGGAGGAATTTACCCTGAAGGGTCACGTGATCCTGCAAAAGGGCTGGACCCGCTTCGACGAGCCAAAGGGCGGCGAAAAGACCCTGCCCGACCTGAAGGTGGGCGATACCGTTCCCGTGAATTTCGCCCCCGTGGAGAAGGAGACCAGTCCCCCCAAGCACTACACCATCGAGACCTTAAACAACTATCTGAAAAATCCCTTCCGCGAGGAAAAGGCCCGCGCCGAAGAGGAGGAGGGAGACGATGCCGAGGACTACAAGGCCATGTTCGAGGGCTTGGAGCTGGGCACCGAGGCCACCCGCACGGGCATTATCGACAATGCGGTGAAGAGCCGCTATATCGCCCTGAAAAAGGACGTATATTCCATCCTGCCCGACGGAAAATATCTCATTGAGCAGTTATCCCTCATGGGCATTTCCATGGATAAATTCAAGACCGCCGAAACGGGCAAGAGCCTGAAGGCGGTGTACCGCGGCGATCTGGAGATCGACGGCGCCCTGGCCGTGGCCAAGGGCGAGATCGCGCGGGTCTTCGGTCTGGAAAAGGAAGAATCCAACACGGGCCTCTACGGAGAAGCCGTGGGCACCTGTCCCCTGTGCGGAAATGAGGTAGTCAAGGGAAAATACGCCTACGGCTGTCGCGGCTACAAGGAGGGCTGTGCCTTCCGCGTGCCCCTGGCTCTTTTGGGGCGCACCGTGCCCATTGCCCAGGCGAGAAAGATCCTTGCCGAGGGGCGGAGCGATCCCATGACGGGCTTTGTTTCCAAGCGGAGCGGCAAGAGCTTCGATGCAAGGCTGGTCCTGAAGGACGGCCGCGTGGAATTTGAGTTTTAGAAAGGATAGGCCATGATCTATTTTGATAACGCCGCGTCCTCTCCCCTGCGGGAGGAGGTCAAGGCGATCCTGCGGGAGGAGCTGGAGCTCTTTGCCAACCCTTCCTCCCTGCATGAGGCGGGCTTTGCCGCGGAAAAGCGCATGAAGGCCGCCAGAGAAAACGTGGCCAAGGCGCTGAATGCCAAGGCGGAGGAGATCGTTTTCACCTCGGGCGGCACGGAGGCGGACAACCTTGCGGTGCTTTCCGCCGCCAAGAAGATGCGCCGCAGAGGAAATCGCATCCTCACAAGCGATGCGGAGCATCCCGCCGTCAGCGAATGCATGAAACAGCTTTCCGAGGAGGGCTTTGAGATCGTGACCCTCTCCACCCGCGGCGGCCGCATCGATCCCTCGGAGGCGGCACGGCTGACCGATGAAAAAACGGCGCTCTGCGCCGTCATGCACACCAATAACGAAACGGGCGCGGTTTTCGATATTCCCGCCGTTTGCCGTGCCGTCAAGGAGAAAAATCCCCATTGCCTCACCTTTTCCGACGGCGTACAGGGCTTTTTCCACCGTCCCCTCTGCCCCGAACGCTTGGGGCTGGATCTGTTCAGCATTTCCTCCCATAAGGTGCACGGCCCCAAGGGCGTGGGCGCCCTTTGGGTGAAAAAGGGGCTGCAGCTGTCCCCCCGCCTGCTGGGCGGCGGTCAGGAGAGAGGCCTTCGCAACGGCACGGAGAATCTTTCGGGCATTGTTGGCTTCGGAGAGGCCTGCCGCGTGGGCGCTTCTGCCATGCAGGAGGATATCGCCCGCATGGAGGAGATCCGCAGCTATCTGCTCAAGGAGCTTGCCCCCTTCTCCCGCGTGATCCCCAATCTTCCCGCCGAGGCATCCTGCCACGTACTCAGCCTTCAGGTGGAGGGCTTCCGCAGCGAGGTCCTGCTCCACAGCCTGTCCGCACGGGGCATTTTCGTCTCCTCGGGCAGTGCCTGCTCCTCCCACAAGGGGAAGAGCCCCGTTTTAAAGAATTTCGGCCTTTCCGATCGGGAAAGCGACCGCACCGTCCGTCTGTCCTTCTCCGGCCTCAATACCGTGGCGGAGGCGGCGGAATTTGTTAAAGTACTCAAGGAGATCGCAAAGCTATGACAGAAAAAAGATCCATCCTGCTCAAATACGGAGAATTGATCCTGAAGGGCGATAACAAGAGCTATTTCGACGCGCAGCTCCTCCGTCAGATCCGCAAAAAGCTCAAGCCCTTGGGCGAATTTCGGGTATTTACCTCCCAGTCCACGGTGTTCGTGGAGTCCGAGGACGACGGTGCGCTGGAGGCGGCCCTGCCCGTTTTGCAGAGGGTATTCGGCATCGTGAGCCTGAGCATTGCCTGGCGTGTGGAAAAGAACATGGACGCCATTTTGGAGGCGGTGGAAAAGAAGATCGCTCCCCAGCTGGTGGGTGCCCGCTCCTTCAAGGCCGATGCCCGCCGCAGTGACAAGAAATTCCCCTTAAAATCCCCCGAGATCGCCCGCGAGGTGGGTGCCCGCGTGCTTTCCACGCTGGGGGGACGGGCTCCCAAGGTGGACGTGCATCACCCGCAGGAGACCTGTTGGGTGGAGATCCGCGAGGATTTTGCCTACGTGCACGCCAAGAAGCTCCCCGGTGCGGGCGGTATGCCCTACGGCACGGGCGGAAGATGCCTTTTGATGCTGTCGGGCGGCATCGATTCCCCCGTGGCGGGCTGGCGCATGGCAAAAAGAGGCGCCTTTGTGGATGCCCTGCACTTCGAATCCTTCCCCTATACCTCCGAGCGAGCCAAGGAAAAGGTCATGGATCTTGCCAGAAAGCTCTGCGCCTATACGGAGACCATGAATTTCGCCTCCATCCGCATGACGGATATTCAGCTCCGCATGCAGGAGGTCTGCCGCGAGGAGCTTTTCACCATTCTCCTGCGCCGCAGTATGATGCGACTGGCCTGCCGCGTGGCGCGCCGTCAGGCCTGCGGGGCCATTGTGACGGGCGAGAGTCTGGGACAGGTCGCCAGCCAGACCATGGCGGCGCTGGCCACCACCGACGCGGTGGCGGATCTGCCCGTATTCCGTCCTCTCATCGGCATGGATAAGGAGGAGATCGTTGCCACCAGCCGTGCCATCGACTGCTTCGAGACCTCCATCCTCCCCTTCGAGGATTGCTGTACCGTCTTTACTCCCCGCCATCCCAAGCTGAATCCCACCATGGAGGAGGTTCTGGAGGAGGAGGCAAAGCTTCCCATGGCGGAATTGGAGGACGAGGCCTTCCGCGCCATTGAATTCGTGCGCATCGATAAATAAGGAGTCATTATGAAAAAAGAATCCGTTTTTTCCGCCCTTTTGAAAAGCGCGGGGCTGATCCTGCTCTTTTACGCCGTCATGTATCTTGCGCTCTTTCTGGGACAGCAGGTCATTGCTTTTTGTTTGGGTGCCAAGGGGGTACCCGCGGAGGAGCTGAAGGAGGCTCTGGAGAAAACCATCCTTCAGCTCAATTACGAGATCATGCTTCTTTTTGCCCTGCTGTTCGTGGGGCTGGTGCTTCTCATCTACCGCAAAAGCTGGGGTGAGGCCACGGGCTTCCGGAAGCTTTCGGGAGGCGGGATCGTCTCGTCCCTGCTGATGGGCTTCGGCGGCTATCTGCTGGCGATTTTTCTCATCAATCTTTCCGCCATGTTCCCCGCCTTCGTGCAAAGTCAGGAGGATTATCTGGAAATGGAGGAGGCGCTTCAGACCTCCGGCGGAAATCTTTGGATCGAAATGCTGTACGTGGCCGTGCTCTGCCCCATTGTGGAGGAGCTTCTCTTCCGCGGGCTGATCCTTCATAAGCTCTGCCGCGTGATGCCCGCCTCGGTGGCCATCGGTCTTAGCGGTGCGGCCTTCGCCTTGGTGCACGGCAATCTCTATCAGCTGGCCTTTACCCTGCCCATGGGCATCTTTCTGGGCTTTCTGGTCTATCGCTTCCGCTCGATCTGGGCGTCCATTCTGTTCCATGCGGCCTTTAATTTCACCAATTACCCTTTGCGGATCGCGGAGCAGTTCGGCCTTTCCATGGAGAGCGCCGAGGCAGGTGTGATGCAGCTGCTCCTTTGGGGCTTCTGCCTGCTGTGTCTGATCGCGGGGATCGTGCTTCTGCGCCGATCTCTGCCCGAAAAGCCCGCGGCGGCACCCGTTTTCCCGAGCGAAACCGCAACTCAATTCTATCAAGGAGAGGCTATGGCAGCACCTGAATTTATCATTGTGGGACTTGGCAACCCCGGCGACAAGTACGCCGCCACCCGCCACAACTGCGGCTTTATGGCCGTCGATTACATTGCCCTGCGGGAAAACGTCACCATCAAAAACGCCCGCTTCCACGCACTGGTAGGGGAGATCACCCTCGGTGGCAGGAAGGGTCTGCTCATGAAGCCCACCACCTTTATGAATCTGTCGGGCGATGCCGTGCGGGAGGCCGCCGCCTTCTATCGGATCCCCCCCGAACGGGTGCTGGTGATCTTTGACGATATCAATTTCCGTCCCGGTCTCATGCGCATCCGTGCCGACGGCTCCGCAGGGGGGCACAACGGCATTAAATCCGTCATTGCCCGCTTGGGCAGTGAGGCCTTCCCCCGCGTGAAGATCGGTATCGGCTCGCCCGCCCCCGGTATGGAGCTGATGCATCACGTGCTGGGCAAGCCCCCCGCCGAGGAGCAGGATGCCCTCCTTTCCGTTATGGAGGACGTATACGACACCACCCGCCTTTTTGCCGCAGGAGATCTGCCCGCCGCCATGGCCCGCTTCAACGGAAAGAAGTAAGGTTTTTGGATTTTTTACGGGGGAGGACATTTTTTGAAAAAGGTCTCTCCCCCGTGCCCCCTCCCCAAAAACTTTTAATTTTTAATTTTATATTATAAAAAATGAGGCCTTTCTGCAGAAATGCAGGAAGGCTTCCGTTTTTGCCTTCCCGGTCGGGGGGTTGGGGTAAGTGACACCCCGCAAGGGCAAGCATAGCGCCGCCTGAGCGGCTCGGTGGAACTTATGCGAAGGGGCAATGCCCCGTAGAAGACCGCTTGCGGTGGATGAGGCGTTCGTAACAAATTTATGCTTTCTTCCCTCCTATTGCATACCGTAACCGTCCTCCGTTGTAGGGCGGGGGCTTGCTCCCGCCGCCCCACAAAACAAAGCTTGCTTTGCATCTTCCTGTATCATGCCGTTACCATGCACCGTCGTAGGGACCGGCGTCCCCGACGGTCCGCTTGCGGGTCAATTGATAACAAGTCTGCACCCACCCATGTGCCTGCGGTGCACCCCACCGAAACAGCGCGTGCCCTTCCCTACAGAATTTCATCTCATCCATCCAGCCGCGCATAGCCTTCCCGGTCGGGGGTTTGGGGTAAGTGACACCCCGCAAGGGCAAGCTTTGCGCCGCCCGAGCGGCTCGGTGGAACTTATGCGAAGGGGCAATGCCCCGTAGAAGACCGCTTGCGGTGGAGGAGGCGTCACGTAACAAATCTGATGATCTGTAAATATCTGTTGACTATAAAATAAATTTTGTTCTGAAAAAACAATTTGTTCTGCCTATTTACAGAAAGAATGAAGCTACATCTCGTTACGTTGCGGCGGGAGCAAGCCCCCGCCCTACCGTGGATATTTGTCTTGTTTTTTATAGGAGGGGTCAGGGTGCAGACTTGCTGCTAACGCCTCATCCTCCCCCCGACCGGGAAGGCAACGCCCGCCCGAATTATTATGATAAATTCCCCTACAAACAGACCCGAACGGGGTGTTGGGGTGCACCGCAGGCACATGGGTGGGTGTGAGTTTGTTTCATCTCATACAGCAAGCGGACCGTCGGGGACGCCGGTCCCTACAGTCAAAATTTGTTTTGGTATACAATAGGAAGGGGCAAAATGCACACCGTTACGCGGCGGGAGCAAGCCCCCGCCCTACAGCGGCATTTGTTTTGTAACAATTGTGCTTCAATGATAAAACCAAAAGTTTTTGGGGAGGGGGTACGGGGGAGAGACCTTTTCGCAAAAGGTCCTCCCCCGAAAAGGGTTTCCCGTGAAAAAAGGTCCTTCCAAGAAAAAAAGAAGCCTTAGCACTTGCAAAAAAACTCTAATAATGGTAGAATTTCAGTGTAGATTAGAAAATGGGGAGGTGTTTTCCGTAGAATTTTCGGAGAAGATCCGCTTTTTGCGGAAAAAGAACCGTCTGTCCCAGGAGGAATTGGGGCGCAAGGTGGGCGTTTCCAACCGCGCCGTCTCCAAATGGGAAAACGGACAGTCCCTGCCCAGCACGGATACGCTCCTTTCCGTCGCCACGGTCTTGGGCGTAACACTGGATTACTTTTTGAAAAACGAGATCGCCACCGCCCGGGAGCGGCGCATCGAGGAGGGCATGGAATCCCTGCGAGAGCTGTATAAGATCGGAAAGGGCCCCTCCAGCTCCCACACCATGGGCCCCGCCAAGGCGGCACAGCTCTTCCGCCGCAAGCATCCCGAGGCCACCCTGTTCCGCGCGGTGCTCTTCGGATCACTGGCTAAAACGGGCGCGGAGCTGTCGCTGGATGCCTGTCTGGAGGAGAGCTTCCACCCCATTCCCGTTACCGTAGCCTACGACAGAGAGCGCCTTGCCCTGCCCCATCCCAACACCATGCAGCTGGAGGCCTGGGAGGGTCACCGCCTTTTGGAGCGCTGGGAGATCTACAGCGTGGGCGGCGGCAGTATCGTCATCGCGGGGCACCCCGTGTTCAAGCCCCGCCGCATCTACCCCCACAACAGCTTTCGGGATATTGCAAGCTACTGCAAGGCACACGGCCTGCGCCTTTGGCAATACGCGGAGCGCTACGAGGGTCGGGAGATCTGGGATTACCTTTCCGCCATGTGGGACGCCGCGGAAAGCGCTATTGAGGCGGGCCTTTCCGCCGAGGGCGAGCTGTTCGGAGGGCTGGGCGTTCAGCGCCGTGCCAAGAAGCTCTGCTCCCTGCGCCATCCCGATGAAAACGCACAGACCCGCGAGAATCGCTTGGTCTCCGCATACGCCTTCGCCGTCAGTGAGCACAACGCCGCAGGCGGCACCATCGTGACCGCCCCCACCTGCGGTGCCTGCGGCATCGTTCCTGCGGTGCTGAAATACGTCACCGAGGAAAAGGGTCTCTCCCGCACCGCCCTGCTCCGTGCCATGGCCACGGCGGGGCTGGTGGGCAACATCATCAAGACCCGCGCCTCCATCAGCGGGGCGGAATGCGGCTGTCAGGCCGAGGTAGGCAGTGCCTGCGCCATGGCGGCGGCGGCCGTGGGCGAGCTGCACGGCTACGACTTGGATCAGATCGAATACGCTGCCGAGGTAGCCCTGGAGCATCATCTGGGCCTCACCTGCGACCCCGTGCGGGGTCTGGTGCAGATCCCCTGCATTGAGCGCAACGCCGTGGCGGCCATGCGCGCCATTCACGCCGCCTCTCTGGCGGGCTTTTTGGCCGACTCCCGCAAGATCCCCTTCGACTCCGTGGTAGAGACCATGTACCAAACGGGGCGCGATATGCCCCGCCGCTACCGCGAAACGGGCGAGGCCGGACTTGCTACCCTTTACGATTCAAACGAAAGGATCCCATTATGAAAAAAATCTTTGCTTTGCTTCTGACCCTGGTCCTGCTGCTGCCTTTGGCCGCCTGCGGCAGGGGAGAGGCGCCCCTGCCCACCCAAACGGCGGAAAAAAAGGATCTTTCCGCGCTGGACGCCGCGGGCCTTTACGCCTTTGCCCGCGAGAAGCTGGATCAGCTGTTGAACTGGTCCGTCAAGACCTCCGTCACGGGCGGGGAAAAGCCCCTGACCCTCACCGCCACCCGTCTGCGCACGGGCTACGACGCCTTTGACCTGAAGCGAGAGGGAGACGGAAACGAGGTCACCTACGTAGGGGGCGTGGCCTTTGTGAAAACAGGGCTGGGCTCCTTCACCGCCGAGACCGCACCCCGCATCATGCGGGAATTTCTGGAGGATAATTTCTATCCCCTTACGGGGCCCGAGGCGGAGCTTGTGACCGTGAAGAGCCGCGAGGGACTGACGCTGAAATACGAAAGCAAAAACGAAGCGCTCCTCAGTCGCTTTGCCACCCTGGATCCCACCGGCGCTTTTGTGCCGGAGAAGCTGGAGGGCGAGCTGATCCTCAACGAGGAGGGCGTGCTTCTGGAAGAAAAAATGAAGCTGGCGGGAAAGAGCGGCGAGGAGGCAAGGACCTATACCGTCGCCACCAAAATGGAAAAATTCCGCAGTGCGGACAATACCGTCTCCCCCCTCACCGAGGAGGAACGGGCGGCCTTTGTTGCCGTGGAGGACATTCGCACCCCCGCCATGCTCCACAGTGCAAGAGAGAGCCTTTTAAAGGGTGAGGTACTGGCACTGACCGCCGTGCAGAGCATGCTTTACAAGACCGAGGGACTGAGCCTTTCCTTCGGCGTGGAAACCAATCTGTACCGCAAGGCCCTCTCCTCTTATCTTTCCAACCAATCCCTCTATTCCAAGACCGAGGGCGACGCTCTCCCCGAGGAGATCAGCCGTCTGTACCAGTACCGTCTGGAAAAGGGAATCCTCACCGCCGTGGAGCACGATCTGTTCACCGCCGAGGAGCTGAGCCGCGCCGAGGCCGAAAGCCGCGAGCTGCTCTGGCAGAAGGAGCTGGCGGCGCTGCTGCCCGAGGCGGCAGAGCTTGCCACCCTTGAGCTGGAGAAGGACGGTTCCTCCTACCACGTGGAATTTACCGCCACCGAGGCCACGGCCGCCGCCCTGGTGCAAAAGGCCGCCGCAAGCCTTGGCATCACCGTCGATACGGCGGGCGCCGCCATGAAGGGTACCCTGACCCTGGACGTGGAAACGGGCGCCGTGGTGGCGCTGGCCTATTCCTATCAGGCGGGTGCCCTGTCGGGCAGCTTCACCCTGACCCCCGAGACCGAGGACTTCACCGTTCCCGCCCTGCAGACCCCCACACCCACCACGGGCACGGAGGAGGGGGAGCACGGCCCCGAATGCTGATCCCCTCCCGAAAGGAGCTTTTATGGAACCGAAACAATACCCTCTGAAGGGCGGGCTTTTCCCGCTGATCGCTCTGCTTTTGGCACTGCTTGCCATGGTGGGGCTCTTCTCCGTCCTGCGCCCCGAGGCCGCTCTGTTGGATGCGGCAGGGGAAAGCCTGGAGGAGCTGGAGGAGCGGGACGAGACCCTTCTGCGCCTTGTGTCCCTTCTGCGGACGGGACGGCTCGTAGCCACGGAAAAGGGCAAGGAGGTGCTCACCGTCACCGGTGACGGCGAGACCCGCTGTCTGACCCTGCGGGGAGAAACGAGGCTCTCCCTGTACCGCAGCGGCGACGAACTGATCCTGAAGCCCGAGGAGGGCGAGGTAACGGGCGGCAAGGCCGATGCCTTTTTCCCTTGGCTTGCCACGCTGACCGATCCCGAGCTGCGCCTGCTTTTGGGCGCCTTTGTCACCTGGACGGATCCCCGCCTGACAAACGACGCTCTGCTTGCGGAGTGCGAAGCGCTTTTTGAAGCGGCCGAACCCACCCTGACCAAGGAAAAGACGGACTTCTCCCACGGGGAGGAGGAGGGCTCCGCGGAGCTGTACCTTCTCAGCGCCGAGGGCGAGACCGCGGCGGGGGCCGTGGCTCTCTTGAAGGAGCTTCGCTCCGATGCCGCCCTGCTGCAGCTGCTTGCCTCTCTCGCAGAGGAAAACGGAGCCCGCCGCGAGGCCATTGCCTCCTTTTTTGCGGGGGAGGGCGATTTTTACGAGGCTGTGGCGAAGGATCCCTCCCTCACCGCCGAGCTGACGGTCTTTGACGGCCTTTTGCGCCGTGCGGATATGACCCTGAAGGGGAAGGACGCCGCCCTGGCGCTGTCCCTGACGCTGGACGGCACGGCAAGCGGTATGGTGATCACCGCCACCCACGGGGAGGCGGTCTCGAGCCTTGCCCTGACGGACTCCGTCACCGAGGACGACAGATCCTATCTCCGCGAGATCGGTATTACCCTGACGGAGAACGGCGAAGCGCGGGAGACTCGCATCCGCTTCTCCTGGGGCAAAAGCAAGAACGATCTGGCCCTGCGCCTGACCCTGACGGATACGGAATACTATTTCCGCGGCACCCTGGATGAAAACAAGAAGAGCCGCGTGATCTTCACCCTGTCCCGCATTGAAAAGGACAAGGAAAACATTCTGCCCCTCCCTCTGCAGTTCACCCTGACGGATGAAGAGGAGGCACTGACCCTGCCCGATAAGGACGCCGATTTTTCCGCCCCCGCGGCGGAGGGCGAAGCACAGTGAGGCTGAGCCTGATCCTACCCGTTTACAACGATGCCGCAGGGGCCCGCCGCGCCCTGATGAGCGTGGGAAAGCTCCCCTTTGAGCACGAGATCCTTTTGGCGGACGACGGGAGCGAGCCCGCTGAGGCACAGGCCCTTTCCCGCCTGCGGGAGGAGTTTCCCTCCCTGCGCCTGCTGACCCTGCCTCACGGTGGGGTGGGCGCCGCACGGCAGGCGGCACTGGAGGCAGCACGGGGCGATCGGATCCTCTTTCTGGACGGGGACGACACCCTGTATCCCGACTCCCTCCCCCGCGCGCTGGCCTTTGCCGAGAAAACGGAGGCGGACGTGGTCCTTTTCGGCTACGGCTACGTGCAAGGAAGCCGCACCGCCCCTTATCTTCCCCCCGAGGAGGGCGTTTTTTCCCCCGAGGAATTTGCCGCGCACCTTTCCGCCTTTGCCGAGGCGGATCAGCTGGGGCAGGTCTGGGGCAAGCTCTTTGCCCGCCGCCTCGTCACGGAAAACGGTCTGCGCTTCCCCGCCGAGCCCTGGGGAGAGGACCGTCTCTTTCTTCACCGCGCGCTGGCCTCGGCACGGCGGATCGCCGCCTCATCCCTTCTTTTATACCGCTACGCCCCCCGCGAGGGCGGGCTCTGCCGCCGCTATCTTGAGGAAAAGCCCCCTCTTTGCGTGGCGCTCCACCGCTCCCTCACCGCGCTGTTTGCCCGCTTCGGAAAGGAAGAGGAGGCGCGGGGGCTCTGCCGCAAGGTCTTTTTGAAGGGGCTTCTTTCCCACGGGGCCAGCCTGTATTCTCACCCGCCCCTGCCCCGCCGCAGGCGAAGGGAGGAGGGACGGCGTCTTTTGGAAACGGCGCGTCTTGTACCCTCTGCCCCCGCCGCCGACGGGACCCACCGCCTTTTGGAATGGGTCTTTGAGCGGAAAAGTCCCCTGCCCCTGCTGATCCTGGGGCATCTTTCCCATTTGCTCCGCGCGCGTCTGCCCGCCGTTTTCTGCAGGGCGGCACACGGAAAACATAGAACGAAATAAGGAGAAAAAAACGATGAAAAAATTTCTCAAAAGCTTAAAGCCCGGCATGCTCTTTACGGGCCTTGTGTCTCTGGTGCTGGGTGTGGTGCTTCTGGCGGTGCCCGGCGTGGTGGAGGGTGCGCTGCGCTTCATTCTGGGCGGGGGTCTTGCCCTGTTCGGCGTGCTGGAGATCGTCAGCGTATTCGCCCGTCCCAACGGCCTTTTGTCCGTGGGCAGAATGATCCCCGGTATCCTGGCACTGGCGGTGGGACTTGTGTTTCTCTTTAAATTTGATACCTTCGTTTCCCTGCTGTGGACGCTGGTGGGCATTGCCGTGCTCATCGACGGCGTTTATAAGCTGCAGTACGCCTTTGAACTGAAGGCCGCGCAGAACAAAAACTGGTGGGTCAATCTCATCTGGTCCCTCATTGCGCTGATCTTTGCCGCTCTGCTCATCGTGGAGCCATTCGGTGTGGCAACGGCCATGGCGCGCTTTACGGGCATTCTCCTTCTGGCCAACGGTATTTTCGATCTGGTGACCCTGTTCCACGTCAGCGCCCACGTGCGCCGCGGCACCCCCGCCGTCATGGAGGTTCCCTACGAGGAGAAAAAAGACAAGGATCTCATTGAAAAATAACGAAAAAGCCTTGAAACTTAGGCAAAAAACACAAAATTTGAATGAATTTTTTGTAAAAATAGCAAGGTTGCAAAAAACACTTGCTTCTCTTATAATAAAATTAAAGTACTATCTGTGCTTTTACCCAATTTAAGGAGGAAAATATGGCAGAAGAAAAGATCATCCCCGAAGCTGAAGAAGCTAAGGTGGAAAAGACCGAAAAGAAAAAGGGCAAGGGCGGTCTGCTCGGCATCATCATTGCCGCAGCCGTTGTCGTTGTTGCCATCATCGCACTTGTCATCGTTGCAATCGTTTCCGACAGTGGCGCCGTTGCCGCTTACAAAGAAGGCGTTGACCTGAAGAAGCAGGAGCAGGCAGGCTACGAGGAGCTTTTTGAAGAAGCTTATGCAAAGAGCCGCTGGGCTCTCTTTATGGGCAAGGATAACAAGAATACCATTCTCGAGCAGTACATCCTTGAAGTGCTCTGCAAGAGCGGCAGATATTTTGAGGCCGCAGATCTTCTTGAGGACGCCGACATGAGCGAAGCCAAAAAGAAGACCATCTACGCTCAGAACAGCGAGCTCGGTATGTGCAAGAAGGGCTCCATCGTGACCTTCGGTACCCTCGAGCAGGACGGTGACCTGACCACCCTGAACGAGCCCCTGGAGTGGATCGTTCTGGACGTTGTTGAGGTCGACGGTAAGATGCAGGCTCTGCTCATGACCAAGAACGTGGTCGGCGAGCTGACCAACGGCTACGCACCCGTAACCGGCGGCAACGATACCAGCTATGCAAAGAGCGGTCTTCACGCTTACTGCGAGAGCTTCGTTGAGAAGCTGATCCAGGCTGATCAGAGCATGAGAGGCAAGTTCGTTCAGACCACCATTACCACCGCCGCCAGCTCCGACGGAAGCAGCTCCGGTGCCGACGTGAAGGCATACGGCTTTGCTCCCTCCAAGGAGGATCTGGACAAATACATGACCGGCGATCTGGCTCAGTACGTCAAGGCCAGCGCTACCGCAAACGCCAAGAAGAACGGCGTTACCGCTCGCGGTGCAGACCGTTGGGCAGGCTACTTCCTGAGAAACTCCGGTAACGTGGTAGACAACCAGCAGAGAGCTTCCAGCATCGGTCAGGACGGCGCCTTCTACGAGGACACCATCCGCAACAGCACCACCGTTGGCGCACGCGTTTGCGTTGTCGTTAACCTTGGCACGAAATAAGACCTTATAAAAAGGAGACCTTCGGGTCTCCTTTTTTCTTTTTACGGGAAACCCTTTTCGGGGGAGGACCTTTTGCAAAAGGTCTCTCCCCCGAACCCCCTCCCCAAAAACCTTTGGTTTTATCATTGAAGACAATTGTTACAAAACGAATGCCGCTGTAGGGCGGGGGCTTGCTCCCGCCGCCACAAAACAAAGCTTGCTTTGCCTCGTCCTGTATCATGCCGTTACAACATTCCGTTGTAGGGGCGAACTGCGTTCGCCCGATTGGGAGCACAAGGCAAAAGCATAGCCTCCCATTGGTCGGGAGTCGACACCGCAGGTGACTGAAGGAGCACACGCACGAAGGGGCGTAGTGCTATATTGCTACACGCGCAGGCTCCTTCCACCACATCCGTGGTCCCCCTCCCTCTCGGAGGGAGGCTCTGTCGCTTGCCTTTTTGTAGGCGGATAGGAGGGAGGAAAGCAAGCTTTGTTTTGTGGCGGGCGAACACAGTTCGCCCCTACGACAGTGAGACGTTATGTAAGCAGACAGAGGGAGGCAAAATGAACAGTGAAAAGAAAAGGAAGCCTTTCCGCTAACGCAGAAAGGCTTTTTTTAATATAAATATAAAAATCAAAGGATTTTGGGGAGGGGGTACGGGGGAGAGACCTTTTGCAAAAGGTCCTCCCCCGCAAAAAGCTTCCTGAAAAAGATCCTCCCCCGAAAAGCTTTCCCGTGAGAAGCCACTCCCAAGAAAAAACAAAAAGCTCCTTCCGTAAAAAAGTTTTTTATGAAAAATTGACCTTGCGAGGGTGGCGTGGTATAATATGGTATCATAGTATCTGAAACGAGAGGGGGCGAGTCCTTGCAGCTGATCTTTTGGATCGGGGCGGCTTTGCTTGGGCTATACTGGCTTCTGTGCACCCTGGCCTACGGATGGCGCTCCTCCGTTTTATATCTGTGGCTCATTGCCGCGCTGTACTGCGCGCTGTGCGCGCCCTTTGCGGATACCGTTCCCCTTTTGTGGCTTCCGCTGCTGATCGCCCTGGTCTATTACGCCGCCTTTCTTTTGCGCTGTGCCCTGTTCCGACCGAATAAGGCCGACGCGCCCGAGCTTATTCTGATCCTCGGCGTGCGGCAGGACGGTACCCAGCCCCGTGCCCTTTTTCGGGAGCGGGCGGCGGAGGGAGCGCGACAGGCCCGACTCTTTCCCAAGGCCACCGTCCTACCGACGGGCGGAAAGGTCTTCGGCGAGCGGGAAACGGAGGCGGCGGCCATGGCACGGGCGCTGACCCGACGGGGCATCTCCCCCGAGCGGCTCCTTTTGGAGGAGGAAAGCCGCACCACCCATGAAAATTTTTCGAATAATCTCTCCCGGCTTTCCGGGAAGCGTATATTGGTAGTGACAAGTCGCTACCACGCCTATCGGGCGGCCTGTTTGGCGGGGCGCCTTTTGCCCCAAGGCGATATTTCCTTTGCCTGCCCGCGGGGCGGCGGGCTCTTTCTGCCCCATTTATATCTCAGGGAGCTTTGCACCTTTACCGTGGACCTTTTGCGGGGTCGGCTCCGCGTGCTTTAATTTTAGGAGGAATCACTATGGATCATGAAAAGAACAAGCGTTACGTTCGCTCCGTTTGCAAGGTGGGCAGTATTATCGGGATCATCGCCAAGATCGGCTGTATCATCGGTGCGGTGGCGCTGGTGGTAAGCATTTTGCTCCTTTCCTTTTTGCCTGCCGGCTCCATGAAGGTGGAATTGACCACGGGCACCCGCGTTTTTCTGGCAGAGTCCCTTCTGCGCTACGCCGCCGATGAGGAAGCCTTTGCCCTTTTGGTGGGGGAAGCGGAGCACGAGGATCTGACGGTGGAAAAGACCGAGGGCGGTTTTCTCTTCAAGGCCGATCCCACGGTGGCGGAGCTGGAGAACCGCACCGTGGCCATTGCGATCCTGCCCACGCTGGTGGAGCTGGCCGCTACGGCGGTATTTTTCCACTTCCTTGCCCGCGCCTTTAAGAAGGAGGCGGAGGGGATCCTGCTCTTTGACCGTGAGGCCGCCGCAGATCTGAAGCTGGCGGGCATCTCGCTGTGGATCCTTTGCGGGGCGCCCCTCGTGACCTCCTCTCTGGTGGAAATGATCACGGGCGCCGCAACGACCGTGGAGTCCCATCTCTTCCTTATTTTCTGGGGCTTTGCTCTGCACGCCCTCGCCCGTCTCATGGAATACGGTGCCACCGTGGAGGAGCGCAGCTTCGCCGCTCCGTAAGGATGCTTTTTTGTGGGGAGGAGATTTTTTACGGGGGAGGACCTTTTGCAAAAAGGTCTCTCCCCCGAACCCCCTCCCCAAAATCCTTTAGTTTTTATATTTATATGAAAAAAGAGGCCTTTCGGCAGAAATGCAGGAAGGCTTCCTTTCTCTTCACTTTTCTCTCTGCGCTTTTCCCTTTTCTCCCTCTCTATCCTGTACCGAAACCGTCCCCCGTCGTAGGGACCGGCGTCCTCGACGGTCCGTAACGTAGCAAAGCTTGCTTTCTTTCCTCCTATCCACCTGCAAAAGGCAATGCACCATCGCCTTTCCCGGAGGGGGTTTGGGGTAAGTGACACCCCGCAAGGGCAAGCGTAGCGCCGCCTGAGCGGCTCGGTGGAACTTATGCGAAGGGGCAATGCCCCGTAGAAGACCGCTTGCGGTGGATGAGGCGTTAGCAACAAATTTATTCCTTCGTCCCTCCTATTGCATGCCGTTACAATCCACCGTTGTAGGGACCGGCGTCCTCGACGGTCCGTCACGTAACAAATCTTCCTTTGCTTCTTCCTATTACATACCGAAACCGTCCACCGTCGTAGGGGCGAACTGCGTTCGCCCGCCCTGCGGTACGATGGAGAACAAGCTCGCACCCATCCATTCGCTTGCGGCGCACCCTCACCCCCCGCCGCGTGCCCTTCCC